>JBEKCW010000032.1:0-21176 GCA_050014675.1 Occallatibacter sp. | reverse complement strand
CCCCACCAGCAACGAGCCCGAGCCCTATCCAACTTACGGCGACGACCAATAGCCGCGTTTCTAACTCCGCTAGCTCCGCTAACCCCGCTAACTCCGCTCTCCCTCGTTTGACAACCCCCGCCGCCGAACCTATAGTTTGCTCGCCGCTCCGGAATCACCCTCTGCATTCTCGAATTACAACGCGGCAATCCGTTCGCAGGAGACTTCTTGTGTCGTTGAAATCGATTGGCGTTCTGTTTTCTCTCGCTCTTTTTTTCTCTATTCCTCTCGCCTTTGCGCAATCCCAGGAGGTGGGAGTTTTCGAAGGCCAGTCTGATGTGGGTAGCGTAACTCCGGCTGGCACGGCATCGTTGGACCGCGCCTCCGGCGTTTACACCATCCACTCGGCGGGCGCCAATTTGTGGGGAACCGCCGACGGTTTTCATTTCCTCTGGAAGAAGGTCTCCGGCGACATGTCACTGACGGCCGACATCGATTTCCCTGAAAAGGCAGGAACGCATAGCGAGCATCGCAAGGCGATTTTGATCTTCAGGCAGACCCTCGACGCCGACAGTCCTTACGTGGACGCGGCGCAGCACGGGGTGGGCCTGACGGGGCTGCAATTTCGCGACGCAAAGGGCGCGACGACAGAGAGCATCGAGCTAAACATCGACCCTCCGCGGCGGGTGAGGATCGAGAAACACGGCGACGAGTTCACCATGTACGTGAGCCTGCACGGCGAGCCGCTGCACCAGGTTGGCGCGGCAACAAAGATGCATCTCGATGAGCCGTTCTATGCGGGCATCGGGCTTTCGGCGCACGACCCCGATGCGGTTGAGACGGCGACTTTCGCGCACGTCGAGCTCACACCTCTGGTCGCGCCGGCCAGGCCGCCGCAGCTGGCTCTCTACAGTTCGCTTAAGGCGATCGGAATCGACCCCGGCGCGCGTCGAGCCACGGTGGCCTACACTGCGGGTGCCAGAGCCATGGCGCCCAACTGGTCGCGCGACGGTAAGACCCTCATCTTTGTCCAGGATGGGAAAATGTACCGCGTCGCCGCCGACGGGCTCGGAGATCGAGGCGTGACTGCTGAGCAGATCGATACTGGCGAAGCGACGGGCTGCAACGGCAGTCACGGCCTTTCGCCCGACGGCAAGTGGCTTGCGATCACCTGCGCCACGGCGTCGAATCCGGGCAATCGCGTGTACATCATTCCAACTTCAGGCGGCACGCCGCGCGTCGTCACCGCCAATCCCGACTCCTACTTCCATTCCTGGTCGCCCGACGGAAAAACCATCCTCTTTACGCGGCCCAGCCACGGCGGGGGGAACATTTATGCAATCTCATTGGATGGTGGCACAGAGACCGCGCTCACCGCGGGCTCCGGCATCAGCGACGACCCCGACTACACGCCCGACGGCCGGTACATTTACTTCAACACCGATCGCTGGGGCGGAATGCAGATTGCGCGCATGAATGCCGATGGCAGCGGCGTGGAGCAGGTGACGCACGATAACTTTCGCAACTGGACACCGCACCCTTCGCCCGACGGCAAGTCGATCGTGTTTATCTCGTACCCGCCCGACGTGACCACGCACGCGGCCAACAAAGACGTGGCGCTGCGCATACTTTCCGTTAGCGACTCGAGCATTCTCGTGCTGACGAACATTGTCGGTGGCGAGGGCTCAATGAACGTGGCGAGCTGGTCGCCCGATTCAAAGAGCCTGGCGTTTGTGAGCTACGAGTTTCTGCCCGCGGACGAGGACGGATCCAGCGAATAAGCGAGTAGCACCGGTCTCCAGCGCTACTCGCGCGGCCTAAAACGTGGTCTCAGCCCGCTCTTCGCCGCCGTTGCCATTGGCTCGCGGCGGCACTGCGGTCAGCGGCCGCGGGCCCCCGTTGGCGCCTGCGGCCTGGTGGCGTGCGGGCTGCGGCTGCAACGGCTGATGCATGGTTACAATGATGGCGCCTGTCGGCGATTGCCCCGCGCAACGGTACGAGTGCGGAGTGGCGGAATCGAAATACACGGCATCGCCCGCAGCAAGCCTGGCGTGGTGGTCGCTGTGAGTGACGTCAAGTTCTCCCTGAAGCACGTAAAGAAACTCAAAGCCGGGATGAACGTGGGCCTTCGGCTCAACCCCCTCTGTCATGGGGATGAACTCGGCTAAGTACGGGTCCATATACCGGTCGGGCACCATGAATCCCAGGCTCTCGAAGGTATAGGTCGGCGGCTCCACGCCCGTCTGCGGCAGCCGCACACGATCCTTCTGGCGGTGCACGCGGAAGATCGCGGCGGGCTCGCTCTCAAAGAAGTAGGAAAGATCCTTTGAGAAAACCATGGCGATTCGCGCCAGGTTGCGCAGGGTCGGCACCACTCTGCCGGTTTCAAGCTGGGAAAGAAAGCTGGCCGACAGGCCCGTGTGCCTGCCCAATTCCACCAGTCCCATCGATTTCTTCAACCGCAGGCGGCGGATTCGGTCGCCGATATGCTTTTCCGAGATGAATCGCTCGGCGGTTTCAGGATCGGCCTGAGTTTTCTGGATCTCGTCAATTGCGACTTCAGCATGGTCACTCATCGCTGCTTTGGTACCTCCTTGGTGTCTTTTGTCTTCGCCTTTGCCAAGGTCTCAAGAATATCGATATTGCTATGATCAAAAAGTCTTACTGTATTACAAAACAAACCCAGCCAGTAATGCAATCCGGCCAAGCGGCTGTGTACCGCGTTATTCTGGAAAGTCCAGCGCAGCGGCTCTAAACAGCTTCGATGCCTGTTGCGCGGGAAAGAGTGCCCGGGAATACCCGTGCAACCAGAGAGATAAGAGAAAAAACATCATGGCAGACCCCGCTGAAGTTCCCGTTCCTGAGTCCGTTGGTGAAAATAGCCCGCATCCTTTGGCCACAATCGCAGGCATCGGCGCCTTTGAAGGCCGTTCCGTGACGCTGCGCGGCTGGCTTTATAACCAGCGCGAGAGCGGCAAACTGCTTTTTCCTATCTTTCGCGACGGAACAGGCACCATTCAGGGCGTTGCCCACGTGAAAAGCGTCCCTGCCGAGGTATTCGAATCGCTCAAAGGCCTCACACAAGAGTCGAGCGTGATCGTGCAGGGCAAGGTTCGCGCGGATAAACGCGCGCCGGGCGGCTATGAATTGGACGTGGAGAACATTGAAGTCGTTCATCGCGTTCCGGAGACCGACCCCTATCCGATCTCGCTCAAGGAGCATGGGGTCGACTTTTTGATGGAGCACCGTCACCTGTGGGTGCGAACGCCACGGCAGTCGGCCATTCTGCGCATCAGGGCCGAGATCATGCGCGCGGCGGCTGAATATTTCGATACGAACGGCTTTATCCGCACCGATCCGCCTATTTTGACCCCGGCGGCCTGCGAGGGCACTTCAACACTTTTCCCTGTGGATTACTTCGGCGATCCGGCGTTCCTTACCCAGTCCGGGCAGCTTTACGTTGAGTCAACCGCGCTGGCGCTGGGCAAGGTTTACAGCTTTGGCCCAACTTTTCGCGCGGAGAAATCGAAGACCCGCCGCCACCTGACGGAGTTCTGGATGATTGAGCCGGAAGTGGCTTTTATGGACCTCGATGGGCTGTTGGAGCTAGCCGAGAACTTTCTCTCGCACATTGTGCAGAGCGTGCTGAAGAACCGCGCGCCTGAGTTGGTGACGATAGGCCGCGACCCGGCCAAGCTCGAAACCATCAAGCCGCCCTTTCCGCGGCTGCGCTACGACGAGGCCGCCGAGATGCTGAACCAGGCCCACAAGGACGGCCACCTGGAGGCTCCTTTCGAGTACGGCAACGACTTTGGCTCGCCCGACGAGACCTGGCTCAGCTTGCAATACGACCGGCCGGTGATGGTGAATCGCTACCCTGCCGACGTGAAGGCCTTTTACATGGAGCCAGACCCTAAGGACTCGCGCTATGCGCTGTGCGTGGATGTGCTGGCGCCCGAGGGTTACGGCGAAATCATCGGCGGCTCGCAGCGCGTCTCAAGCTACGAGCTGCTCAAGAGCCGCATCGAGAAGCACAACCTGCCAATGGACGCCTTCCAGTGGTACCTTGACCTGCGCCGTTACGGCAGCGTGCCGCACTCGGGCTTCGGCATGGGCATTGAGCGCGCGGTCGCGTGGATCTGTGGCCTCGACCACGTCCGCGAGACCATTCCGTTCGCAAGGACGCTGCACAGGATTTACCCGTGAGCAGTCGTAGCGCCGGGCTACCACCCCAACGAAAAAACCGACCATTCGTTGGGGACCCCGGGCTGGGGCCCGGCGCTACATGCTGCTGCGCCACTCCCGGAATCTCCAACCTGCCGTTTTGAATCAAATAACAGAATCTCCAACTTTCCCTCGCCCAGGAGCACTCGTTCATGCCCATTACCGCCAGCGAAGTAAGCAAGTCAAAGCACGCGCCGAAGGTTGAGGGCGTCGTGCCCTTTATTCATGAGCGCTGGAGCGCCCGCGCCTTTTCACCGCGCGAAGTGAGCAAGCAGGACCTGCAACGCATCTTTGAAGCGTCGCGCTGGGCGCCTTCTTCAAACAACGAGCAGCCCTGGCGGTACATTGTGGGCCTGCCCGGAACCAGCACCCACGACAAGATCCGCGAGTCGCTGATGGGTTTTAACCAGGCCTGGGCGCCCAAAGCGCCGGTGCTGATCCTGGGCCTGGCCAAGGCAAATATGAGCAATGGCTCGCCCAACCACTTTGCGTTCTACGACCTGGGCGCGGCGTGTGCTTACCTGGTTCTACAGGCTGCGGCGCTGGGCATGACGACCCACCAGATGGGTGGAGTGGACCGCGAGAAGGCGCGAACGCTGCTTGAGGTTCCGGAAGACTACCAGATTGCCGCGGCGATCGCTCTCGGTTATCAGGACGATCCCGAGACCCTGGGCAATGAGGAGCTGATCAAGCGCGAGCTTGCGCCCCGCAGCCGCAAGCCGCTCGATGAGATTGTGTTTTCGGCATGGGGCGAACCGCTGGACCTTTCCGGTGAACGGTGAACGGTGGACGGTGGCAGTTTAGAGTTGAAGCTGGAGACGTTTCGGATTGAGCGCCGCACCCCCATCGGGCAAGAAACGCACGGCACCTCACCGTCCTGTGAAACGTACAGGACGGCGGCCGGCACCTAAACGCAGACGGTTGAGCTGGCGAGCCCGCGGCGTTCTTGGCGCAATTCTTGCCATTTTGCTTCTCTTCGCCTGGGCAGTTCTCGCCCGCCGATTCGCGCCCGCGTCCAATACCTCGCTTACGCGCTTTGACGCCATCATTGTGCTCGGCACACCGGCCGACGATGACGGTAACCCCACCCCGCGCGGCCTGGCCCGCACTACCGAGGCCGTGCATGAGTACGAGCGCGGCATCGCCCCCCGCATCATCTTCAGCGGCGGATCTGCCCGCAACCGGTTCCGCGAGGCGCAGGTGATGGCGCACGCCGCGGAGGCACAGGGCATCCCCGAGTCGGCCGTGTTCGTGGAGCCGGAGGCGCAAGACACCATTCAGAACGTCTGCTACTCCGAGCGGATCATGAATGAGCATGGCTGGCGCTCGGCCGAGGTGATTTCGAACGAGTGGCACATCGAGCGCGCGGCCCTGATCCTGAGCCATACGCCCATCGAGTGGCGGGTCCACGCGGCGCCCTCGTTTGAGCGCGAGACAGGGGGGCATACCGCGTTAATGAACGCCGAAGAGATTTTCAAGACAGTGCGGTATCTCGCGTGGGCGCGTCAAATGGAGAAATGCGAACCCTGACTCAACGCAACCCGGCCAGCCGCCGCGTTGTCCCTCGCCGGTATGGTCTTGTAAGCTGGATGATGATGCGTTTCCCAGTAAGGTTTTTTGTCATTTCAGCAGCCCTTGCCGCCATGGCCCTGTGTGCCGGTGCGCGGATGCAGGCACAGAGTTCAAGTTCGAGCCAGCAACCCGCCGCTTCGCAGGCCGAAGATCAGGCGCCTGTGGCTCCCGAATATATCCAGATCGACCCGCTCGCGAAGGTCCGTTACGACAACCGCTACGATGTGTCGGTGGGGATGGCCTACGACCATATGAAGGCCGGGCCGACCCTGTTGCAGGGCGCGAACCTGGGCGGGCTTGACGCGGAAGGCTCTTTCTGGCTCACCCGCAACTGGGGCCTTGAGGCTTCAGGCCGCGGTTACGTGGGCACCAGCGGCGCGGCGCCCAACGCAGCGAACTCCAACGGTGGACCAATCAAGGGGCCGCTCGTCAGCCAGTATCTCTTTACCGGCGGCGTGCAATGGCTGGGGCCGCACAACAAGCACGGAGCGCTGATTGCGCACGTTATGGCCGGCGGTGCCGATGGCATCTTCCAAAGGGACCTGTTGGGCAATCCACCGGCGGTTGTCGGCTTCTACCACAACCAGATTGCGCCCGCCGCCATCATCGGCGGCCACCTGGACCTCAACCGCTCGGAGCATTGGGTCTTCCGCATCACGCCCGACGCCATCCTCACCCATTACAACTTCAACGATGCCCCCTACACGTCACAGTCTTTCAACCAGTTCGACGTTAATTTCGCCATCTCGGTGGGGGCGCAATACAAGTTCACCGGCCACAAGCGGTCAACGCGCAAGGCGAACTGGATTTCCGGCTGGTAGTTCTGGCCTTGGGCTCCGCACCTGAATTGCAGCATTTCTGCGGCCTTGTCCGCCGCATGGGCAGGCTGACGAAATGACGAGCGCCGGGCGATGTCCTCCCCGCCACGGTTGACGCCGGCCAACTCGGCAGGCTAAAACATCATCCACACCCAGGCTGGACGAATATTTACGTTCGTGTGGTATTCTCCAGCGTTCGATATCATCATCGACAAGAGCCTCCGGACTTGAGATCCTTCTCCGGATTGCTGCACGTCAACGGGCGGGATGAGGTCATGACAAGGAACCAAGGTCGGGGGGAGCAATGGACATGAAAGACACCCTGGGAGTATTGCTGGCAGGCGGCGCCGGGGAACGTCTGTTTCCTCTTACGCGCGATCGCGCCAAGCCGGCCGTGCCGTTCGGCGGCCACTATCGCATTATCGATATCACGCTTTCAAACTGCATTAATTCCGGCCTGCGGCGGGTATATGTGCTCACGCAATACAAGGCGCTTTCGCTCAACCGGCACATTCGCGAAGGCTGGACCGGCATTGTGGCGCAGGAGCTGGGTGAGTTTTTTGAGCTGTTGCCGCCCATGCAGCGCACCGGCGCCAACTGGTACATGGGGACGGCCGACGCGGTTTATCAGAATATTTACTCCATTGGCAGCGAGCAGCCGGATCACGTGATTATTCTCTCGGGCGACCACATTTACAAAATGGACTACAGCCGCATGCTGGCCCACCACAAGGAAACCAATGCCGATGTGACCCTGGCCACGCTGCCGATTGCGCCCGACGAGGTTTCGCGCTTTGGCGTGGTTGAAGTGGGTCCGACGGGCGAGATACGAGGCTTTCAGGAGAAGCCGGCCTCGACCAGCTTCCGTTCGCCCTTCAATCCGAATGCCGTGGATGCCTCAATGGGCATTTACATCTTTAACACCGAATGCCTGCTGAAGGCGCTGATCGCCGATGCCGACGACCCCGACTCGAAGCACGACTTTGGCCACAATATTCTGCCGGCCATGCTGGGCCAGAAAAAGATGGTGGCCTACAGCTTTGTGGACGAGAACAAGAAGCAGGCGCTTTACTGGCGCGATGTGGGCACGCTCGACGCCTACTACGAAGCCAACATGGACCTTTGCTCGGTTTCGCCAATCTTCAACCTTTACGACAAGAGCTGGCCGATCCGCACGCGGGTGCGCCAGTATCCGCCGGCCAAGTTCGTCTTCGGCGAGCCCGGCCGCTCGGGCATGGCGGTGAACTCAATCATTACCGCCGGCGCCATTATTTCCGGTTCGCTGGTTTCAAACTCGGTGCTCTCGCAGGATGTGCGCGTCAACTCCTACTCCGAAGTTGACTCGAGCATTATTTTTTCGCACGTGAGCATCGGCCGGCACTGCCGCGTCCGGCGCGCCATCATCGACCGCGACGTGCACATTCCCGAAGGGACGGTTATCGGCTACGACCCGGTTGAAGACAAGCGCCGTTATTTTGTTACGCCTTCAGGGCTTACGATCGTGACGCGCGACGCCTCGCTGTTTGAGAACCCCGTGGACCCGGCCTTCGGCGACCAGTACTAGCCGGCATCGGCGGGCGAAAGAACCTTTGCGCGAAGGCACCGTGCCCCATGTATTTCGCGGCTTCATCGCGGAATGGGTGGGAAAGCACGAACTCAGCTCCCTCAAACCGCCGCCGAAACCTCTTCACACAACGCCACCTTCGATACAGGCGCATCTTCACACGATTCGCTCAGAATCTCGAACACGTTCGCGTAGAGCCCCTTGCGCCGGCTTACATGTTTATGCCGCCGGGCGAGAAAGCTGAAGCGGAATTGCGCGGTGGTTTCGATCTCGCGCACAAAAGCCGGCGTAAAAAATTCGCGCGCGTTGGCGATGGCCGCAATAATCAGCGACCGCCAGCTGGTGCGCAATAGATTCTTGAGCGCAGGCGAGCCCTCGGCAAACTCATCCATCCCCGCCCCCACGCGCTCGCTGAAGTTCAGCAACTGGCGAACGATTGCGTCGAGCGGCAGTCCCCCGGCTATAGCACATGTAAACAGCGTGGCCGAGCCATGGCGCAAATCCTCGCGCACATCCTGCAGATCGTCGCCAAGCTGAAGCAGCGCGCCCCAGTCGAAGGCAAGCCGGCTCTCCGGCTCTGTGACCCAGCCGCGCGCGAGACATGCGTCAGCCAGTACCGAGGTTCCGCCCTTGGCGCAACTGATCGCCAGAATGCGCTCGGCGGATGGCGCGCCATCGAGCCGCGGCCGGAAAAACTTGTTGCGCACGAGCCACGGCAAGCGCAGCCCTGCGCTCTTCTTGGTCAACTGGGCGATGCTTTCTTCCTGCGCCTGGTGGATTGCCAGCATGCTTTCAAAGACCTGCGGAAACTGCGCGCGCGGATACTGGCCTTCAACCATCTCGACGAGTGCCCATACTGCAGACTCGTGCGCGCAAGCGGGCGGCAGCATTACTCCGCGGAGCCGCTGGCGGAAGCGCGTACAGAACTCGCGCCTGGCGGCCGATGACGTGCTTTCGGCATCGAGATAGTTGTCGGTATAGGGGTAAAGCAGGCTGTAGCCGATGATCGAGGGCGTAACGGCTGCCGGCTCGCCGAGGAGAGGCTGCAGGCCGCATACTGTCCATGCGTTGCGGCAGGCCTGGATGATCGACTCCATGGTCAGTTGGGGGTCGAATTGCCGGGAGCGGCGGGCAAACTCAGTGCCGGCGGGCAGAAAAATGCCGGTAATAAGGTCTACGGCTTCGGGCGGTAACGACAGCGCCACGGTGGCAAACTCGCCGAACACGACCAGAATGCGCTCCTGCGCGGCCAGCCTTCCGGCGCGGTTCTGCCTGCCTCCAGTCCCGCCTCCAATTTTGACCGATTCGGACTCGCGCTCGACCAAGTGCATCGCGCGGTCGTACTCAGCTTCGCGCCGGAGCTGATCGCGCGTGGAGTAGTGCGTTGCCTGCGGCAGCGGCAGGCCGGCGCATGCGTGCCACGCCGCCGATGTTCGCTCAACCTGCTGCTCAACCCAATCGGAATTAAGAGATTCTTTCATCGAGATTGAGGTACGGAAATGCCGCTGGAATCGTTCCGTTACGCGCCGGGGCCGTTTGAGCCCGGCAAACCCAGCCATTTACTCTTGTGGTTGGGGAAACGTGGAGGAAAAAGATGGCTCACGCAGCGGTCGTAATCGACAAAACCCTAGAAGAAAAAATCGATCAACTGGCGGAAGTTGCGGTCAAGGTGGGCCTGGGGCTCAAGGCCGGGCAGGAACTGCTGATGACTGCCTCGCTCGACGCGCTGCCACTGGCCCGGCGCATTACCGAACACGCGTACCGCGCCGGCGCTACGCTGGTGACTACTCTCTACACCGACGACGAAGCCACGCTGGCGCGCTACCATTTTGCACCCGAAGCGAGCTTTGACCGCGCGCCCGGCTGGCTTTACGACGGCATGGTCGCAGCGTTCAGGGCGGGCACTGCGCGCCTGGCCATCGCCGGCGGCAATCCCTCGCTGCTCGCGAATGAAGATTCCAACAAAGTGGGCCGGGCCAATCGCGCTGTCTCAATTGCCTATCGCCCCGCGCTCGAGCTCATTACGCGCCACGAAATTAACTGGACCATCATTGCCAGCGCCACGCCCGCATGGGCCGCGGCCATTTTCCCCAACGAGCCGCCCGATGCGGCGCTGGCCAAGCTCTGGGACCTTATCTTCGCCACCACGCGCATCGGCGGCGACGACCCGGTAGGGGCGTGGAAAACCCACGATGCCGGCCTGCAGAAGCGCGCGAAAATACTCAACGAGAAGCGCTACGCCGCGCTTCAATATCGCGGGCCGGGGACGGACTTCAAGCTCGGCCTGGCCGACGATCATCTCTGGCTCGGCGGAGGCACCACAGCCGGCAACGGCAACTACTGTATCCCCAACATGCCGACGGAAGAGGTCTTCAGCACGCCGCACAAGGCGCGCGCCGAAGGCACCATCACGGCCACCAAGCCGCTCTCGCACATGGGAACCATGATCGAGGGTATCCAGGTGCGCTTCGCCGAGGGCCGCATTGTCGAGGCCAAAGCCACGCGCGGGCAGGAAGTGCTTGAGAAACTCATCGACACCGACGAGGGCGCGCGGCGGCTGGGTGAAGTAGCACTCGTTCCGCATTCCTCGCCGATTGCGCAGAGCGGCGTCATCTTCCTCAACACGCTCTTCGATGAGAACGCAGCATCGCACATCGCGCTCGGCCAGTCTTATTCGTCATGCGTGCGCAACGGCGACAAGTTATCGAAAGAAGAACTAGCCACCCGCGGCGCCAACGAGAGCCTGATTCACGTGGACTGGATGATCGGGTCGGGCGAGCTCGACATCGACGGAATCACCGCAACCGGCAGCATCGAGCCGCTGATGCGCAAAGGCGAGTGGGCTTAGAGCGAGTTTGGATTCCTAACGGGCTTGGCGCATACTATTGGCATGGCCACGCTGCCCAACACGGAAGAACTCTGGACTGTGCGGGAATACCTGCGCACGAGCTGGAGCCCGGACCGCGAGTACGTAGACGGGCATATCGAGGAGCGGAATTTGGGCGAGAAAGAGCACTCGATTCTTCAGCGGTTCCTGACCGTGCTGTTTGCAATTAATCGTGACAAGTGGGGCGTCGAGGTTTTCCCCGAGTTAAGGACCCAGACTCAGGCGAGCAAATTCCGGGTACCCGATGTTCTGGTCACGCGGCGAGGCGATCGATTTGAAGGCTATGTCACCACGCCGCCTCTGATCGCTATCGAGATACTTTCTCCCGAAGACTCACTGACGGCGATGCGGGCAAAAGCTGCGGAATACCGCGGGTTTGGAGTCGAGCACATCTGGATCGTCGATCCGGAGGCTCGCATTGCTTATCGTTACTCCGGCTTCGCGCTAGAAGAAGTGGCATCAGGCGAACTTACCGTGCCGGACACGCCGATTCGCGTGGTGCTGAGTGAGCTTTTTGCGGAGTTGGATCGGGCGTAGAATCCCCTAGCTCTTCGCAACCTTAATTCCCAGCTCGCGCAGTTGCTGATCGGTTACTGTCGTCGGTGCGTCGGCCATCAAATCAATCGCCTTGGCCGTCTTGGGGAACGCGATCACCTCGCGAAGATTGGCCGCGCCGGCCAGCAGCATCACTATGCGATCGAGCCCCAGCGCAATGCCGCCGTGTGGAGGCGTGCCGTACTCCAGCGCATCGAGGAAGAATCCGAAGCGCTTGCGCGCCTCTTCTTCTGAGATTCCGAGCGAGGCAAATATCTGCTGCTGCACATCCTTGCGGTGAATGCGGATTGATCCCGACCCAAGCTCGAGGCCGTTCATCGCCAGGTCATAACAGTCGGCGCGCACGCTGGCCGGGTCGCTCACCAGGTTCGCCATATCGGCTTCGTAGGGCGCGGTGAACGGATGATGCGCCGGCATCCATTTGCCCGTAGCGACGTCATACTCGAACATCGGGAAGTCCACGATCCAGATGGGTTGAAAAGCCGCCGAGCCATCGGCAGGATCTTTTGCGTTATTCATCCAATCGTCAATGACTTGCGCTCCCCACTTCACCTTGGCGTCTTCCAGTAATTTTCCACCACTGCGCACGGCTGCCAAGTCGACGGTCGTGTCGGTGATCTTGAAGGCGCCGTGTTTCTCCGCATACTTCTTGGTAAGCTCGCTGCGGAAGTTGCCCGCGGCTGCATACACGTTAATCTCGCGTTCCGACAGGCGCCCAGGAAACTTGGTGTCACTGGCCTTGACGGGATGCGCAGGATCGCCGGCCACCACAATCACAAAATCGGCATCGGCCGCGCCTGCAAGCTCGCGCACCTTCGCCGCGGCCTCGGGCATGCTCTTCGCCAGCCGCTTGAAATCGTCAATAAACTTCGCGCCCTTTTTCTGATCGAATTGCGGATGATTGTCTTCGCGCTCCTTGCGGCTGAGCTCGCCCACGTTGGGAATGCGCAGCGCCACCACCGGCAGCGCGGGATCTATCTGCAGCGTCGCCAGGTTCTCATCGGTAAATGCGGGGCGCACATCGGTGAGTCCCGGCACGCGCAGGTCGGGCTTGTCGGTGCCGAAGTTGCGCATCGAGTCGTCATACGTAATGCGCGGGAACGGCGTAGGCAAAGTTACGCCCGCCGCGGCAAACGCCGCCGCTACAAATTTCTCTACCACGCCAAACACGTGCTCGCGGCGCGGATAGCTCATTTCGAGATCTACCTGCGTAAACTCAAGCTGGCGGTCGGCGCGAAGATCCTCGTCACGGAAGCAGCGGGCGATTTGGAAGTACCGGTCGAAGCCGGAGATCATGAGGATCTGCTTGAAGATTTGCGGGCTCTGCGGCAGCGCGTAAAATTCGCCGGGATGGACGCGGCTGGGAACCAGAAAATCGCGCGCGCCCTCGGGCGTCGACTTGGTGAGGATGGGCGTCTCGATCTCGAGAAAGCCCTGGCTGCTGAGGCTCTCGCGAACGGCCAGCGTAATGTCGTGGCGCAGCTTGAAGTTGCGCTGCATCTCGGGCCGGCGCAGGTCGATGTAGCGGAACTTGAGCCGCACTTCCTCGTTTTGGATTGCCTCTTCAGCCGGCGAGAACGGCGCAAGGCGCGTGTCGTTGAGAACGCGCAGCTCGGTGGCCTCAATCTCAACCTCGCCGGTGGGCATTTTGGGGTTGATGGCGTCGGGGCCGCGCAGCCGCACCTTGCCCACCGCGGCCACAACATACTCCGGCCGCACCTGCTCGCCGCGCGCGTGACCGTCGGGCGTCAGTTCCTTGTCGAGAACCACCTGCGCAATGCCGGTGCGGTCGCGCACGTCGAGAAAGATCAGGTTTCCGTGGTCGCGGCGCCGGTTGACCCAGCCCATCAAAACCACCTGCCTGCCTGCATCGGCGGCGCGCAGCGTGCCGCACATATCCGTACGTTCAAGATTGCCTAAAAAGTCGAGTGCCATTCACTTTTGATTGTAATGGACGGGGTATTGCAGGCCAGGATCGCCCAACCGTCCAGTGGTGCCGCCAGCGTCCGAAAATGAGCTGGGTCGAGTCTCGATGGAAGTTGTGCCCAATCGTTGAACTTCGAGAGAAGCCCATACTCGCTCAGACTATTTCTTCATCCCATGCCGGCGCAATAATATCGAGCGGCGCCGTTTGCAGTAGATGCGCGCGCGTAAGCACCTTGCGCGCCAGGCCCGTCAGTGCAATCTCCGCCACTTCGCCGAGCGGAACCCATCGCCGCTTGCCCTTCACCGCCGTCAGTCTTGCCACGTCGTCCTCAAACACTGTTCGTATGCGCACGTAGTAGTTGATCTGCATGATCGCGTGACGCACCGTCATTCGCAGGTCCTCTGGAGGCACCTCGGCTTCGTTCAGTTGCGGCAGCTCCCACATTCCCGGCATCACGCTCACCGTCGCAGGCCGCTGTTCCAGCAGCACCTCGCGTCCTCCGCGATCGTGCGCCGTCTTCTTTACCGATGTGCGCACCGAGAGTGCGTGCGCAACCTCAACGCTCTTCATCGGCGCGCGCTTTTCGGTTTTGTGTTCGCCGCGCGTATTGCAGTCAGCGGCCACGGGGCACGCAATGCACCGCGGCGAGCGCGGCAGGCAAACCACCGCTCCCAGCTCCATCACTGCCTGGTTAAAATCGCCGGCCCGCGCCGGATCCACCATCCGTGCCGCGAGCTCGCTGACTTTTCGCCGCAGACTGGGGCTCTCATCCCACCCGGACAGGCGGCTCAGCACTCGCTCAACGTTGCCATCTACCACGGCAACCGGTTCGCCGTGCGCGATACTCGCGATTGCAGCGGCGGTGTACTCGCCAATCCCCGGCAGCTCCCGCAGTTCTTCTGCCTTTCTGGGCAGGCTGCCGTAGTAATTCTGGGCCACAAATTGCGCGGCCTTGTGCAACATGCGAGCCCGGCGGTAATAGCCCAGCCCGCTCCACAGCGCCAGCACTTCATCTTCGTTGGCCAGTGCCAGCGAAATCAGCGATGGAAATCTTTTGAGAAATGCCTGGTACCGTTCCACCACCACTACAACGCGCGTTTGCTGCAGCATGATCTCTGAAACCCAGATGGCGTACGGGTCGCGGCTCGCGCGCCACGGCAGGTCGCGCTTGTTGTCGTCGTACCACTGCAGCAGCCGTTTACGCAGCCGCTCAATCTTGAATGAACTTTGCTTAAACAAAGTTCGCACTCGCCTTGCCATGCGCCCAGCTTACGGCATTCGCCGCCTGTTTGCGCAGCCGGACGATCGTGCCGCAGTGGCTTTATCTTTGTTTGCTTTGCTGAATTTTCATACAACCCGCTGGTTGTTCTGTTGATTTGCTTTTCTATGACTGCTAGCATCTGACCAAACTCTCAGGAAACATGGGCTCATTGCTCACGGCATGCTCGTTGCCGTTTTGCCTGTTCGCTTTGATTAGAAGAATGGGACGCTCGACTGCAAAGTTGGCGCCCAAGCCCAATTTGCCTTTATTCAGGAGACCTACCGATGCGTAAGACCCTATTTCTATTACTCGCCTTCGCGGCCGCGTCACCGGCTGCCTTTGCTCTGACCAGTTCAAACACCGATCCCACTTCTTCCAGTTCCGCTTCGTCAAGCTCCGCTGTCGTGGATGGTTCGAGCGCTGCCGCGAAGCCTTCGTCCACCCCCCAGGTGAACGAAAGCTCTCCGGCGCCGTTTTCCCGGCTGGGTTTGAGCGCCGGCATCGGGGCCGGCGGCATTAACCTGCAGGCCGCCACCAATTTGAATAAGTATATGAATATCCGCGGTGTGGGAAACGTCTTTAACTACACGGTGAGCAACGTCAGCACCAATGGATTGACCCTGAACGGCAAACTCAACCTTGCCAGCGCGGGCGTCTCCGTTGACTTGTATCCTTTCCCTTATCACGGTCTGCGTTTCAGCCCCGGCGTTCTGTTCTACAACCAGAACTCGGCCAACGCGTCGGTCACGGTAAGCGGTGGAACGTCTTTCACACTCAACAACACCACCTACTACTCGTCGCCAACTGCGCCCGTGCAAGGCGCCGGCACCCTCGGCCTGAACGCACAAAACCCCGCCTTCACCATGACTACGGGATGGGGCAATCTCATTTCGCGCCGGGGCGGACACTTCTCCGTTCCTTTTGAACTTGGCGCGGCCTTCGTGGGCACGCCAGACCTCAACATAGCTCTTACCTCGGGCCAGGTCTGCTCCAATCCCCAGGGCACGGCAAACTGCCAGAACGTCGCCAATGACCCCGACGTGCAATCGAACCTTCAGTCTCAGATCGCAAAATACAAGAACGATCTGAACCCGCTCAAGGTTTATCCCATCTTTTCGATCGGAATCGGCTACAACTTCAAGATCCGCTGAGCTGTCGCCGGCTCGCAGCACACATCTCTGCGCCCCATCCTTCCACGGTTTCATGTGGAGGGGTGGGAAGCCACGACTCGAGGCCAGTGAGCTCCCCGCCTATCCCAGCAGCTCGCCCACAATTGCGGGCGCAGCCTTGAGCGCCGCATCAATTTGCGATTGATCTTTGCCGCCGGCCTCGGCAATCTCAGGCTTGCCGCCGCCCGATCCGCCGACGAGTTTTGCCACCGCGCCAACAAGTTTTCCGGCCTGCACGCGTTTCACCAGCCCCGGCGTGACTCCGGCAATAATTGCAACCTTGCCTTCAGGCTGCGCCGATGCCAGCACCACCACGCCTTCGCCCAGCTTCTGCTTCAGGTTGTCTACCAGCGTGCGAAGTTGTCCGCGCTCCAGGTTGTCCGCGCGATGCGTCACCACCTTCAGGCCCTTCACATCGGCTGCACTTGCAACAGATTCGTCGAGGCCCCCCGCGGCACTCTTCATGCGCATCTCTTCAAGCTCGCGCCGCAGCTTCTTCAACTCTTCATCTTTGTTGGCCATCGCCTGCCGCAGCGATCCAGCAAGGTCGCCCTCCGCTGAAGGAGTGTACTGTGCCGCCGTCGCCGCCACGTCAAAGTCGCGCCTGAAGGTATCAAGCGAACCCAATCCGCTGATCGCTTCAATTCTGCGCACGCCGCTCGAAACCGACGTTTCGCCAGTCAGCTTGAAGAGCCCAATCTCGCCCGTCGCCTTGGTATGCGTGCCGCCGCAAAGCTCGGTCGAGAAACCGTCGTCGAGCTTCACCACGCGCACCTTGTCGCCATACTTCTCGCCAAACAGCGCCATGGCGTGGTACTCGTTCACGGCCACATCAATCGGAACGTCTTCAAGCGTCTCAACCCGCGCGTTCTTCAGCACCTCGCGATTGACGATGGTCTCAATTTCCTGAAGCTCTTCATCGGCGACTTGCGCAAAGTGCGAGAAGTCGAAGCGCAGCCGGTCAGGATGCACCGCCGAACCCGCCTGTTTTACATGGGTGCCCAGCACCTGCCTTAGCGCGGCTTGCAACAGATGCGTGCCGGTGTGGTTGCGCTTGATGGCATCGCGCCTCTCGCCGTCAACAACAGTGGTCACATGGTCGCCCACTGCCAGGTCCTGCTTGAGAATTGCCTTGTGCGCGCGCACTCCCTGCACGGGCAGCACGCAGCCAACAATCTCGGCCACGGTGGTGTTGCCGTCGGGCGAGAGGAAAACGCCGAGGTCGCCGATCTGTCCGCCTGAGTCGCCATAGAAGCTGGTGTGATCGAGCACGACTTCGACCTGGTCGCCGGCTTTCGCGGCGGGCGAGCCCACGCCGTCCTTCACAATGGCCAGAACTTCGCAATTGGTCGAGATGAGTTGCCGGTAGCCTTCAAAGACAGTCTTCGGCAGATCGCGGAAAACGGGGCTGGCGGTTTTTTGCGAGCCGCCCTTCCACGAAGCGCGCGCGCGGGCTTGTTCTTCGGCGCGAGCGCGTTCGAAGCCCTCCATGTCAAACGCGATTCCCGCATCGCGCGCCGCGTCGACCATGAAGTCGAGAGGCAAGCCGAAAGTTTCGTAGAGGTGGAATGCTTTGTCGCCCGTAAAGGCGCTTTGCAGTTCTTCGTTCAACCGGGTCACGCCGATCTTCAATACGCGATCAAACTGTTTCTCTTCGGCCTCAACAACTCTTGCCACGCGCTCCGCCGAATCCTTCAGTTCCGGATAGGCTCCCAGCATCAGGTCGCGGACAGCGAACACCATTTCGAACAAGAACGGCTTCTCCTGCCCCAGCAATCTTCCATGCCGAATGCCGCGACGGAGGATTTTGCGCAGGACGTAGCCGCGGCCTTCATTCGATGGCACGACGCCATCGTTGATGAGGAATGTCGCAGCACGCGCGTGGTCGGCAATGATGCGGAGGGAGGCATTGCCGACGAGGCTTTCCTCAGAGGCTAAAGCCCCCTCATTCTCTTTGGCCTCTTCGGCACGACTGAAGTCGTGCCCTGATACAAGACCCGTTAATTCGGCGGCGCGGACGATCAGCGGCGTGAAAAGGTCCGTCTCGAAGTTGCTGATTTTGTTTTGGAGGACGGCAGCCACGCGCTCCAGGCCCATCCCTGTGTCGATCGATGGCTTGGGCAGCGGAGTCAGCTTGTACGTGGTCGTTTTGGTGGCAGGATCGACGGTGGCCGACCGATCAAACTGCATGAACACCAAATTCCAGATCTCCACATACCGCGCGTCGTCTTTACCGAACGGCAGATCCACGCCTGGAGTCTCGGCGGCCTCGATCCCCATGTCGTAGAAAATCTCACTGCACGGCCCGCACGGACCGGTCTCGCCCATCTGCCAGAAGTTGTCCTTCAATCCGTACTGAAAAATCCGTTCCTTAGGCACGCCGGTCTCGGTCCAGAACTGCTCGGCTTCGTCATCGCGCGGAACACCGTAATCCGGCGCGCCCTCAAAAATCGTCACATAGAGCCGGTCTTTAGGGATTCCAAACCACTCCTCGCTGGTCACCAGCTCCCACGCAAAGGCAATCGCGTCGCGCTTGAAGTAGTCGCCGAACGAGAAGTTGCCCAGCATCTCAAAGAAGGTGTGGTGCCGGCGCGTAAAGCCCACATTTTCGAGGTCGTTGTGCTTGCCGCCGGCGCGCACGCACTTTTGCGATGTGGTGGCGCGCGAGTACTCCCGCTTCTCGGCCCCCAAAAACAGGTCTTTGAACTGGTTCATCCCCGCGTTGGTAAACAGCAGCGTGGGATCGTTGGCAGGCACCAGCGACGACGAGTGCACCCGGCGGTGCCCCTTCGTCTCAAAAAAGCGCAGAAAAAGCTCGCGAATTTCGTTTCCCGAACGGTATTGCATGGCCTAATCAGTGTAATTGGAGGCGGGTACGAACCGCATTTTCCCGGGAAATGGAGTATACTTTGCCTGGCCCACTACTCATGGGCCTATTGTATGTCCACATTAAGAGCCCATATTGTTTTGCCCGCCGATCTGGTGCAGCAGATTGACGAACTCGTAGGCCCCAGGGGGCGAAGTGCGTTTCTTGTGGAAACGGCCGCCAAAGAGATCAAAAGAAGGAAGTTGCTGGCGTTTCTTGAGAGCGATGAGCCCATATGGCACGACCAGGATCACCCCGAAATTGCCGAGCACGGGGCGGCAGAGTGGGTGCGCGCGGTCAGAAATGAACCCCGCACACGGCTTAAAGGCCGGGATGAGAACCTCGATCCGCTATGAGTGCTCCGATCCTACTGGATACGACTGTGCTCGTCGATACGCTGCGCAACCGCAATCAAAGGCGGAGATTTCTCGCAGGCCTGGTCGCCTCGGGCCAGCTGCTTGCAATTTCTACTTTGAGCATTGCCGAGGTTTATAGCGGGGTACGTCCAGGCGAGGACCAGGCAACGAGCACGTTATTGACGAATCTCAATTGGTTTCCGGTTTCGGGAGCGGTTGCTGAGCGAGCGGGGCGCATGAAAGGGTTGCTGCGCAGCCAGGGGCAATCCCGCAGCCTCGCCGACATGATTATTGCCGCAACGGCTCTCGAAAATGGCTGTACTTTGGCCACTGACAATGTGAAGGATTTCCAGATGCTTGGCCTTTCGTTTATCGCGCTTCCCTGATCAAACTCGTTGCGGAAAATCGGGCGCCGATCACTCGTCTCCGCCCTCGCGCGTCTCATCCCCCGGATTTTACACTGCGGTTCGCGTCGATTCCCCCAAAGCTTTCAAAACAAAATCGGCCCGATCCGCAACCGGCATTTTGGGGAGAATCGAGACATCATAGCCAAGCGCCGGGTAAACCTTGAGCAGCCGCTCGTACTCTTCAACTGCAGCGTCCAGTACATGACGCCGTTCCGGGTCGGTTACATAGATTTCCGGCCACGGCGGAGTCAGAAATACCCGCCGATAGTAGCGATGGATTTGCGCAATCGACTCGAGGACCGCTTCGCCTGTTAATTGCTGCAGCGCGGAGGCGGCGTCGACCAGCCCGCGATCAAAGAAGACCCAGCCCTCACCGGTGCCCGCCGACACGCGATCGTCAAGAGACATAGCGATTGCGCGGCGCAAGAATGCCGCCATATCCATCCACGGAAGAGCCGAGCCGCCGCGCTCCGTCTCTTCATGGACGATTCTCCGTCCCGGTTCCTCCGCGACACGATAGCCGCGCCGGCCAAGCTCGGCAAGCAGAGTGGATTTACCCCCGCCCGAACAGCCGGAAATGACGACAAACCTGCTCACTCTTCGCCGCCCTCGGGTACTTCTTCCTCCAGATTCTCCAATGCTGCCAGGCTCTCTTCCGGCACATCCCATTGGCGCAGAATCCGCATAATCACGCCGATCGAAAACCCTGCCCCCACCAGCCGCCGCACCACCCGCGCCGTGTCCTTCGGACTCTCAGGCTTTGGAATGCGTTTTCGGCTGAGGTGCTCGCGCGCCAGTGTCTCCTCGTTGGTGTCGCCGTAGCGCGCGTCCACTGTCTCTTCAATCAGCGCGGCTTTCAACCCCTTCTGCGCCAGATCGTTCCGTACCCTGCGCGCGCCGAGCTTGTCGTTTTGCTGCCGCAGCCGCGCGTAGGTCTCGGCATAGACCGCGTCGTTCAAAAAACCATATTCCTTGAGCCGCTTTACCACCGCATCGATCGCTGCCTCGCCGGGTTCGCCAAACTCCGCGCGCTGCTGCATCAGCCGCCGCAGCTCAACCTCGGTCCGCATGTGCCGGCCCAGCGCTTTTACCGCGTACTCGTAGAGCTGGCCCTCGCTCAGCCTCGCCTTTACCTTACGGGCCTTCGACCCAGCAGCCACCGTACCGCCTCCGATCTTGATGCTTTCCAAGTTTATGCAACGAGTGTAGATGAGCGCGGGCCTGCGCCTTTACGCCGCGCTCTTCAAGCTCCGCCTATAGCTCTGCAGGAACCAATTGCCCACTTCCAGCGCGAATGTAATCACCGCAATTATCAGCACAATTCGCAATCCTATGTAGATGGCCTGGTTGATCTGCGCAAGCTGCGTTCCGTACTTCGCAAATTCTGCCACGGGATTCTTAAGCACAACCCACATTTTCCTCGGCGCACGCAACGCTATTACGATTGGAATTATCCCCATCAGCTTGATTGCGAAGTGCTCCAGTTTTCGCTCGCCCTTCCAGGCACCGGTGTAAAGGTCCACCAGCTTCCACACCAGTTGCACCACGTTCAAAGCAACCACGGCCCAGTAAAAGGTCATGATGATCGGCG
>JBEKCW010000031.1:0-21234 GCA_050014675.1 Occallatibacter sp. | reverse complement strand
CAGTGGACGCCGAAGATTCTCGACATCCTGAAGGCCAAGCAGGTAAAGGGCACCTTTATGGCCATCGGCGCTGAGGCGGTGCAGCACGTGGGCCTGTTACAGCGCATCGTTCGCGAAGGCAACGAGATTGGCAACCACACCTATACGCATCCCGACATCAGCGAAATCTCTCAGCGCCAGCTCGATCTTGAGATCAATATGACGGAGCGCTTGTTTGAGAGCAAGCTGGGCGTGGAGCCGCTCTACTTCAGGCCGCCGTACGACATCGACGAAGAGCCCGATACTGACGACGAGGCCGCGCCGGCCTATTACATTCAGCAGAAGGGCTACATCATCATCGGCAACAAGATCGACACCGACGACTGGAACGAGCATCCGCGGAAGAGTCCGGCGGAGATTACCGCGTCAGTGCTTGCGCAGTTGCAGACCATGAAGACCAAGCCGCAGTTCCGCGGCTCCATCATCCTGATGCACGACGGCGGCGGCAACCGATCGGCGACAGTGGCGGCGCTGCCGGTGCTGATTGAGGCGCTGCGCGCCCACGGCTACACAATTGTGCCGGTGAGCGCGCTGATGGGCAAGACCACCGCGGAGGTGATGCCGCCGCTCAACTTCTGGCAGCGAGTGCGCGCCATTCCCGACTCCATCGCATTTTCGATGCTCGACATTGTCGGGGCCTTTATCGTGACGGTGTTTTTTATCGGCGACGTGCTGATGAGCGCGCGCCTGATTTTGGTGGGCGTGTTCGCGATTATCGACCGCCTGCTGCCGCACCGCGCGGCTTCGCCGGGATTCAGTCCGCGTGTTGCGGTGCTGATTCCGGCCTTCAACGAAGAGACGGTGATTGTGCGCACCATTCGCTCGGTGCTGAACTCCGACTACAAGAATCTGCATGTGATTGTGATCGACGACGGCTCGACGGACCGCACTACTGAGGTGGCCCGCGAAGCTTACGCCGAGGAGATCAAGGCCGGCCACGTGCAGGTGTTGACCAAGCCCAATGCGGGCAAGGCCGCCGCGCTCAATTTTGCACTCGACAGGATTGACGAGGCGATTTATATCGGCATCGATGCCGACACGGTGATTGCGGCCGACGCAATTTCAAAGCTGGTGCCGCACTTTGAGGATGAGCGAATTGGCGCCATGGCGGGCAACGCCAAGGTGGGCAACCGCGTGAATCTGTGGACCAGCTGGCAGGCCCTGGAATACATCACCAGCCAGAACTTCGAACGCCGTGCACTCGACCTGATGCACGTGGTTACGGTGGTTCCCGGCGCAATTGGCGCATGGAGAACTGCGCCGGTGAAGGCCGCGGGTGGATATCCGTTGAACACTGTCGCCGAAGATGCCGACCTGACCATGAGCCTGCTGGAGCAGGGATATCGCGTGGACTACGAGGATCGGTCGCTGGCGTTTACAGAGGCGCCAATCAATGCGAGCGGGCTGATGCGGCAGCGTTTCCGCTGGTCGTTTGGAACGCTGCAGGCCATCTGGAAACATCGCGCGGCGTTTGTGCGCAACAAGGCGATGGGGCTGTTTGCGCTGCCGAACATTCTTATTTTCCAGATGCTTTTGCCGCTGGTTTCGCCGTTTATCGACGTGCTGTTCGCATGGGGCATTGTGAACTATCTCATCGATCGCCATTACCACCCGGAAGCCGCATCGCCGGCCGACTTGCTCAAGCTGGTGACGTACTTCCTCGGCTTCCTGGTGATTGACTTCCTGACCTCGTCAATCGCGTTCAGCCTGGAGCGGCGTCACCCGGCCAACAAGGGCGACGGATGGCTGCTGTTCCATATCTGGCTGCAGAGGTTCGCGTACCGGCAGCTGTTTTCGCTGGTGATCGCCAAGACGCTCAAGCGCGCCATCGACGGGAAGCCGTTTAACTGGGATAAGATCGCGCGGACGGCGAAGATGAGCAAGAAGACGGAAGAGGCGATGGAGACAACGTAGGGACCGGGGCTGAGGGACTAAGGGACTAAACGTCCATCTACCGGCCTTGTCATCCTGAGGAGTGCAGCGACGAAGGATCTGCGGAATTATGCATGGCCGTTATGGAAGAAACAGTCAATTGGGATGGAAACTGTGGTTTCAACTTCAACCGGTATCCCTTTTATCAGATAAGGCTTGTAGAGGTATTTGCGCACAGTCGCCAGGGCAAGCGGTCGTAGTATCTTGGGTCCGGAAAGAGTTTGGGCGTGGCTCACCTTGCCGTTCTTATCGATGGTGATTGCAATAACGACCGTTCCCCCAATCCTTATTCCGTCCTGGTCCTTCTGGCAGGCTGGCTCCTCTTTGTGGATCAGAAGTGTCTCTGCAATCTTAGGACCGAGTTCAATCTCATAGGGGACCTGCTGCTGCGCGGAAGGACTTTCCTTTGTCGTCGAGGGCGGATTCTGCGCACGGATTTGAGCCTGAGCTGATACAAGAATTGCTACGAAGAAAAGAAAGAACCTCAAATTCCCCATGACGAACCTCTTACTCCGAACGAGTTGCGCCCGCTGACTCGCTGACTTGCTGACTTGCTTTGCTTTTAGTGCGAATACGATTCGGGGTCGATCTCTACATCGGGCGGCGGGAACAGGAGCGTGTGCGTCCTGGGGTCGTATTCCAGATTGAGCGCGCCGCTCTTGCGGCCGTTGATGAGGATCGCGGCCAATAAAGCATTGCCGTAGACGCGCGCCGCAACAATCTTGTGCGACTTGATGGTGCCATAGTCGTTGTTGCCGCTGTTCGGGGACCAGTCTTTCTGGAATTTATCGAAGGTATAGAACTGGAGCTGGGCGGGATGCTGCTGCCAGTTGGGATCGTGGAGCCAGACGCCGTAGGCCTTTTGAAGATTGTTCTGTTCGACGTCGTCGAGGAAGTGATTCATGGCGCTGCGGCCGGCGAAGTGGGTATACCAGTTCCAGGGCCAGTCGACGGGACGGCCGGAAACAAGCCAGAAGCCGATGAAGAGCGCGAAGAGGGCGCTGATTGCGCTGTAAAGAATGGTGCGGCGGCGGCGGTCGCGTGCTACGTCGAATTGCGGTGCGTCTAGAAGGGTCATAAAGGCAGTGGTCGGTGATCAGTGGTCAGTGATCAGTGGTCGGTGATCAGTGGTCAGTGATCAGTTCCTTTCCCTATTAGACACCAAGGGGGCGTAGGTAGTTCCTGGCGAGTCCGGGAACATTCCGCGCCCCGCCGGTGTCTCAAGGAACATGGCCCCGAAACAATTCTCCGAGTGGATGCTGCAGGCTCTAGCCGCGCCGCTCGCCGGGCTGTTCCTGTTGCTTTGCCTGTGCTCAGCGGCCTTCAAGCCAACTCCCGCATCCGGTGTCCGGCTCATTCTGCCGCGGGAACCGACATCCACTTACTGCGGCGATGGCAGGGATGAAGTGATTCATTGGGGAAACGACGACTCAATCTGGTTGAATGAGGAGAAGGTCGGTGCGGCTAATGCACCGAAGCGCGTCGCCCAGGTTATGGAAAACAGGGCGGAGCGAGCTCTCTTCCTCATTCCAGGCGAATCTGCGTCGGTTCAGGAAGTGGCAGATTTGGCAACCAGACTCAATGCCTCTGTCGATGATCCGCGCATCGGGTTGGTCACCAACAAACAAGTGAAATCGATGACCCGGAGGGACCACGGCATTACATGGATTCCGATCGGATGCATGGGCTGGCCGCGTTCTGGCTTTCCGGAGTGGAAGTAGCCGCTCACCCACCTGCCTCGTAGCTGTAGGTGTTGCGGTCTTTGTCCGCGTGGCGCTCGAGGGCCAGCTCGATGAGCCGCGTAATCAGGTCCTTGTAGCTCAGGCCTGTGCCCTGCCACAGCTTGGGGTACATGCTGATGCTGGTGAATCCGGGCATGGTGTTCACTTCGTTGATGTAGATGCGGCGTTTGCCGCCGGGTTCCATGAGGAAGTCGACGCGGGCCAGGCCGGAGAGGTCGCAGGCCTTGAAGGCTTGAACGGCCATCTCGCGAATTTTCCTCGATTCCGCGCGCGTGATTTTGGCGGGGATTACGGGCACAGAGCCCTCTGAAAGGTACTTGGCCTCGTAGTCGTAGAACTCTTTGCCGGGAATGATCTCGCCTACTACGCTGGCCTGGGGCGAGTCGTTGCCGAGGACGGCTATCTCGAACTCGCGGGCGCGGGCTTTCTTGCCGCCAACGCCGCTCTCGACGACGATCTTGCGGTCGAATTTTGCAGCTAGGGTAAGTGCTGGGCCCAGCTCTTTGCGGTTGTGGGCCTTAGTGATTCCAACCGAGGAGCCCAGGTTCGCCGGCTTGACGAAGACCGGGTATTTGAGCGCGGCCTCAATGCGCGCGATGGCTTTGCGCGGGGATTTTTCCCATTCGGCGCGCAGCAGCGTGACGTGCTTTACGATGGGCAGTCCGGCCTGGGCGAAGAGCCGTTTCATTACATCCTTGTCCATACCGGCTGAGGAGCCGAGCACGCCGGATCCGACGTATGCGATGCCGGCCAGCTCGAAGAGGCCCTGAATGGTTCCGTCTTCGCCGAAGGTGCCGTGCAGGACTGGGAAAACCACGTCGAGGGCGGACTGGGCGGCCGGGCCTTCCTTTTGGATGAGACCCGAGGAAGAGCGCGGCTCGGGGGTCATCAGGGTCGGAATGCCTTCCTGAAGGAGCTTTGCGCCGGGGGTGGTTTCAGGGTCGCCGGCGCGAAATTGGCGCGGGGCGGCGCTGGTCCCGGCCTCAAGCAGGCCCTTTGCATCGGCTGCGGCCAGCCAGCGGCCCTCTTTGGTGATGCCGATGGGGGTCACTTCGAATTTGTCGCGGTCGATTGCCTTGAGGACGGAGGCGGCCGATAGCAGCGAGACCTCGTGCTCGCCGCTGCGCCCGCCAAATAGAATGCCTACGCGGAGTTTCTTACCCATGCTTCTATTTCACCACTTGCAACCGTATTTTTATCCGCCCCGCATCGACATAGGCAAGGGTTCACGTTAATCTGTACGGAATTCTGTGGAAGAAGAGGAGAAGTCGATGAGTCATCCGGTGGTTCATTTTGAGATTGGGTGCAAGGACAAGGAAGCCACGAGCGCGTTTTACTCCGCGGCATTTGGGTGGAAGATTGATGCGGGACCGATGGGCATGATCGATACGGGGTCGGCGGAGGGTATACCCGGACACGTAGCGGCGCTCGGCCACGAGCCGCACCAGTTCACTCACTTTTATGTGCAGACCGACGATGTGGCGCAGTCGCTGGCTGAGATTGAGAAGTTAGGCGGCAAGACTGTGGTTCCACCGGTTCCGCTGCCATCGGGGACGTTTGCGTGGTTTGCCGACCCCGAGGGGAATGTGGTGGGGTTGTGGAAGCCGGCGTAGGAACAGAGGCAGCGAGTTAGCGTACGCGGGCGCACGTTGGCGCCGCTTACGCGACGTTGGCTGAGGTGGTCTCCCACCGTTGGCGCAAGAGACGCGCCAAGGATGGGCACACTGCAAAATCAAGAGCGTCGACATGGCTGGGCACCCGGTAGTGAAACCCTTAGCCCGGTTGCCCGTTCAACCGCGGCTCAAACTCCAGATGGGAGTGTGCGCTTAATTCACCGCAGTGAGCTTAAACGCGATGGACATGGTGAAGGACGGCAGAGGGATAATGAGTTGATTATTCTGGGTTAAGATTGTGCTTCCACTATTGGCAACCGGCTCACCCGTCGCCGTGTTGAAGAATTGAATTGCCCAGGACTTTCCGCCTATCGATGTTACAGTAACTGACTGGCCATCAATCAGATTCAGTTCCCAGTTGGTCTGATAAGTGCAATTGACATCGCGGAACCATCCGAGCATGGTGCTGTTATTGCCAGTTATCGCCCCTGTAACCCCGCTGGTTGTGTTGATTGGGATCGGCGAGAAGCCCGTGTAGTCGACTCCGCTCACAAAACCGACAATTGGCGCCGATACATTCCTATATGCGTTTGAGATGTTGACGAACGCGCCTGCTCCATCCCCGTAAAGGTCGTAGCCATCTTCGTACCAGAGCGCACGGCCATTCATTGCTCCACTCACTGCCTCAGCCCAGATAGCATTTTGGATGCCAATATAGGCATTTGCGGAGACAGGAGGAGAGCCTGGAGTCATATTGACATTCAGTCCGCTTTCACCAATAAGAACAGGCTTGTGGAATGTATTTATCAGCAGAGGAACGGCAGCAAGGACTTGAGCGTCGAGATTGCCTGTGCCGGGACTGGTCATCGAGTAACTGCCGTATGGATGGATGCTGACGAAGTCGAGCGCAGGGCTGCTTAATGTCTGATTCCAGTAATTGTAGGAAGAAAGGATAGTACTTGGATCAGGGATGGTAGTCGATGCCGTGATTGGCCGATTCCAGGGATCATTTGCATCGATGGTCGCTGCTGCAGCGGCAACAAAACCAGCTGCTTCGCTATCCGTCGACTGAGTGACATTGTCCAGTTCGGAGAAAATCTCCCAGGCAACAATAGAGGGGTGGGACGACCAGTGGTGCACTACTTGCCCGATATAGTTCAGCCAAGTAGTTTGACAAGGGCCGGAATTGAAGAGGTCGCTCGGGCTTACGCACGGTCCTCCATTCGCCTGGTTGTAAGGGTTTTGCGCCCAGGTCCATGAGGTGCTCCAGTCGCCCCACACTCCCAGTTCCGGCATCACGGCAATGCCATTATTATCGGCGTCAGCAAGAGCGGGATCATAAACAGTCGTCATCGTCGAAGTCAGCGATGTATTAATGGTTCCGAGAGGCGCAGATTCAGTTGCCGCCGGAATACTGGTGAACTGCAAGCGCGCAAATCGCTCTCCTGCGGCATCCATTTGGGAAAAAACAGAATTGTAGGCATTGGAGCTTACGCCAGTTGGGTTGCGTCCAAGGATGAACGACATTGGCGACGATGGCTGACTATTGTCACTAAAAAACGTAGACGGTGTTATGGGCCTCGCAAGCGAGAGAAATAGCGCAGGGTCATCAGCGGCATTGATGGTGAATCGGTTACTGATTTGACTTAACAATCCAGATCCTCCGGTCGAGGCTGCCTTAGTGGCAGTGAGCGTGTAGTTGTCACCTGCAAGACTCATCGTAAGGCCTGGGAATGAAGCAATCCCGCCGCTGGCTTCCAACGAAGCCGCGCCACTCAGCGTTCCCGAATTAACAGAGAGCGAAATCACAACTGAACTGTCTGGACCTGCGGTTACTAAGTTGCCGTAAGCGTCTTCTATATAAACCTGTTGACTTGCCCATGTAGATCCTGCTGCCCGGCCTCCCGGCTGAATACTCATCACAAGCTGATTTGCCGTCCCCGGACTAATTACCAACATGTCGGAGCAAACACTATGGGTTCCATCCGAAGCGCCGATATAGACGACGTTTGTGTTGAGAACCGCAACCCCTGTAAAGCTTGCAGTTCCAGAAGCTGAAATGGGCGCTGATAGTGAACTGGCCGTCAAAGCACCCTCTATTGAGTTACCGCAGGGAGGAGACGAATTAGTAAATGGCTGAGGTATATATGCCGTGAGCGTGACCGTTGCGGATGAATTGACTACTGGATTGCCATTTGCATCCTGGGCTTGCACCTGCGGCTGGCTGGCTAGCGCTATACCCGCAATCCCGGACTGCGAAGGTTGAGTGACAAAAACAAGACGGCTAATTGGAGTCGAACTGTTGCTGACCGTCAAACTGACCGTGGCCGCAGCGGTGTTGTAATCGGTGGCGTCGGTGGGGGTAAAAGCCACCGACAGCGTCTGCGTTCCCGCCGCAAGCACGGTACCCGAAGCCGGAGTGTAAACGAATGCGCCCGGCACGTTTGCCGTGGCGTCGAGTTGCGTGGCGCCCAGCGCCGTACCGTAGGAAATGGCTGCGGGGGTCGCCCAGGCGATGACGGGCGTCGCCTTGCTGACCGTCAAATTGACCGTGGCCGCGGCAGTGTTGTAATCGGCGGCGTCTGCGGGCGTAAAAGTCGCCGACAGCGTCTGCGCTCCCGCCGTCAGCACCGTGCCCGAGGCCGGAGTGTAGTCGAAGGTTCCCGGCACGCTTGCCGTGGCGTCGAGTTGAGTAGGGCTCAGCGCCGTACCGTAAGTAATGGCCGCGGGCGTCGCCCAAGTGATGACCGGGGTCGCTTTTTCAGTCTGTGACTGGCCGGAGGAGCCGCAGCCGACAGGAACGGCCAGCAGCGCCATGCCCAGAGCTAAAAACAGCAGTACCGAAGCTGCGCGGCTAATCCGCTTACGGAAGGTGCGCGACATGGACTCCCAACCGGTTCGCATCAAATGTCTGGGTGCCCCAGGTCTCGATTTTAGGCCCTGAAATCGATCTGGATATCGTCTAGAGGATTTTCTTTCCGAAGGCAGAGCACGCCAGCTCCACCGCCAGGTCGGCGGTGCGGTTGTGCTCGTCGATTACCGGGTTCACTTCGACCATTTCGAAGCTGAGCAGGCGATCGTGGTCGGCGAGAATCTCCATGGCCAGGTGGGCCTCGCGGTAGGTGGCGCCGCCGCGTACGGGCGTGCCTACGCCGGGGGCGTCTTCGGGGTCGATCCAATCCAGATCGAGTGAGACGTGGTAGCCCGCGGTGCCGCGGCCGGCAACCAGCACAGCTTCTTCCATCACGGCTCTCATGCCGCGCTCGTCGATATCGCGCATGGTGTAGACCGCGGTGATACCGGCGCGGCGGATGTTGGCTCGCTCGGCTGCATCCACGTCGCGAATGCCGACCAGGACCGCATTTTCAGGCGAAATCTTGGGCGAGTAGCCGTAGATATTCGAGAGCGGCTCAGGACCGAGGCCGAGCAGCGCGGCCAGCGGCATGCCATGCACGTTGCCGCTGGGCGAGGTGTCGGGGGTGTTGATGTCGGAGTGGGCGTCGATCCAGATTACGCCGATTTTCTGGTCGCGGCGGCGATAGAAGTGGGAGACGCCGGAGATGGAGCCCGCTGCCAGCGAGTGGTCGCCGCCTAGCACCAGCGGGGTTTTGCCTTCTTCGAGGGTGGTGAGCACAGCGGCGGCGGTGCGCGTGCAGGTTTCTGCAATCTCGGTCAGGTAGCGGGCATTGCTGCTGCCGTAGCCGCGAGTCTCAGCTACTTCAACGCGAATGTTGCCGCAGTCGGTAACGTGGTGGCCGAGCGCCTCAAGCCGGGATTCGAGACCGGCCACGCGCATGGCGGAAGGGCCCATGTCGACACCGCGGCGGCTGGCGCCCATGTCGAGGGGCACGCCGATGACGCGAATGCTGCGCGTAGGCATGGTTTGCGTACCCGGCGTGTGCATATCGATTTGCTGGTGGGATGACGGCGGCTCACCGATTGTCATCAGATTGTCTCCCGGCCCTGATGCTTAGGCAGGGCGCCCGCTGAATTGTACACAAATTGGTCAATGGCAAGCGTTTACCGATGGAGAATTGGGTTCTTTGGTAACCCAACTGAGTTGTTTCGCAACTCCTTGACAGTAGTAGGATACTTGCATTGATTTTTTAACCATAAGCTGGTCCGTTGCTTTAATTTATCCGCCGGCGGACCTTGCCTGAATACGGTGCGGGACCATCGCAAAGCTTGATTGCCGGCGGGACGCGAGGGCTGTGTCGGCCTGGTTGCCTGGACGAGCGAACGCGGTCTTGTCTACGCGCAATTTCCCCAGGATTCCGAATTTTGATGAGGGGGCAAACTGCAGACTGCGCCCACTTTTGTGCTCGCTAATTTGCGAGTGTCGATCTTGCGAGTGTCGATTCTCGTTCTGGCCTTCGTGGCACTGACGGTGCCCTGCGCGCTCGCCGCGGGGACTATCGCCTCGGTCCGCGCAGTGAAGAGTCTCACTGACGCGGAAGCCAGGCGGCAGCTGCCCGTCGATTTCGAGGCCACAGTTCTTTACGGCCGCCTCTACCAAACAACTTTGTTCGTGGAAGAAGACGGCGAACCGATTTACGTGACCGCGCACACCAATCTCAACCTGGTTCCGGGCGATCGGGTGCGCGTGCGCGGAACAACCCGGCCCAGTTTCAGACCTTACGTAGTGAGCAGCCAGATCGACCTGCTCGGCCACGGCCCGGTTCCGGCCGCAGAAAAGGTGACGTACGAACAGTTGCGATCGGGCTCGACGGATTGCCAGCTGGTGGAGGTGGATGCCCATATACTTTCGGCCGATCTTACCCCGTTGAACCAGGACAAACATGTCGTCACGTCTCTTGAAATTCTGATCGACGGTGAAAAAGCCGAGGCAACGCTGGACAACAGCGACCCTGCGCTGCTGAAAGAACTTCTTGATGCGGACGTCGAGATCACCGGAGTTTCAGGAGAGCAGTTCGACAACAAGATGCAGCAGACGGGAATCCTGCTGCATGTCGAGAGCAAGGACTGGATCAAGATACTTTCTCGGGCCAGTTCCGATCCGTGGTCGCTGCCCATCACGCCGATGAATCTGCTCTATAGCGGGTATGCGATGCGCGACCAGAGCCAGCGCATGCGCGTGCATGGAACGATTACTTACTACGAGCCGGGAGTTGCGCTGGTGTTGCAGGATGGGGCCAAGAGCGTTTGGGTAACCACGGCGACGTATGAGCCGATGCAGATTGGCGACGTTGCCGATGCGATCGGCTTCCCCGATGTGCGCAACGGCTTCTTGAATTTGACCCGCGGCGAAGTGCGCTTGAGCGGCCACCAGGCCCCGGTAGTTCCGGCGCTGTTGACATGGCGCGACCTGACGATGGGAAGCAACGAGTCTGGCGGACACAGCTTCGACCTGGTGTCGATCGACGGCGAGGTAGCGGCGAAAGTTCGCCAGGGGTTGCAGGACGAGTACGTGCTGATGGCGCAGGGCCATGTTTTCAGCGCCGTGATGCGGCATCCTGCGCCTGGCAGCGGAGCGTCCCTGCCCAGGATGCGGGAGATTGTGGTCGGCTCGCGGGTGAGGGTTACCGGCATCTGCATGCTTGAGTATTCCAATCCCTTCAATGGCGGGGTGCCGTTCAACATCCTGATGCGCTCTTACGACGACATTGAGATTGCGGCCCGTCCGCCGTGGCTCGACGTTCCTCACCTCACCATGGTTGTGATCGTGCTGGTGCTGGTGATCTTCTTCATCGGCATCAAGGTGGTGTTGACCGAGCGCACGGCGCGCCGCTACAACGCGCACGTGGCCTATGTCGAAAGGCGGCGGGGCAGAATTCTTGAAGACATCAACAGCTCAAAGCCGCTGGCTGAGACTCTGGAGCGCATTACCGAACTGGTGTCGGCGCGGTTGAGCGGCGCGCCGTGCTGGTGCAAGGTGGCGGATGGCGCGGCGCTGGGCAGCTGCCCGGGCGAAGAATTCCTGTCGAGGCTGCGCGTGATCGAGAAGGAGATTCCCGGCCGTTCAAGCGGCACGCTGGGCTTTATGTATGCCGCGTTCGCAGCCGGCAGCAAGCCACGCAGCGAGGAGAACGAAGCTCTCAAACAGGCCGCCGGCCTGGCCACATTGGCCATTGAAACCTCGCGCCTGTATAGCGACCTGGTGCATCGCTCGGAGTTCGACCAGCTTACGGACATTCACAACCGCTTCTCGCTCGATAAGCATCTGGAGAGCGTGATTGAAGATGCCCGGCAAAGAGCAGGCATCTTCGGTGTGCTTTACGTGGACCTGAACGACTTCAAACTGGTGAACGACCAGTTCGGCCACCGCACCGGCGACCTCTACCTGCAGGAGGTTGCGCTGCGCATGAAGCGGCAGTTGCGCCCCGGGGATGTGCTGGCGCGGCTGGGCGGCGACGAGTTCGCCGTAGTGGTGTTGCAAATTCACTCGCGCGGCGATATCGAGGTGATATCGCGGCGGCTGCATCGCTGTTTTGAACAACCCCTTCAATGCGAAAGCAAGATGATCACCGGCTCGGCCAGCATCGGAATCGCAATGTACCCCGATGACGGCTCGACGAAAGACGGCCTGCTGGGCGCAGCTGACGCCGCCATGTATGTGGCCAAGCAGAGCAAGCCGCGGCGAGGGGAGACGCGGTCGGGGCAGGCGGTGGGTTAGTCCCAATGCTGTCCACTTAGAGAACGGTTGCGCTGGTGGAATGTGGGCCAGTCCCACCCTTTTCGCAAGATGCGCGAAAAGGATGGGGCAACCGGGCTCTGCAGGGATGAGATAGGCTGGATGAGGTTCGTGCTATCCCCGGTGTCAAAGGCGAGACCGGGGGCACCCGGCGAGTCAGCAAGTCAGCGCCCGACTCCCTCCATCCCAGTCCACACACAACCAAACCCGGTGCCTGAATTTGACACATCCGGGAACTCTGCCGATATACAGAATGGACGAGTCAATGTTTACTAAGGCGCCTATCAAGCGGGTGGCAATCTGTTTGGTGGTTCTTGCCGCCACGATCGCTTTGGCCGAGCGCGCGCCTGCGACGCCCGACAGGCTGACGACGCTTGCGACCATCAAGAACATCACCAACGCGGAAGCGCAACGGCACGGCCCTGTCTCGTTTCAGGCCACGGTTACCTACTACAGGAGTTACGAAAAGACTCTGTTCGTTCAGGATGGAGACGCCGCCATTTATGTGTGGGTGAATGCCGGCCTCGATCTGGCGCCCGGCGACCGCGTCCTGGTGCGTGGAGAGCTGCGGCCGAGTTTCCGTCCGTATGTACTGGGCAACGAAGTAAAGCTGCTGGGCCACGGTCCACTGCCGAAGGCGGTCCACGCGACTTTTGAGCAGATGATTCGCGCCGAGACCGATTGCCGGCTGGTGACGGTGCGCGCCACGGTTCGCTCCGCGGACCTGTTTAAAGATCCAAACTATCTGACTGTGAACACATACTTGCGGCTGCTGGTCGACGGGGAGAATATCAAAGGCACGGTAGACGGCGACAATCAAGATGCGATTAACGGGCTGCTCGATGCAGAAGTGGAGATCACCGGGGTTGAAGCGGGGCAATTCGACAGCAAGATGGAGCAGGTCGGGGTGATGCTCCACATTCAGTCTCTCAATGACGTCAAGGTACTGAAGCGGTCGAAGAGTGATCCGTGGTCCATCCCGGTAACGCCCATGGATGGAATCATCGTGGGACGAAAGTTGCGCGATACCACCGAGCGGATGCGCGTTCACGGCACGGTTACATACTACGAGCCGGGCCAGTCGATGGTGTTGCAGGACGGATCGCGAAGCCTGCGGGTAGCTACGGAGACTTCGGCGGATGTGCAGGTGGGCGACCTGGCGGATGCCATCGGGTTTCCGGATGTTGAGAACGGGTTTCAGGCCCTGACGCAGAGTGAAGTGCGCGACGACCAGGTCAAGGCTCCGATTGCTCCGGTGCTTTACCGCTGGAAAGACCTCGCGATGAGCGGCCACGATGGCCTGGGCCACCTTTTTGACCTGATTTCGATCGAGGGGCAGGTGGTAACCGAAGTGCGCCAGGCGACGCAGGACCAATATGTGCTTCAGGGCGACGGCCATCTCTTTTCGGCAATTCTGCGTCATCCGGGATTGGCAAGCCGGGCTTCGTTGGCGCCCATGGAATGGATTCCGGTGGGATCGCGGATTCGCGTTACCGGCATCTGCGTGCTGGAAGACGCCAATCCCTTCAACGGCGAGGTGCCCTTCAACATCCTGATGCGGAGGTTTGACGACGTGGAGATTCTGACCCGGCCGCCATGGCTGAACGTGACGCACCTGCTCTACCTGATAGGCGTGCTGCTGATAGTGGTTGTGGTTGTGGGCGCTCGGGGATGGTTTATCGAACACGGGACGCGGCGCAGAACGGCTACGATGGCGCACATTGAGCAGCGGCGCGGCCGGATTCTCGAGAACATGAACAACTCGCATCCGCTGGCCGAGATCCTAGATCAGATTACAGAGCTGGTTTCGTACAAGCTGCAGGGGTTGCCCTGCTGGTGCGAGATTACCGGCGGGGACACGATCGGAAATCGCCCCGGCGACGTGCATGACCCGGTCTGGAACGTGATTGAGGCCGTTATTCCGTCGAATTCGAGCGGTCCGCTTGGGTCGCTGTTCGTAGCCCTGGTCGGCCGCAAGCCAACCGTTGCGGAAGTTAATGAGACGATGGCGTCATCGGTGGGGCTGGCGTCCCTTGCCATCGAGAACTCGCATCTGCACTCTGACTTGGTGCATCGCTCGGAGTTCGATCAACTGACCGACGTAAGAAACCGCTTCAGCCTGGAGCAAGCCCTCGAAGTGCTGATTGGCCAGGCGGGGCAATCGGCGGGAATATTCGGGTTGATCTACATCGATCTTGACGATTTCAAGCAGGTTAACGATCGCTACGGCCACCTTGCCGGCGACATTTATCTGCAGGAAGCGGCGGCGCGCATGAAGCGCCAGCTAAGGCCGGGCGACACGCTGGCCCGGCTGGGAGGCGACGAATTTGCCGTGCTGGTGCCGGAGGTGCGCAACCGCGCCGCTGTACTGGAGGTGGCGATGCGGCTGGAAAAGTGCTTTGAGGCGGCCTTCAGGCTGGATGGGCCCATTGTTATGGGAACAGCAAGCATCGGAATTGCGCTCTATCCGGAGGATGGCAACACCAAGGACGGCTTGCTGAGCGCGGCCGACGTGGCAATGTACGAGGCCAAAAAGGCCCGCCAGCGCGACCTTTCGCTCGAAATGGAACCCCGGCGCTCGAGCGCATAGCGTTTATCCAGTCTTTACTGCTGCTTACGTTTCGTTCGACTTGGCTCAGCGCCGGGGCTTTGCCTGGTTGGTGGGCGCTACTCCCACAAAGGGCTCATACACCAAAGAGGCTGACACTAAAGAAACATGGAATGATTACCTGTTCCACCTTATGCTTGTTGCAGTGGGCTATGAGAGACCGCCTGCTGGCCGCTTCGGACTGTAGAGCCAGGCGCCGGACGATCTCGGATTCCCGTTGACATTCGGGACCCAGTTGCACGGGCAATTCCGCTTAAAGCAAATGCGCGATTGGATCGGAATTCGTCAGCAGATCACAGGAATCGGCCCCCTGGCCGCTTCCATGCAGATTGCTGTGCTGGTTTGCGTGACCCTGAACCCAGCCGCAGTTCTTGCCGCTCCGCCCACCCTTACCTCTCTGGCCGCCATTCACAATCTGACCAACGAACAGGCCGCCGAGACGATTCCCGCCGCTTTTGAAGCGACAGTGACCTATTACGCCAAAGGCAGCATCGATCTTTTTGTTGAAGAAGGCGGCCTGGCCATCTACGTTCAGGTGCCTACCACTCTGGACCTTGTGCCGGGCGACCGGGTGCTGGTTCATGGCAACACGCGCGCCAGTTTTCGGCCCGACATTGTGGCCGACAGCGTAACCCGCATCGGACACGGCCCTATTCCGGGGGCGGTGCCGGCAAGCTTCAGGCAATTGATTCGCGCCGAGCTTGACAGCATGCGCGTTACGGTCACCGGACGGGTACGGAGCGCCGACCTGGTTACGTACGGCAAGGTGGTGAATATCTACCTTCAGCTGGAGTTGGACGGCGGCAACGTAGACGTAACGATTACTGGCAGCGACGGCAGCCTGCTGAAGAAACTGCTTGGCGCCGAGGTTTCGGTCACCGGTTCGGCATCGGGAATATTCGACAGCAAGAATCAGATGACGGGCGTGGTGATTGAAGCGCCCACAATCACAGACCTGAAGATTCTGAAGCCGGCTGCAAGCAGTCCCGATTCGCTTCCCTTCACCCCGATGGACGAGATTCTTCAGCACGCATTTGTGAACGACAAGACAGAGCGCGTGCGGGTGGAAGGGACCATTACCTATTATCTGCCCGGTTCGGCGGTGGTGCTGCAGAACGGCACCAAGAGCCTTTGGATCGAGACCAAAGAGCAGCAGCCGATGAATATCGGCGACAAAGCGACCGCATCGGGATTCCCCGCAGTCCGCAATGGCCTGCTGACATTGACCAGCGCCAAAGTTGACGACAGCCAGGTTCATGAGCCGGTTGCGCCGCACGCCATTGGCTGGAACCAATTGTCATCAGGCTCCGATGCCTTCGACCTGATTTCAATTGAGGGCCAGGTGGTGAAGGAGTCGCGCGAGGACGCGCGGGACAATTACGTGCTGACTGCCGGCGGCCATGTTTTCTCGGTTCTCTGCCGTCATCCGGACGAGGACCTTGGCTTTACCGTGCCGCCAATGAAGCAAGTCCCGGTGGGCTCCACGGTGCGCGTCACCGGCATCTCATCGGTCTCATATGGCTCTGACCCGTTCGAAGGGCCGGTGGGCTTCGATGTGCTTCTGCGCTCGTACGACGACATTGAGGTGGTAGCCGAACCCAGCTGGCTGAACGTGGGCAATTTGACGATGATGGTTGGAGTTCTGATCATCGTGGTCTTTGTATTCGGCATCAGGGTGGTGTGGACCGAGCGAAAGGCGCGCCATCGCAACGCCACGATTGCCTACCTCGAACGCCGCCGTGGAAAGATTCTGGAAGACATCAACAACTCCAAACCCCTGGTGGAGACTTTGGAGAGCATTACCGAGCTTGTTTCCACGCGCCTTGGAGGCACGCCATGCTGGATTGAAGTGGAGGATGGAGCGACCCTCGGGAACAATCTCTCCGGCGCGATCCAAACCGGGTTCCGCGTAGCCGAACATGCGATTGTGGGCCGCGCGGGCGCCCACCTGGGAGACATTTTTGCGGCATTCGACCGGCACAGCAAGTCGAGCCACGATCAGGATGAGGCCCTGGCGCAGGCTGCCGGGCTGGCCACATTGGCGATTGAGACCTCGCGTGTGTATGCCGATCTGGTGCACCGTTCCGAGTTCGACCTGCTCACCGACGTTGAGAACCGCTTCTCGTTCGAACGACGCGTGGAAAATGCGATCTTCGCGGCGCGCCACTCTGCCGGCGTGTTCGGGTTGCTGTATGTCGACCTTAACGACTTCAAGCAAGTGAATGACAACTACGGCCATCGCACCGGGGACATTTACCTGCAACAGGTGGCCGCGCGCATGAAGCACCAGCTGCGCCCCGGCGACGTGCTGGCACGGCTGGGCGGAGATGAGTTTGCCGTGCTGATTCAGAATGTGCGCAATCGCGCCGCGGCCGGGGAAGTTGCCCAGCGCCTGGAGCATTGCTTCAACGAGCTCTTTGTGTGCGAGGAAGTGGTTCTGCGGGGATCGGCGAGCATCGGCATCGCCATGTACCCGACCGACGGCAACACCAAAGACAGCCTGCTGAGCGCGGCCGATGCATCGATGTACGTGGTGAAGCAGACGCGGGCTAGCTGAAAAAGCAGAGAGCAAGGGAGCTTGCTGGCCTTTGGTTTTCTGCTCCCTCCTTTTGTGCCTTTGGTTGCTCGCCATTGACCTTGCTAAGCTGCGCCGCGCTCGGGGTCTCACTCCTGCGATAGAACAGCGTGATAATAAGAAAGGCGACCGTGCGTTTATCGCGGAGTTGCGGTCTGAGGCATTGGCGAGGGGAGAGCGTCTTGAAACAGCAGGGTCTTCTGAGGAGCGTTTTTGGGATTGTTATTGTGATCGCCTGGCTGGTGATTCTTCCGGTTTCGTGCACTCAAACGCCGCGGGTCCACCAGGAAACCATCGTTCTGATCCGGCATGGTGAGAAGCCGTCGGGCGGGCTGGGCCAGTTGACCTGCAAGGGACTGAATCGCGCGCTCGCTTTGCCGCCATTGTTGATTGGACGCTATGGCAAGCCGGACTTTATTTTTGCGCCGAATCCGAGCGTGCAGGTAAAAGACCACAGTTCGAGTGGTTATTCCTACGTTCGGCCGCTTGCCACCATTGAGCCCACGGCAATCAGCCTGGGACTGCCGGTAGACGCGCAGATTGCATTCGACAGGATCGACCTGCTGCAACAGTCGCTGCTTCAGCCCGCATTTGAAGACTCGAAGATCTTTGTGGCATGGGAGCACGTGAAGTTGCGGGACTTTGCCGTGCAGATGCTCAAGCAGTACGGAACTGGCCACGTTGATGTGCCCGATTGGCCCGGCGGCGATTATGAGACGATCTATGTTTTTCACATCAAGCGGACAGACGGCGGCACTGCGCAGGCCACGCTTGAAATCGAGCAGGAGGGGCTGAGCAATTCGCTGTCGGACGCGTGTCCGGGACCGAGGTAGGTTGAATCCCGCGGCGACCTTCGCCCATGATTACAGTGTTGGATTGAGGGGCGTGCTTTCCCACCCTTCGCGCAAAGAACGCGCGAAGGATGGGGCACGGCGCATTTGTGGCGTAGCAAAGAACAAAATGCCCGGCGGTTAAGCCGGGCATTTTGAGTGTTGAGTTCTTGCTGGTGGCAGAAGTCAGGGATAAATCCCTGACCTATCGCTATTCGGCGGCCATTTCTTCGGCTTCGCCTTCCTGGCGCATCATTTCCAGCTCGCGCTCTTCGGCTTCCTTCTCGGCGGTTACTTCCTGTTGTACTTTTGCAGCAGCCTCTTCAAGCTCAGGCGAGAGCTGCACGTTGCGGTAGTACTCGAGGCCGGTGCCCGCCGGGATCAAGCGTCCGACGATCACGTTTTCCTTCAGGCCGCGCAGGTTGTCGATTGCGCCGTTGATGCTGGCTTCGGTAAGAACACGGGTCGTCTCCTGGAAGCTGGCCGCGGAGATGAAGCTGTCCGTGGAGAGAGACGCCTTGGTGATGCCCAGGAGCAGCGGACGCCCGATTGCGGGACGGCCTCCGTTGGCCAGCACCTTTTCGTTCTCTTCGCGGAAGCGGAAGCGATCGACCTGCTGCTCGAGCAGGAAGGTCGTGTCGCCCACTTCATCGATACGCACCCAGCGCAGCATTTGGCGCACAATTACTTCGATGTGCTTGTCCGAAATGGCCACGCCCTGCAGACGGTAGACCTCCTGGATTTCGTTGACCAGGTAAGCCTGCAGCGCCTTCTCGCCCAGCACGGCAAGAATGTCGTGCGGGTTCAAAGGACCGTCCATCAGCGGGTCGCCGGCGCTCAGGCGTTCGCCTTCCTGCACGTTGACGTGGATGCCGCGAGGCACAGCGTATTCCTTCTCGTCGCCGTTGTCGGCGGTGACGTAGATTTTACGCTGCCCCTTGCTGACTTCGCCGAAGCGAACCACGCCGTCGATTTCGGAAATGATGGCCTTCTCGCGCGGAGTGCGGGCTTCAAACAGCTCGACTACACGCGGCAGACCGCCGGTGATGTCCTTGGTGCGGGTCGATTCCTTGGGAATCTTGGCCAGCACGTCGCCGGGGCCGACCTCATCGCCATCCTGCACCATCAAGTGAGCGCCGCGCGGCAGCAGATAGCGCTTGCTGCCCTTGGCGTTCTTGATCATGAAGGCCGGTTGACGCTTTTCGTCGGGCGAGTCGGCAACCACCCAGCGCGAAAGGCCGGTGACTTCGTCCACTTCCTCGTTGAGCGTGATGCCTTCCTGCAGGTCCTTGAAGGTGACCGTGCCGCCGATCTCAGTGAGGATCGCGTAGGTATACGGATCCCACTCAGCCAGCAACTCGCCAAGCTTCACAGCCGCGCCATCCTTAACGCGCAGGCGCGCGCCGTAAACCAACTGGTAGCGCTCCTTTTCGCGGCCGCGCTCGTCAACAATTGCAATCGAGCCGGAGCGGTTCATTGAAACCAGCGCACCGTCGCGGCTTTCAACAGTACTGAGGTTGATGAAGCGCACGAAGCCGTTGTTCTTGGCGTCGAGGCGCGAGCTTTCAGCCACGCGGCTGGCCGTTCCGCCCACGTGGAAGGTACGCATGGTGAGCTGCGTGCCGGGCTCGCCGATGGACTGCGCGGCAATGACGCCGCAGGTTTCGCCGAGCTCGACCATGCGGCCCGAGCCAAGGTTGCGGCCGTAGCACAGCGCGCAAACGCCGCGGCGCGACTCGCAAGTAAGCACCGAGCGAATCTTGACCTTCTCAACGCCCGCGCCCTGAATCGCCGAAGCAATTTCTTCGTCGATGGGCTGGTTGACTTCAACCACCACGTTGCCGTCGTAGTCCTTGATGCGCTCGAGCGAGACGCGGCCGATGATGCGGTCGCGAAGCGGCTCGATGATCTCGCCGGACTCGACGATTGAGCCCACGTAGATGCCTTCCACCGTTCCGCAGTCGTTCTCGGTCACGATCACGTCCTGCGCAACGTCGACCAGGCGGCGGGTGAGGTAGCCGGAGTCGGCGGTCTTGAGCGCCGTATCGGCCAGGCCCTTGCGCGCGCCGTGGGTCGAAATGAAGTACTCGAGCACCGTGAGGCCTTCGCGGAAGTTCGAGGTGATGGGCGTCTCGATGACTTCGCCCGAAGGCTTGGCCATCAGTCCGCGCATGCCGCTGAGCTGGCGAATCTGCTGCTTCGAACCACGTGCGCCGGAGTCGGCCATGACGTAAATCGGGTTCATGGCGCCTTCGTCGTCGGCCCGCTTCATGTTGCCGAACATCTCGTCGGCAACCTTGTCGGTAACAGCAGACCACATCTGGATGACCTTGTTCGACCGCTCGCCGTTGGTGATGGCGCCGTCCATGTACTGCTTCTGGACTTCGATCACCTTCTTGTCGGCTTCGTCGACCACGGTGTACTTGCTGGCCGGGATCACCATGTCGTCGAGGCCCACTGACAGGCCCGAGCGCGTGGCGTAATTGAAGCCAAGTGACTTAATGCGATCGAGCATTCCGACGGTGACTTCAAGGCCGAGGTTCTGGTTGCAGTAGTTCACCAGCTGGCCAATGCCCTTCTTCTTGAGCAGACCGTTGATGTACGGCATGCCCGAGGGAAGCGCATCGTTGAGAATGGCGCGGCCGACCGTGGTGGAGATGTACTCCTTATTGAAATCGACCGGCTCGGTGTGCAGCAGGTCCTGATCGTCGTAGGCCGTGGTCATATCGAGCACCTTGCCCGTGTAGCGCAGGCGTACGGGCGTAAGGGTTTCGATCTCCCTGGCTTCAAGGGCCATCAGGATTTCTTCAACATTGGCAAACACGCGTCCTTCGCCCTTGCCGCCCTTCTTGGCCTTGGTCAGGTAGTAAAGGCCGAGAACCATGTCTTGCGTAGGCACGGTGATGGGCTGGCCAGAGGCCGGCGAGAGAATGTTGTGCGAGGCGAGCATAAGCACGCTGGCTTCGATCTGCGCTTCAGGCGACAGCGGAATGTGCACGGCCATCTGGTCGCCGTCGAAATCGGCGTTGAAGGCGGTGCAGACCAGCGGGTGAATCTTGATGGCCTTGCCCTCAACCAGCACCGGCTCAAAAGCCTGAATGCCGAGGCGGTGAAGCGTAGGTGCGCGGTTCAGCAGCACGGGGTGGTCCTTGATGACTTCTTCAAGGATGTCCCACACCACCGGCTCCTGCATCTCCACCATTTCCTTGGCTTGCTTGATGGTGGTGCACTGGCCGGTCTGCT
>JBEKCW010000030.1:0-21282 GCA_050014675.1 Occallatibacter sp. | reverse complement strand
GATTGGTGGGCGGTCAGGGACTCGAACCCCGGACCTCCTGCGTGTGAAGCAGGCGCTCTAACCAGCTGAGCTAACCGCCCCTGTTGAAGGAGGGAAAAGACCGCGCCAGAGGGCGATCCTGTAGGTTAGAGTAACACCAGCAGGGCTTTGGAACCAACCCGGGCGGGAAGTGAACAGACGTCCCGGCGCAGCGAAATTCTTGTACCAGTCACACATGCTCCGGATCGTCCGATCTCTCATCCGCGCAGCCATCCCGCCCCCGCCTGGGGAGGGTGAGCTTTGCCTTTCGGCGGCTGGATTGCGCTCTTCAAACCTGCTTTCCTCGAGCGCCGAATCCACCCCAGTTGCCCGATTCTTTGCGATTGCCCGATCTTCAGCATCCGAAGGGGGTTCCGGGCGTTCCGGTGACGGGGATTCCGAGCCGGAAAACGATCCCGAAATGGACCCCGATACGCAACCTTCCGCAGAAGATGGGGTTCCAGAAGATATGGCAACCATGGTGCTTGACACAACGGTCATGGGAGCAGGACCGGGGACAATCCGTATCGATCCGGCGGCGGCTGAGAGGGCTGAGATCGACCCGGCCGGCGACGCTGCTGTGATGTTGCGGGTTGCGGCGGGCGACGAGGCGAGTTTTAATTACCTTGTCGAAAAATATCACCGCCCGATGACTCACTTCCTGTTCAGGATGGTTCGGAACCAGGCGGTTGCCGAGGAACTGGCACAGGAAGTGTTTTTACGCGTCTATCGAGCCAGGGAGAGTTACCGTGCCGAGGCGCGTTTTACCACGTGGCTCTACCGGATTGCGACCAACCTGGGAGTAAACCACGCGCGCGATACCCGGCACGAGCGGGCCGCGGCGACGGTTTATCTAGACGAGCCGGACCAGGAGACGGGCACGACTCCCGACCTGGCTGACGATGAGCCGAGTGCGGAGCAGAAGCTGCTGCGCGATGAGCGCATGGCCGCGATTCGCGAGCATGTGATGGCGCTGCCGGAGCGCCAGCGCATGGCGGTGCTGATGCACAAGTACCAGGGGATGGATTACCGGCAGATTGGGGAGGTGCTGAAGCTCAGCGAGTCGGCTACGAAGTCGCTGCTCTTCCGCGCCTATCAGACTTTGCGGGACAAGTTGAAGGATTTTGTTTGAGTTGAAAGATGCCGGAACCAACCGGCAGTGAGGAGTGTGATCATGATGAACAATATGAACAAATCGAATTGCACAGGGATGGAATCGAAGCTGGCGGAACTGCTGCTCGATCCTGCCCAGGCGCCTGCCAAGGTTCACGCGCATGTTGCCGAGTGCGAAGATTGCCGGCGCGAGTTGGAAGAGCTGAAGGCGACCATGGGGCTGCTGGATGCCTGGCAGGCTCCGGAGCCGAGCCCGTATTTTTTGACCCGGATGCAGGCGCGGATGCGGGAAGAGCGCGAAGCCGCGCCGACGGGTTGGTTGGCCCGCAGGTTAGCAAGCCTGCGCGCCGGGTTCTCGTACGGTTCGCAGAATCACGCGCGTCCTCTGGCTGCCATGACGCTTACCGTGATGCTGCTGCTGGGTGGAGGGGCTTATCTTGACCTGGCGGTCTGGAATCAGCCGCAGCAGCCACAGTCGAATGCTGCGGTGGTTCACGATTTGCAGGTGCTGGACAACAATGCTCAGGTGCTGGACCAGATGGAAGCGCTGACCAGCACGGACTCGAACAACGGAGACTGATTCACATTGGAGCTTTCGGCCACGAGCGGGAAGACGCCCAGGAGCGGAAAGAAAGATGAAGCGGACGGCCAACGCGGAAGGAATGCGCCTGACGGCATTGCTGTCGGCGTGTTTCCTGTGCCTGGCGCCTGCGGTTATGCCGGCGCAACATTCCCGTCCCGCTGAGCGTCGCGCCGCTCCTCAGTACTCCGCTCCCCGTGCAAGGCAGGGCGCCCTGCCGCGCCAGCAGCAACGGCAGAACATTCAGCCTCAGCGGCAAAATCAGGGGCAATTCCGCGGTCAATATCAATATCAAGGTCAAGGTCAAGGTCAGGGCCAGGGTCAAGGTCAGGATCGGGGCCAGGGCGGGCAGTTTCAGCGCCAGCCGGGGCAACCTCAGGGTGGATACCCCGGTGGATACCAGGGCGGGTATCGCGCTGCTCCGGCAACACGGCCCTATGCCGCTGCGCCTCAAAGGCCTGCCGCCCCTGCCGGCCATCTCGGCGACTGGCTGAACCAGCATCGCAATCTGCCCGCGCAGGACCAGGAACGGTTGCTGCGCAACAGTCCGAGCTTCAACCGTTTGCCGCCGGAGCAGCAGCAGCGCCTGGCGCAGCAACTCCATCGCCTTAACCAGATGCCCGAACAGGAAAGGCAACGCCGCCTGGCATGGGGTGAATCGCTGGAGCACATGTCTCCGCAGGACCGGGCGAACGTGAACAACGCGAGCCGCCAGTTTGCCGGCTTGCCGCCGGACCGCAGGGCGATGGTCAAGCAGGCCTTCCAGGATCTGCGCACGGTTCCCCCTGATCAGCGGCAGACGGTGTTGAACTCCGCGCGCTACCAGAACAACTTTTCGCCCCAGGAGCGGGATATCCTTAACAACTTCCTGAAGGTTGAGCCGTAAGGCTTCTTCGGGAGGAAACAGGGCGAATGCCCGGGCCTGAAGGCCTCTCGAAGGTGCGCTCTTTTCAGGGGGTTAAAACCCCCTGCTCCCTCCCGTAAAGCATTCTGGCCCGGATTTCTCCGTGCAGCTGCGAGAAATGAGGATTGGAGGCTTAGCGGCTTCCCCCGGCGGGTCTGGAGACCCACCGTACAGCCGGTCAGAAGACCGGCGGTACATTTTTGGCTGCAAGGCGTAACGAGCAGCTCGTCCCGCTGCGGTTGTAGGATTGGCTTGTGCGCGTAGAGGCGTACGTCAGCGGAGGAATAAGACAGTGGCGGGCAAGCGGGTTGTATTGGCGGCGATCAGGTTGGCGGTGGTGGCGGGTTTGGCTTTGGCGGCCGTTCAGCAAGTGTCGTGGGGGCAGTTGGCATTTCCTTCGGACAATTCATCGCAAACTGCACCGAATCCTCTCACTGACTCGACAGTCACTCCGGGCAAGATGGTGCTTTATAACCTTGAAGCCCAGTTTGCCAAAGATGTGGCGGCCAAGGGCGGCGCTGCGTTTGCATTATGGTGCGCGCCCGACGCGGTGATGCTGGGCAACGGGGCTGCGCCGGTGGTGGGCAGGGTGGCAATTGCGAAGTCGGCCAACTGGTTGCCGAAGGATTACCAGCTTACCTGGACGCCTACCGACGCCATGATGGGCCCTTCCGGCGACATGGGCTATACGTGGGGGCACTACGAAGGGCACAGCAAAGACGCGAACGGCAACCCGGTGGTGACCAGCGGACGGTATATGACCATCTGGCGCAAAGAGGCTGACGGAAGCTGGAAGTTTGTGCTGGATGCCGGCGCTAACGATCCTCCGGAGTCTGGCGATTGCTGCAAATTGCCGGGGCATTAGGGCCTGAGTCTAAAGTTCATCGCATGAGTTCCGAAGTGTAAATGCAGGCATGCATGCCGGGCTGCTGCTCCCAGAAAGGATGTAGCCTTGTAAGGGCATGGACGCCCGTACGACAACCGGGCTACCACCCCAACGAATACAAATCATTCGTTGGGGACCCCGGGGCTGGAGCCCGGCGCTACATTCGAGCTTATTTTTCCACAGCCCACGTTTGCCCGATCGTCCAGCCTCTACCGTGATGCGGCTTCGGCGGTTGAGTATGTGGCGCAGAACACAATGTTTTTCACGATCGGCGGCCCGGTAATTCGTTAGTAACTAGAACATAACCTAATGGAACTCTTAAACTGGTTACTTGAGTTGTATATCTATTCGCATTCTCCTGCCCGGTTTGTGTCAGAGAAAACCTGTTAGAAAACGCCGATACTCTTAACGGGTGTGTTAAAAATGCACGCGATGCTGGACGCGCAGCTGGGTGGAATCCAGGAGCCGGTGCGACGGGAGTTCACCATGCTCGATCGCAACTCCGACGCAATCCTCGACGAGTTGACCGAACTCGCAGCAGAGTTGTGCGGAGCTAACTACGCCTATATTGGCTGGCTGGACGATAAGCACCTCGTATTCCGCTCGCGATTCGGCTTTGAAGCCGTGGATCAGCCGCGTGAGTTGAGCGCCTGCCAATGGACGTTGAAGAGCAGCCTGCCTCTGCTCATTCCGCATACCGGCAAGGACGGGCGTTTCTCAAGGTTTGGAATTGAGCTGGAGCCGGGCATTCGCTGTCTTGGTTACGCGGGAGTTCCGCTGATATCAAGTTCGCAGCTGGTAATCGGCACGCTGGCGGTGCTGACTTCGGCCCCCAATCGCCTTAACCAGACTCATATCAAGCGGCTGGTGATGCTGGGCCACCAGGTGGTGACCCGCTTCGATCTTTACAGCCGCATTCAGCTGCAGGAGGATGCGCAGCGCGTTCGCCTGCGCACAGAGCGGGCCCTGGCCATTGAACGCTGCATGGTGACGGCCACGCTCGATTCCATTCCGGCGCTGGTGACGGTGCTCGACACTGCCGGCCGCGTGGTGAGGATGAATGAACCCTGCTGCCAGCTGACCGGTTTGACCAGCGACGCTGTGCTGGGCCGCTCGTTTGTCGAGGAGTTTCTGGAGAGCGACGATCGCGGCTGGGCCACGGCCAGGCTGCGCGAAGCCACAGCCGGCCAGTCTTCAGGTCCGCATGAAACGGTGTGGAAGACGGCAGGAGACATTGCCCGCAAAGCCACATCTGGAGGCGCGGGCGGCGGCAAGCGGCGCGTGAGCTGGACGGTGAAAGCCCTCGAGGGCCCGAATCGCGAAATCCAATACCTTATCGTGAGCGGTCAGGATGTGACCGGCCGGCGCGCGATTGAGGCGGCGCTGCTGGCCAGCGAAGACCGGTACCGCGAGATGGTAGAGAACAGCCTGGGCATTGTGTTTGCCTGTTCAATGAATGGCCGCCTGATTGCGGTGAACGAGTTTACCGCCGAGACGCTGGGCTATAGCGCCGCTACGCTCAAAGAGCTGGTGATTACCGAACTGATGGATGCGGCCGGAGCAGCGGCTTTTCAGGAATGCCAGCGCGCCCTTGAAGCATCCGGCGAGTGGCGGGGAACACTTTCCATCCGCCGCAGCGACGGCGAAATTCGGCGCATTGCAGTGCGCACCCGGCGCATCGTGATTCCCGGGGACGAATCGTTTGTGCTGTGCAACGGCATGGACGTGACCGAGCAGCATGATGCCGAGGAGGCGCTGCACCTGGCTACACGGCAGCGCGAGCTGATTCTGGAGTCGGCCGGCGACGGCATTTTTGGCATCGACATGGAAGGCAAGATCACGTTTATCAACAATGCCGGCGCTGAAATGCTGAACTACACACCCGACCAGCTCACCGGCAAGGATGTGCATGACGTGATCCACCACAGCCACCCCGATGGAACGCCCTATTCAAGATCCGCGAGCCCCATTCTGCTGGCGCTGCGCCGCGCCGAGTCCATTTGGATGCGCGACGAGGTTTTCTGGCGCAAGGATGAAACCGCGGTTCCGGTTGAATACACGGCCAATCCGCTGATTGAAGAAGGCCGCATTTCGGGTATGGTGATCGCGTTCCAGGATGTTACCCAGCGGCGGCGCCTGGAAAGAATGAAGGAAGAGTTCATTTCCACCGTGAGCCACGAGCTGCGCACGCCGCTCACCGCGCTGCGGGCCTCGCTCGGGCTCATCGCATCAGGCTCGCTCGACAGCCGGCCTGAAAAACAGAAGCAGATGATCCAGATGGCGATTGGCAACAGCGAGCGCCTGATGCGGCTGGTGAATAACATTCTTGATTTCGATCGCGGCGAAAAGGGCAGGCTGGTGCTGCACCACAAACAGGTTGAGGCCGATGAGCTGTTGCACCGCGCAGCCGATGCCGCCGAACACTCCGCGGCCATGGCGCAGATCGACATCAAGGTAAATTCGGCAGCCACGCCGGTGTATGCTGACGATGTGCGGATTCTGCAGGTGTTTAACGAGCTGATCTCGAACGCAATCAAGTTCTCCGCGCCGGGATCTACCATTCATCTTTCAGCGCAGCTGGGCGGCATGAGCTCGCTGGGGCGCGGCGAGCTGTGTTTTGTGCGCAAGGGCGAGGTGTGCTTCATTGTTGAAGACGAGGGAGGCGGCATTCCGCCTGAGAAGCTGGCCCGCATCTTCGACCGGTTCCAGCAGGGCGACGGCTCTGACACGCGGGCGCTGGGCGGCACCGGCCTGGGTCTGGCGCTGTGCCGCAGCATTGTGGAGCAGCACGGCGGCCGCATCTGGGCAGACAGCGTGCTGGGCAAGGGCAGCCGCTTTTACTTCACTCTGCCAGTGATGGCTGAAGTGGAAGTGCCGTAGGGCGGGCGCACGAACCTCAATCAACTCATCTTAATCAAGCACGAAAAATGGGTGCCCCATGTCTCGAATCTGAGACATGGGACAGCACGAACCTCAACTCGTTTATTGCTGGTTAGGATCGGGATCGACGGTGGGCAAAGGCAGTTTCTGGCGTGGCGCGGGCTGCGCGTTTGTGGTTGATTGAACCGATCCCGGTGTGACTATGCCGGCATCTGTTCCGGCATAGGCGCTGTTGTTCGACGCCAGCTCAGACTGCCGGTATTTGGGCGCGCTCACGTAGCCGTGGATGTGGTCTTTCGAAATGTCGTTGATGACAATTTCAACCGGCTGCGGGCTGTCGGGCTCGTAGAACATGGCCGGCTGATAGAGGTTCACGTGCTTCTGCTGCAGGTTGCGGTCGTCAACAATCAGCATGAGGTCGGCGTAGCCTTTTTTGGAATTGGCTTTGCCCAGGCGAATGCCGATGGGGCCCTCGTGCTTGAACCCTTTTGACTTGGCGATATCGAACTCAAAGTAATTGTGCTCGCCTCTTTTTTCGAGCGACACCAGCTCGTCGTGGGTCTTGGCGATGGAGCCGGTGAGCTCGGTTCGCGTGTTGCTCAGGTCGCCTTGAGTGGAGGTAATGTCGGTGCGGGTCTGGTCAATGGCCTTTCCCTCCGCTTCGAGTTGCGTCTGCAGCTTCTTGAGGCGCGAGTCCATGACATACGCGCGATGCGCCGCGGCGGGCTTGTTGGCTGCGGATGCCACAGCCTGTTGCTGGGCGCTGGCAGCCAGCGCGTTCACCTTGGCGGAAAGATTCGCCAACTGGCCCTGGGTCGAGTCAAGCTCGCCCTGGGTTGAATTCAGCTGGGCTGTTACCTGCGCGTTTTTGGCTGAAAGCTTTTGCGCGCTGTGCTGTTCGTAAACGGCGTAACCAATGCCCGCGCCGCCAATCAGGGCGGCGGCAATGTAGGGAAGCACTCGCCAGGCAACCGGCGACTTGGCCGGGGTTTCCGGGGTGATCGATTCGTCCATGGGAAAAACCTCCAGGGAATACTGCTGCCAATGGATAAGCACGTCCGGCACCAAATAGGCGCTGCGTGAAGTGACTGTTTTTCTTGGGTTTGTGTTTTTGTGGGTGCGGCCAAAGTGGGTAAAATTTTCCCGCTGTGGGTAGAAGCTGCCCACTGCGATACACCGCGGCCTCATCCGCTTAGTTGCTCCAAGGGTGGATTTGGCTGCCCAAAAATTATTGAGCAATGTTGATGAGCTTCTGTTGGCCGGGAATCGGGTCCGGCTCTGCTCGTGATTCGTATCTCCCTGTGAGACAATCGCTTCGAGCGGCCTTCCCTTCAGTAACTCCCGTGCCGCCGGACCATTCTGAATGGCGATAACCACCCGCTTTGTGAATATGCTCTTTGGCCGGCCGCTGGCTACCAGCGAAGAGCGTGCCGAGCACATTGGCCCCATTGCAGGCATACCGGTCTTCGGTCTCGATGCGTTGAGCTCCGCGGCATACGGTCCTGAAGCGGCGCTCACGCTGCTCATTCCCCTTGGCTTGATGGGCGTGCACTACATTGTGCCCATCAGCACGGCCATCGTTGTGCTGCTGGCGATTGTCTACATGAGCTACCGGCAGACGATTGAGGCCTACCCACATGGCGGCGGTTCCTATACGGTAGCCAGCCAGAACCTGGGTGAGGGCGCGGGCCTGCTGGCTGCTGCGGCGCTCATGATCGACTACGTGCTGACCGCGGCCGTGGGCATCTCGGCGGGTGTTGGCGCACTTATCTCGGCTGTGCCCAGCTTGCAGCCCCATACACTGGCGCTCTGCCTTGGGATTCTCGTTCTGCTGACGCTGGTGAACATGCGCGGAGTGCACGACACCGGCATCGTCTTCATGATTCCCACTTACTTTTTCACCATCACTCTGCTGGTGGTGATTGGGGTGGGCGGCTGGCATGTCGTCGCCAGTGGAGGACATCCGCAACCGGTCACGCCGATGCCGGGGATTCCCTCTGCCACCATGGCTGTGGCCGGATGGTGGCTGCTGCTCAAGGTTTTCTCGTCGGGCTGCACCGCCATGACCGGCGTTGAAGCGGTGAGCAACGGCGTGATGGCGTTTCGAGACCCGACGCGCAAAAACGCCAAGATCACGCTCACCATCATCATTGCGCTGCTGGCGATTCTGCTCATCGGCATCGCGCTGCTTTGCCGCGCTTACGGCATTGCGGCAACCGATCCCAATGGTTCGCATTACGAGAGCGTGCTGTCGCTGCTGACACGCGCCGTGATGGGCCACGGCTGGTTCTATTACGTCACCATCGGTTCAGTGCTGCTGGTGCTGGCACTCTCGGCCAACACGGCATTTGCCGATTTCCCGCGGCTCACGCGCGCCATCGCGATCGACGACTACATGCCGCGCGTGTTTCTCATTCGCGGCCGCCGCCTGCTTTACTCGTGGGGAATCTATGTGCTGGTGTTTTTGACGGCACTGCTGCTCATTCTCTTCGGCGGCGTCACTGACCGGTTGATTCCGCTGTATGCCATCGGCGCGTTCATGGCTTTTACGCTTTCGCAGGCCGGCATGGTGATGCACTGGAAGCGGCAGGGCAATGCGCCCGTGCGCCTGTCGGTCAACCTGCTGGGCGCGGTGGCCACCGGCATTACCACGCTGGTGGTGCTGGTAGCCAAGTTTGTTGAAGGCGCATGGATTACCGCGCTGCTGATCATCGTGATGATCGTGGTAATGCGGACGGTGAAGAAGCACTATGAGCAGGTCGCCCGCGAGATCGATCTTAACCGGCCCATGATCCCGGTAGACCCGCAGGAACCAGTGGTGGTGATGCCGGTGGATCGCTGGAGCCGCATCAGCGAGAAGGGGCTCTCGTTTGCGCTGTCCATATCGACTGACGTGCGATGCGTACACGTGCAGATTGGCGAAGATACCGATCCGTTCTGCGTGCAGTGGGACGAGAAAGTGATTGCGCCGCTGAAGGCCTGCAGCCGGTGCGAGCCAAAGCTCATCACGCTCAAGTCGCCGTACCGGTACATTATTCAGCCCGTGGTTGATTACGTTCTGAAGGTGGAGCAGGAGACCGGCAATCGCAAGATATGCGTGCTGGTGCCGGAATTGGTGGTGCAGCACTGGTGGGAGGGGCTGCTGCACAATCGCCGCGCCGACCTGCTCAAGGTAATTCTGCTGGTGCGCGGCAACCGGAGGATTGTGGTGATTAATATTCCCTGGTATCTGGATGGCGAGGGAACGCCGCCCGATCCGAACCGGTGAGAGAGTCGCCGATTTTGCGATTTGGAGAAAAAGAGTACCTCAGGGCCTGAAGGCCGCGTTGATTTTGCCTGGCTCTTGCCGGGGATAAATCCCCGGCCTACCGCCGTTTCTATTTTGTGCACCTAATTCAGGGGCCTGAAGGCCGCTGCTCCCTCCCATTTGTGCGCGTCCTGCGCCTGATTTCAACTCCCCCTGCTTTCCTAACCGAGGCTCGTGCCGTCACAATGGTGTTTGATTCCTAGAGTCAATCCGGAGCGCGGCGAGAGCGTGGCAACCTTGGTTTCATTCAACCCGCTGCGTCCGATCCTTTACGGGTTCATGGGTATCGCACTGGCCGCAATGGCATTTGCGCAGGAGCCGCTGCCGGTAGCCGGCAACCAGCAGCCTCAACAGCAATCCGCGCCGGCTCTGGCCTCGTTGCATGGAGTGGTTCGCAACGCGGCCAGTGGCGAGCCGCTTCCGCGCGCGCTGGTTTCAGTCGAAGGCGATGCATCTACCGGCGCGTTGACTGACGGCGACGGCAAATTCGAGATTCCCAATCTTCCCGCAGGCCCGGTCATCGTTTCCGTACGCAAGCCGGGATTCTTTGACGCGCCTTCAAGCGAGTCGTCGGAGCAGGCGGCTGAAGCGGAGGACGAGATCGCGTCCCCGTCGCACAACGTGATCCTGGCCCAGGATATGCCCGATGTGGAGTTCTCGCTCACGCCGTCCGGCGCCATCCAGGGCCAGGTTGACCTGTCGAACGGTGATACCGCTGGAGGAATCTCGCTGACCCTGCTGCGGCGGGTGCTGATGGACGGGCGCGCGGGCTGGGTGTCTGCGGGAGGCACAAAAACGCGCAGCGACGGTGCATTTCGATTCGGCGAATTGCCTCCCGGCGTTTATGAGCTCTACTCGGATCCGTCGCTCGATGCAGACGATTTGAATCTGCCGGTCCAGGCGGGCCGCGGCAACGCCACCCACGCATGGGGATTCGCTTCGGTTTACTACCCTGACGCGCGCGAACCCTCGGGCGCATCGAGAATCACGGTCGACGCGGGCGCAACCGTGCAGGCGAATCTCACGCTGGTGCGCGAGGCGTTTCAAACGGTAACCGCATTTGCCGTTCCGCCCCAGGCGTATGCAGGCCGCGACCTTGACTATACCGCGCAGGTGATGGACATTTCGGGACGGGCACTGCCATATACCGTGCGCTTCGATCCCAATTCGAAGATGATTCAGGCAACGCTGCCCGACGGCGGCTACAGGCTGGCAGTTACCACATCGCCCCGGCTGAGGTTCTCTATTGACGGCGGACCTCAAGCGGGCTCCGTATCATTGACGCAGCGCGGATCGGCGCAAATGCTGCAAGGCGCGGTGGATGTGCAGGTGGCCGGCCAGCCCGTAACCAATCTGCGCGTGGCGCTCACTGAGGCGCCTCCCATCCAGGTCGAATTGAATGTGCAACGCAGCGGCGCGGGCCAGCAGTCGGCTTCGGCAGGCCAGTTTGTAGTCACCGCCACGCAGGCTCCTCTGTCGCCCGGCCAGTTGCCCGACGCGGGCATGGTGGCCGAACTTGCCAGCGGCCAGTTGCCCGGCCCCCTGGTGGGACAGCCGGTTCAACCCGGCGCCTACTGGTTGCACACGGTTGCAGCTCCGAACGGTTATTGTGAAAGCTCGTTCATTGCGGGAAGCGCGAACCTGGCACGCGAACCGCTGCTGGTTGGGCAAGCCGGGGTGCAGGCGCCGCTTGAGCTGACCCTTCGCGACGACTGCGCCAAGCTTACCTTGAGCCTGCCTGAGGCGATTGCAGGCGAGACGCCGGGCGAAGAGAAGTATTACTCGGTATTTGCCATTCCCGACTTCGACTACACGTTCAATGTGCAGCCGGTGACCCTGCGGCCGTCGTCAGGCGGAACAATCACGCTGAACGGACTGACTCCTGGCAATTATCACGTGTACACGCTCAAGGGAAACGCGTCGTTTGAGTACCGGAATCCGGCGGCGCTGGCCGCTTTGCCGAGCCAGGCGGTAACGTTGTCGCCGGGGGCGACGGCCAGTGTGGTGGTAAATGTGCCGTAGAGGCAGAGAAAAGAGAACAGAGAACGGGGAATAGGGAATAGGAAAGACAGGGACTAGGGGCTGAGGGACTAAGGGACTGAGGGACTAAGGGAGCGGCGATGGTACGAAGGATTAGTCAGCGGATGTTTATTGCGGCGATGGCTGCTGCGATGGCGTTGACTTTTGCGCGCGCCCAAAACCCCTCTACGCGCGGCGCGCCTGCCGTGCAGGGTTTTCGAGTTGCCGGGACGGTGGTGAACGCGAATACGGGCGAGCCGGTGCGCGGCGCGGCGGTTGCGCTGCTTACTGTTGAAGACAGTCATATGATGGCGTCCACTGAATCGGGTGACGACGGCCGGTTTTCAATGGACTCGCTCTCCGCGGGCAAGTACCAGCTGACGGCTTCAAAACGCGGCTATACGACAGGGTTTTACAACCAGCATTTTGAATACAACTCGGCCGTGGTGACCGGCCCCGGCCAGGACACCGGGCAGCTTGTCTTCAGGCTCTCTCCGGCCGCGGTTATCTACGGCGTTGTGTCCGGAGACGGAGGCGATCCGGTTGATGGCGCGAGCGTGATGCTTTATGAAAAGCCGCATCGCCATGTGCCCGGCGAAAAGATTGAGCAGTTGCAAACCGTGCAGACCGACGATACCGGCGCGTACGAATTCTCGGGCCTCGAGCCGGGCGACTATCTGATTGCGGTGGAGGCCAGGCCCTGGTACGCGACCACTCCGAACGGCCCAGGCGCGCTGACCCAGGAGTCGGAGGCGGAGGCGGCGCTCGATGTGGCCTATCCGGTGACCTTTTTCGATTCCACCACCGACGAGGGCTCTGCGGCTACCGTCACCATGGCTGCGGGCGGGCGCGAGGAAGCCGATATCAGCGTGCATGCGGTGCAGGCCGTGCGGCTCAGCGTGCCTTCGCCGCGTGGGCGAGGAGCTGCGCAGCCGTCGCTCGAGGAGACCGTCTTCGGCCTTCCCGCCCAAAACGCCAGTTTTGGGTCGACTGAATCAACGCCCCCCGATGCACAGGGCAATCCGGGCATGACGGAGTTTGCAGGCATTGCGCCGGGCCACTACGAACTGACGCAAGGCGATCCGCCGCGCCGGGTGGAGATGGATGCGGCCACGAGCCAGCTGGTGGACCCGTCGGCCGGCGTGCCTACTCAAACGGTCTCAGGCGTGGTCCAGACTGCTCCCGGCGTTCTGCTGCCCGGCCGCGGACAGGTCATGCTGGTTTCGGCAGACGGAACCGGGCCCACGGTCTCGCCCGCGCAGATTGTCGGCGGCTCGTTCAAAATGAACGATGTTCCCCCCGGCTCATGGCTGGTTGAAGCTCTGTTTGAAGATACGGGCCTGCAAACGCAGATGCCGGTGCTTGCCGTGGGCCTGCGCGGCGGCCGTCCCGTGGCCGGGAATCGAATTGCTGTGGACGACAAGCCTCTATCGCTGGTTGTGACGGTCAGCGCCGGCAACACGCGTATTGAGGGGTTTGCACGCAAAGACGGCAAAGGGGTGGCGGGAGCCATGGTGATTCTGGTGCCTAAAGATATTTCACAGATTGCCGAGCTGGCGCGCCGCGACCAGAGCGACTCCGACGGCAGCTTTGCCCTGTTGAATGTTGCGCCGGGCGACTACACGCTGGTTGCGGTTGACGACGCATGGGGCATGGATTGGTTCGACCCGGCAGTGATTTCCCGCTACCTTCCGCACGGGATGGCCGTCACAGTGAAAGACAAGTCAGACAAGACTCTACGCCTGGCTGAACCGGTGCCGGTCGAGGCCCGATGATGGTGTCTAAAGGGCCACGCCATCCGCTTCGTGGAAGTGGGGGGTAAAGGGTAGTCTATTGAAGGATCACTAAGTGGATTTTGATGGTCATAGCCGGCGCCGCGCCGCAGACCGATCTGCTTGTGCGCGGCGATTTTCAGATGGGCCGGCCTGATGACAGCGGTTCGAGGAGATTCACACGTTGAAGAAGAAGTTGTTGCGAACGATCTTGCAGAATTCATTCAAACTGGCGCTGGCCATTGCACCGGCATCGCTGTTCTTCCCAGTCATGGCCGGGGCCCAGGTGAGCTCGCCTGAGAGCCAGGCCCCGAGCAGCGGCCCAGCCGCTCCCAAATATGAGGTGTATGCCGGTTGGGGATACACCAGCATCAACCAGGTGAACCAGTCGCGCTACGGTTTGATGGGCGTTGACCTGAGCGTTATGCGCGATTGGGGCAAGTATTTTGGGCTCATGTTGATGGGCAATTACTACAAGCCACCCCTCAAAATCGGGAGCGGCGGCGGTGGCGTGAACAACAACACTTCCAACCCCGGAGACCCATCTGTCTACGAAGTGATCGCAGGACCTGAAGTTCACGCCGACATCTATGACCGGCTGGGCGCATTCGTTCATGGTGGCCTGGGCGTGGAGCACTCCGGCGGCGAACAACAGACGCCAAACCTCTCTTTTGCAGGCGGATTCGGCGGCGGCATGTATTACCGGTTGACTGACCACTTCGCAGCTCGCGTAGAGGGCGACAAGATTGGCGCATCGTTCTCGCTGATTGACAACAGTGCGATATTGGCCAACTCGCCGCACCGGACCTGGAATTCGAGCGCCACGGTGGGCGTTAGCTACCACTTCTGATTTTGAGCGTTCTGATTGTTGGGTGCCGGAGCCCGCATACCGTAAACGGACACAGATGGCTGGTGAGAACCATGACGCTCCGGTGAATCGCAGCCTGGGGCGGAGGTTTGCGGCGGCAGCCATTGTCGCCGTTGGAGCCTGCTTCATCCTCGGCATTTACGCGCTGACGATTGACGACAAGAACGCGACCGGCCGCGATTACATCCAATACTGGGCCGCCGGGCAGCAGCTCACGCACCACGCCAATCCTTACGACATCGACGCAATTTACCGGCTTGAAAAGTCGCGCGGGCTTGAGGAAAACGCGCCCAAGGTGAGCTTCAGCCCTCCGGTGGCTCTCGAGTTTGCACTGCCGCTGGGATATATGGGCGCCAAGGCCGGCCTGCTGCTGTGGCTGGCGATTTTGCTGGCCTGCGCGGGCATGGCCATGTGGGTCTTGTGGAGAATGCACGGGCGCCCCGACAGCCGGCTGCATGTCTTCGTGTTTGGGTTTCCGCCTGTGCTCGCCTGCCTGATGGCCGGGCAGCTTGGAATCTTCTTCCTGCTGGGCGTTGTGCTGTTCTTGTGGCTCGAGAGGACTCAGCCGTGGCTCGCAGGCGCTGCGCTGCTGGCCTGCGCGCTGAAGCCGCACCTGTTTCTGCCCTGCGCCGTGGTGCTGGTTCTGTGGTCGTTCAGCCGGCGCAGCTTCGGCGTGATCGGCGGATTCGTTCTTGCGCTGGCGGTGAGCTGCGGGCTCACCTTGCTGCTCGACGGCCAGGCGTGGCAGCAGTACTTCGACATGATGCGCTCGACGCGCGTGCTCGATATCTTTATTCCCACGCTTGCAGTGGCCTTGCGCTTTGCCATCGACCCCGCCGCGCACTGGATCGAGTTTGTGCCTGAGGCGCTGGCATGCGCCTGGGCCGTCTGGTACTACGCAACACGCCGCGACCGCTGGCAGTGGCGCCGCGAGGGATTGCTGGTGCTGCTGGTGGGCGCGGTCTGCACTCCTTACAGCTTCTTCACCGATCAGGCTATGCTGTTCCCGGCCATCCTGGCGGGCATGTATGCGGCGGGTAAAAACGTACTTGCCTGGGTGTTGCTGGCGCTTATTGCGGCTGGCTGCCTGGTGGGCGTGGTCGCGGCTATCCAGCTGCCCTCGCCGTTTTACCTGTGGACTGCGCCGGCCTGGCTGGCTTGGTATCTGTATGCCATGCGCGGCAGGGGTCAGTCGGCTAGCGCTGCAATCTCGGCGAACTGAACTCGGAATGAGCTGCCGGGAAGTTCGAAAACCGTACCGGGTGTGAGCTGGCCGCCGAGGTAACGATAGTAAAGCAGCTTGGTCGGTTCGATGAGCCAGATGGCGGCGATTCCCATGCGTTCGTAATCGGAGAGCTTTTCAAGCATGCGGGTCATGGTATCTTCCGGCGACAGAATCTCAAAGACGGCGACGGGAGGATGGGTAATGATCTGCTCGCGCGGAGCCGTGCGGCTGAGGAGCGTGACGTCGGGGACGCGAAAATTCTCTGGAGCAACCTGGACACGTAACTCCGTGCGCGCTTTTACTGCCAGGTCAGCTCCCCGAGCGTTGAAAAACTCCGCCAGAATAGTCTGCCAGGTTGAATGATCGTACTCGCCCTCGGGCCGCTCCTCCAGGACGCCGCGGACGAACTCGCAGTCTGGATCGGTCACGGTCCGCAGGTACTCTTCGACGGAGATGAGGGTTCCGGTCGCAGCCATCGATGGGTCTTCGTGGAAATGATTGTACGCCGATGGTGGCCAATCACGCCCCGACAGCTTCGACCGTGAAGCATGAAAAGAGTTTCCGCGGTGCGGGTTTTGGCGTAGCCTCTTAGCAGGAGTTCTGAATGGCTGTACTCGATTGGTCCCAATGTGAGGCGGTCGAAAGCGTGCCCGGCAAGGTGAGCGGGGCGTGGGTGCTGCGAGGAACGCGTATGCCGGTCTCGGCAGTCTTCGATAACATCGCTGCCGGCGCCAGCATCGACGACTTGTTGGACTGGTTCGATGGACTCGACCGGGAACAGGTGAAAGCCGTGATCGAATTCGCGGCGCGGAGCCTCGAGCAGGAACCCAGGTACGCGGCATAAATGCTCATTCTGTTCGATCAGGCGACCCCGGTGCCGATGATTCCGTATCTTAAAGACCATAGTGTGCGCACGGCGGCCCAGCAGGGCTGGGACCGGTTGAAGAATGGCGAACTGCTGAGCGCGGCTGAGAATGCTGGTTTCGATCTGATACTCACCACCGACAGAAATATGCCATTCCAGCAAAACCTTTCGGGCCGAAAAATCGCCGTTATGGTTTGAGCCGGCAGCAATGGCCGCAACTTCTGCCCCATGTTGATCGCGTAGTAAGGGCGCTCAGTACAATCCAGCCTGGAACCTACACAGAGGTGGAGATACCTGGCGAGTAGGCGCCGAAAAAACACGCCCGCCTGCATCCATCAAGCAACCGAGTAGCTGAGCATCAGCACTCCGCTGGGCAGCGCTTTGCTCTCATTCAGCTTGAGGTGCACGCGGCTGCCTTTGGGCAACAGCGGAATGCCCGCGCCCAGCATTACGGGAAAAACCGAAACGCTCAATTCGTCTACCAGTTCCAGGTCGAGCAGGCTGCGGAAGAGCACGCTGCCGCCGAAGAGCCAGATATCTTTGCCCGGTTCAGCCTTGAGCGCAGCTACGGCGTTGGAATGGTTCACCACAAGCGCACCGGCATGCTGGGCGGAGTCGAGCGTGGTTGAAACCACCACGATCTTCATGCCCATGCCGGCGAGCAGGCCGGGATTGGTTCTGGCCACATCGTAGGTGCGGCGGCCCATTACCAGAGTGTCGAAGCGGCGATAAAGCGCCGCGAAGTCGATGCCCGAGTCGCGCGCAATCCAGTCGTGCTCGCCCTTCGGCCCGGCAATAAAGCCGTCGAGGCTGGTGGCAACGGAGTAGACGAGGCGGCGCATGCTGAAAAGGATAATCCAGGCGATTGCCAGCTTCCCACTCGAAAAGCCATGCCATCGCCGGGTCTCGTACTCGATTGGTTAAAATTACTCGTGGCCCCTTCCCAGGCTTCCCCTAAGCGCATCAATACTCCGGCCCAGGTTTTGTTTGCCAGCATGGTGGGCACGGCTGTGGAGTTTTTCGACTTTTATATCTATGCAACGGCCGCGGTGCTGGTCTTTCCCAGGCTGTTTTTTCCGGCGGCCGATCCGGCTTCGTCGGTGCTGGCATCGCTGGCCACGTTTGCCATTGCGTTTGTCGCGCGGCCCATCGGCGGAGCGCTCTTTGGCCACTTCGGCGATCGCGCAGGCCGCAAGAAAACGCTGGTGGCGGCCCTCACCACCATGGGAATCTCCACTTTCCTCATCGGCATGCTGCCGTCGTACAAGGCCATCGGGCTGGCTGCGCCGTTGCTGCTGGCGCTGTGCCGGTTTGGGCAGGGCATCGGCCTGGGAGGCGAATGGGGCGGCGCCGTGCTGCTCTCCGTTGAAAATGCGCCGCCCTCAAAGCGCGCTCTCTATGGAATGTTTCCGCAACTGGGTGCGCCGGTCGGATTCCTGCTCTCCGGCGGAACCTTCCTGCTGCTCTCACGCACATTGACTGACGCGCAGTTTTTCGCCTTCGGCTGGCGGCTGCCGTTTCTTTTGAGTTCCGTGCTGGTGCTGCTGGGGCTCTACGTGCGGCTGAGTATTACGGAGACGCCGGTATTTGCCGAGGCGCGTATGCGCTCCGAGCGCGTAGCCATGCCGTTCTTTTCAGTCTTCAGGAGGCACCTGCGCGAGGTGGTGGCGGGCATCATGGTGTGCCTGGCCACGTTCGTCCTGTTTTACCTGCTGACGGTGTTTGCGCTGTCGTGGGGCACCACCGCGCTGCACTACGATCGCGGCCGATTCCTGATTCTGCAACTGCTGGGTGTGGTGTTCTTCGCGCTCACCATTCCGCTGTCGGCATGGCTGGCAGAGTACGGGCGGCGTCCGGTCATGTTCGGGGTAACGATTCTCATCGGCGCGTTCGGGCTGGTAATGGCCAGGATGTTTGTTGCCGGGACCGGCGGAGCGCTGGCCATGCTGATCGTGGGGTTCGCCTTGACGGGCGCCACTTATGGGCCGCTGGGGACGGTGGTGTCGGAACTGTTTCCAACCAGCGTGCGTTATACCGGCTGCTCGCTTACGTTCAGCATGGCGGGCATTGTGGGGGCATCGCTGGCGCCGTATATTGCTACGTGGCTGGCGAAAACTCATGGCTTGCAGTATGTGGGCTACTATCTTGCAGCATCCGCTGCCATCACGCTGGTGGGTCTGATGTTTATCAGGGAAACGCGGGGGGAGACGTTGTAGCGGCAAAACCAACCGCCGACAGATTGAGATTTGAGGTCTCCCACCCATCGAGCAAAGAACGCTCGATGGATAGGGCACAGTTTCATCTCATGTGGGTCGGCTTCGCCGGTGGGGAACTAATAAGAAACAAAACCAACCGCCGGCACATTGAGATTTGAGGTCTCCCACCCTGGCGACAAAAACACAAACGTCGCGAGGGTGGGGTACCCAAAGTTTCATTCATCGCGGGTGGGAAAGGCCGGAGGCGGACTGATACAAGACTCTGCCTCGGGTACATCAACTCAGAATTTGGTCTAGCTACGCTGATTCCGCTCACTTGCGTTGCACGCGGTCTCGATCATATCGCTCACCGCTGCGAGCAGTCCGGGCAGCGGCGTAAAGCTCGAGTAGAGCAGGTGCAGCGCGCCGCCGAAGGTGACTGAACCGATCATCTGTTCGCCTTCGATACCGAGAAGCACCGAGGGTCCCCATACCGATTCGACCGTGAGGCCGTCGGGCTCGACGAGAAACTCGGCAGTCTTGAGATTGCTGAGCATCAGATCGTGCCCCGCATTCGAAACCACCGCCTTGACGAGCGTCGCCGCATCGAGTTTATGGGCGTAGATTGCGTCCACACGGGTGAATGTGGCCGGGATTGCCCGAAGGTTCTGGAACTTCGCGATATTCGATTTGACCGTTCGCGCCGCCGCGAATAGATCGTCGCCTGAGTGCGGATCGATGCCTCGAGCGGAGATGACCGACACGGCGAGGTCGCCCTCATTGCCCAGATAGGGTCGTGTGTTCACGGGTGTGGACCATTGCAGATCGGAGCCGCTCTGATCGGGCGACAGTCTGCGAACGGCGAAAGCCAGCGCGGCCAGCAGCACCGCGCTGACGGTAGTTTGATTCTGGCGAGAACGCTCCAGCAGCAGCGTGGATTGCGCAGGCGAGAGACGAAGCGCCGAGATGGTGTTTTTCCCTTTGCGATTGCGTGGTGTAAAGGCGCGCGGAGTGGGCGTCGGGGTGAATTCGTCGATGACAGCAGCATCGAGTGCGAGGCCGGGCTCTGACGCGACGATTGCGGCAACGCGCGCTTCAGCCGACTGAGGCAGTGGCAACACTTCGAACGTGTGGCCGGCGAGCACGCGAAGCAGTTCTGCCACGAGCGCGAGCACACTGATACCGTCGGCGATAACATGATTGGCCGTGATCACCAGATCGCAGCCCGCATCGTCTTCAACAATGGCGGCGCGCAAAAGAGGCGCCACGGACAGATTGAACGGCTCCGCAATCTCCGATTCCATCACGCGTTGCCAATCAGTGGCTGAGGCTCGGCGCAGAAACGTGAGCGGAATCGGGTCTCCGGCAACACGCTCAAAGGCCGGCGCATGCCAGTCGTCGACGTTGACGGCTGCATTGAGCAGAGGATGCCGCTTTTGCAATTGAGCAAACGCGGCCTGCCATCGAGAGTGCGCGATGACTCCGCTGAATGTAACCGCGATTGCGAAATTGAAACCGTTGACAATGTCGATGGCGAGGAAGAGACGTTCGTAACCGCTGAGCAGGCGAAGCGTTGCCGATGCGCGCGGCAGCGCTGAAACAGGCAGAGTTGTCATCTGGCCTCCGGGGGAAGTTCTTTACTCAATACTTGCGACGAGTACAACGGGCCCAGGGGGAGTTAATGATGCGCTCAGTCTTCTTCGGTCTCGCGCAGCGTGGCGACCACGATGATTTAACTTGCAGGCGGGGGCGCGGGAATCACTCCAAGCTGCTGCATGAGGCCCATGGTGTCCATCAGGATGCGGCTGTCTGCCATTTTGCCGTTTTCAAGACGGTCGATAACCACGCCTTTGACCTCGACACGATTGCCTGTAGCTGGAATTCCAAGGAAGACGCCATGATGAGTGCCGGTCCACACGAACCGGGTCACGACTTTTTCGCCTTCAGCCACCATTTCATTCACAACCCAGTGCATATCGGGGAACGCCGATCGTAGAGCGTGAATGACCGCTTTCAGGCCCTCGCGCCCCTGTTCCTGCCCGGGAAGAGGATCAAGCTCCACGAAGTCTTCTTTCACCAGATCGTTGGCCCGTTCCAGCCGGCCCTGGTTGATGACATCTTCAAGAAAAGCCTGAATCACAGCTTTGTTCGTACCGGACATGCACGCGTCTCCGTATGAAGAATCAGCCTTCTTCTGCTTCGCGCAGTTTGGCGATCACAGTAAAGTCTTCAAGCGTGGTGACGTCGCCCTTGATTTCGCCGTGGGTTGCGAGGTCACGCAGCAGGCGGCGCATGATTTTGCCGCTGCGCGTTTTGGGCAGCGCCTCGGTAAAGCGTATATCGTCTGGCCGCGCCAACGAGCCGATCTCTTTCGAAACCCATTTCCTCAGCTCGTCTTTGAGCGCGTCGCTTGGCTCATTGCCGTGCTCGAGAGTGACGAAGGCCGAGATGGCCTGGCCCTTCAGATCGTCGGGCCTTCCCACAACCGCGGCCTCGGCGACCTTGGGGTGCGCCACCAGCGCCGATTCCACTTCCATGGTTCCCAGCCGGTGGCCGCTCACGTTGATCACGTCGTCCACGCGCCCCATCAGCCAGAAGTAGCCATCAGCATCCATGCGCGCGCCGTCGCCGGTAAAGTAGCAGCCCGGCA
>JBEKCW010000029.1:0-21456 GCA_050014675.1 Occallatibacter sp. | reverse complement strand
ACGTTTGCCTGCCAACCAGTAACTCAGACGGTCCTTCGCCGGTTCAGGTCACGGCCGCCGCGAAGATTGCCGGAACCCTCAACCGTATGGAAATCTGGATTGACGGTGTGAAGAAGTACAGCGAAACCAGCAGTCTTAATATCAGCACCAGCCTCAGCGTGTCCGCCGGCAAACACGTGTTCACCATCTACGCGGTGAACAACGCGGGCACCAAGTACGAAACCACCGTCGATGCGAGTGTTAACTAACGATTGAACGGGCAATCTCGGGTGCGGCTGGGAAGGCTCCGAGGGTCCAAAGAGCAAGTGCCCGATCTGCGCCATCAGCGTGACTGAATTCGCTGAGGCGCAGATGGCCGGGCGGACTACGACATGGAGAGATTGAGAATGCGGTTCAGTCGATGGACGAAGGCGGCGGGGTCCTTGAGCGGCTCGCCTTCCATCAACAGCGCCTGATCGAGCAGCATCCAGGCGGCATCTTCTGCAACTGAATCACTGGCATGAGCCACGAGTTTCTTCACAATCTCGTGGTCCGGGTTGATTTCGAGCGTCGGCTTCGCGGTTGGGATGTTTGTCTGACCCATCGCACGCATCATCTGCTGCATCTGGAGAGATGGCTCCTCTTCGTCGCTTACGATGCAGGAAGGGCTCTCGGCAAGCCGCACCGATACACGAACATCCTTCACGTTTTCGCCAAGCGTGGCTTTGAGCTTATCGAGCAATGGCTTCAGGCCTTCTGCCTTGTCCGCTTCCGATTCATCCTTCAGGTCTTCGGCGGTGGTTGTCTTATTAACCGATTTGAGATCCACGTCGCCATACTTTTCGACTCCTGCAAAGATTACCTCGTCAAAATCGTCGTCGAGTATCAGGACCTCAATGTCTTTCTTTCTGTAAATCTCCAACAGCGGCGAACTGCCCAGCAGGGCCGCGGTTCCACCTGTGATGTAGTAGATTGCTTTCTGGTCTTCCTTCATCCTTGACTTGACCTCTGCCAGGCTGGTGAATCCTTCAGCCTTTGTCGACTTAAAGCGGATCAGTTCAAGCAGCGTTTCTCGATTGGCGAAATCGCTGTACAGGCCTTCCTTTAGCGGACGATTGAACTCGGCAATGAACTTCGAATACTGCTCGGGCTGGTTGGCGGCAGCATTCTTCAATTCGGAAAGTATCTTCTTTACGCTTGCTGTGCGAATGCTCGTCAGCACTCGATCCTGTTGCAGCAGTTCGCGGCTGACGTTGAGGGGTAGATCTTCGCTGTCAATAATCCCGCGCACGAACCTCAGGTATTGCGGCAGCAACTCCCGAGAGTCGTCCATGATAAAGACACGTTTGACATAGAGCTTGATGCCGCCCTTGTACTCGGCCTGGTAAAGGTCTATCGGGGCTTTCGAAGGCATGTAGAAGAGCGTTGTGTACTCCAGGCTCCCTTCAGCTTTGGTGTGAAACCAAAAAAGAGGATCCTGCCAATCGCCCGAGATCGATTTGTAGAGTTCCTTGTAGTCTTCGTCCGTCAGCTCGCTCTTCGGCCGGCGCCACAAGGCGCTTGCCGCATTCACCTGTTCGGTCACGCGCGTCTTGATCGACTTCTTTTCGGTCTCGTTCCACTCGCTCTTGTCGTATGTAAGGAAGATGGGGAAGGCGATGTGATTCGAATACTTCTTGACAATTTCCTGCAGTCGCCAACTGTTGGAGTAGGGCTTGCCTTCCTCATTGAAGTGGATGATGACGGTGGTGCCGGCCACTTCGCGCTCCGCCGGTTCAATCTCGAATCCGGACTTGCCATCGCTTGTCCAGCGCCAGGCTTTCTCTTCGCCGGCCTTGCGCGAAATTACTTCCGCCCTGTCTGCGACCATAAAGACGCTGTAGAAGCCGACCCCGAACTGGCCGATGAGATTTGAGTCCTTCTTTGCGTCGCCCGAGAGTTGGGCCAGGAAATTCTTCGTCCCTGAGCGTGCGATCGTTCCCAGATTTGAAATCAGATCGTCTTCGTTCATTCCGATTCCCGTGTCGGCGATCGTCAGGCTTTGCTTCTCTTCGTCCAGTTCCAGATCGATCCGTGGGTTGAACGGAAATGACTTGAAGCTTTCGTCAACCAGGGTGAGATGGCGCAGCTTGTCCAGTGCGTCGGAGGCGTTAGAGATGAGCTCGCGCAGGAAGATTTCGGGATGCGAATAGAGCGAGTGAACGATCAGGTGGAGCAGTTGACTGACTTCTGTTTGGAATTCGCGCTTTGACATCGATCAGGTTCCTTCGTGGAGATTTTGTGAGCACCGCAAACCGGCCGGCCAAACGCCGGTTCAAGGCATGCTTATTCCATTTTATAGAGAGTGGACCTGGCTCAGCAGATCGACGATGGTTCGGGCTCCGCCACCGGTGCGGGTCCAATGTTGCAATGAGTGGATTGCAACGGAGGCGCACCTAAAACAGTACACTCACATCTAATAGACGATGGATTCTCCCAACATTCCCCTCAATGGTCCGCCGCTAAGCCAAGCCCCCACTGGCCAGCAGGTGTGTTTTGCATTCGACAACACTTATGCTCGGCTTCCGAATCACTTTTACGCGCGATTGGACCCGACGCCAGTCGCAGCGCCGCGCATTGTGAAAGTCAATGTGCAACTGGCTCAGGATTTGGGACTCGATGCAGATGCGCTCGCCAGCGAGCATGGTGTTGCGATTTTCGCGGGCAACCGCGTGGCCGAAGGCTCTGAGCCGATTGCGCAGGCCTATGCGGGGCATCAGTTTGGGCACTTTGTGCCTCAACTCGGTGACGGGCGCGCCAACCTCCTCGGCGAACTGGTGTCGCGCGACGGCCGGCGTTACGACATCCAACTCAAGGGCTCCGGGCGAACCCCTTTCTCACGTGGCGGCGACGGCAGAGCTGCGCTTGGACCAGTGTTGCGTGAGTACATTGTGAGCGAGGCCATGGCCGCGCTGGGCGTACCCACCACACGAGCCCTGGCCGCAGTGACCACCGGCGAACAGGTGCTGCGGGACACCGTCTTGCCCGGAGCCGTGCTGACGCGGATAGCGGCGAGCCATCTGCGTGTGGGAACCTTCCAGTACTTCGCGGCTCGGGGTGACGTGGAGGGCTTGCGCATACTTGCCGACTATGCGATCGCTCGGCATTATCCTGAGGCCGCGCAGGCGAAAGAGCCGTATCGCGCGCTGCTCGAGGGCGTAATCGCACGGCAAGCGCAGTTGATCGCACAATGGATGCTGCTCGGTTTCATCCATGGCGTCATGAACACTGACAACACATCCATTTCCGGTGAGTCCATCGATTACGGTCCCTGTGCCTTTATGGAGGCGTACGATCCGGCCAAAGTTTACAGCTCAATTGATCACGTCGGCAGGTATGCCTATGGCAACCAGCCTCGCGTGGCACTGTGGAACCTGGCGCGGCTGGCCGAATCATTGTTGCCCGTTCTTACGCAGGAATCAGGCAGCGAAGAAGTAGCGTTGGCCGCTGCAAACAAGGCCCTCTCCGCCTTTGAGCCTCAGTTTAAAGCGGCCCATCATGCAGGATTACGACTCAAACTTGGTCTGGTTCGGGAGCGCGAAGGCGATGCGGCCATGGCCGAAAATCTGCTCGAATGCATGGCTGCCAACCGCGCCGACTTCACCCTGACCTTCAGGAGATTGTGCGACGCCGCGGACGGACCAGACGGCGACGCGGGAGTTCGTGTGTTATTTGCCGACCCCGCCGCATATGACAACTGGGTCGCTGGATGGCGCCATCGTCTCGAAGAAGAGTCCGCCGATGGGCAGGAGCGCGCAGCAGCCATGCGCAGAGTGAATCCAGCCTACATGCCGCGCAACCATCTTGTTGAAGCCGCGCTCGATGCCGCCAGCATGCGCCAGGATTTCGGCCCCTTCGAGGAACTGCTCGCCGTTGTCTCGCGACCATATGACGAGCGGCCAGAACTTGAGAGGTATTCGACTCCCGCCCGCCCCGAGGAGTGTGTGCTGCAAACTTTTTGCGGGACGTAAATTGCTGGACAGTCTGATTGGCGTTTACCAAATTGGAAAGGTGTCTGCGCTCCAGGCAGCAATTGCAGCGGAGAGATCTGAAGTGTGGCCGCATTGATGGTTCTTAGTCGGAATTCGCGCAGACGGCTGACGGAATGATGGAAGCTTGCGCGATTTGCAACGCGGCGCAAATGGAGCCAAGCAGTTGTGCATCCGTGCCCAGCGAACTGCGAACCAACCGCGGGCCGCCGGACACGATCCACTGATCCAACATTTTCTGCGCCGCATCGCAAAGGGCTGGGTGCATGCCCACCGTGCCGCCCAGCACAAAAAGCGGGCAATCGAGAACCAGCGAAATGTTGTAGATGGTTTGCGCCATCATAGTGGCCGATTGGCAAAGCAGCTCTTTTGCGCGGATATTGCCGTCAACTGCGCGATCAAAAATCTCGGTTGCGTTGAGCTCTGAGGGCGGCGCAGACTCGTCCAGACTTCCGAGTTTCTGCCATTGGTTTTTAATGCCTTCTCCGCCGATCATGCTCTCCAGCGCTCCAGGCTCGCCACTCTTGGCGGGGATCTCTGCCGCTCCGGGGACCAGCATGTAACCGATTTCGCCGGCGGCCCAGCGGTTGCCGCGATGCAGTTTGCCGTTCAGTACGATGCCGGCGCCGATGCCGGTTCCGATGGCGAGGAATACGAAATCTGCGGCATCTTTTGCATTGCCAAACCACTGTTCGCCCGTGGCTGCCATGTTTACGTCGTTGTCGATAATCACCGGCACATTCAACTCTTTCTCGATCAGCGCGCGTAATGGTATGTCTCTCCAGCCCATCAAGTAGGAGGTGGCGATGACGATGCCGTTCTTCACGTCGGTGATGCCAGGTACGCCGATTCCAATGGATCGCAGGGCCTCTGGAGGGGCCGCAACTTCGTGCAGCATGCTTTTAACGCCCACCCAGATGAGTTGAATCACCGCCTCGGGTCCGCGTATGGCAGCGGTCGAGGACGACCATCGGGCGAGAATCCTGCCCGACATGTCTGCCAACGCGAGACGCAGGTTGGTGCCGCCCAGGTCAACTCCCGCGACGTACCCCGGCCCTGTCGATGCGTATGCATTCTGTTCTGCTGCTGCGATCTGTTCTATCTCTTGCCGCATTGTTTCCTTAGCCGCTCTAAACCTGGTGAGCCGTTGTGGGTTTATCAATCCGCGCCGCGGCTCGATTCGCCTCGGAACTGATTGATTCCAATTCCCGCCCCGCGGTCTCCGGAACGATGAAGCGCACAAACAGAAGCGTGACAACGCAAAACGCGGCGTAGATGAGGAACGTGACACTGCTGCCGGCGTCGTCGATCAGCGATAGAAAGGTGATGGAGACGAGGAAATTGGATGCGCCTGCGCCAAGCGATGCAGCCGCCACGCCGCGGCCGCGCACGCGCAATGGAAAGACTTCAGACACCAGGATCCATGCGATGGGGCCCATGCTGAAAGCGAAACAGCTGATGTAGACCATCAGGCAGCCGGTAGCCACAACGCCGGGCGCCGCTCCAAAGGCGGCCGGTGCGTGAAACGAATACGCAAGCAGAACGAGGCTTGCTGTCATCGCGCTGACGCCCACATAGAGCAGCGGCTTACGTCCCACGCGATCGACCAGGACCAGTGCAATGATGGTGGCCAGCATGTTGGTGACTGCAACCAGCAGCGTGGCGAAGATTGCGCTCTTGTTTGAAGTAATGCCTGCCAGAGCAAAAATTCGAGGACCATAATAGATGATGGTGTTGATGCCGGTGACTTGCTGCAGCACGGTAAAGCCCACCGCGATAAACAGAGAAGTGCGCACGGCAGGCTTCCACAGCTCGCTCCAGCGCTGTTCTACGGGAATGGCAAGAGCAGTGCGAATCTCTTCGATGAGCAACTTTGCGCCGGCCGTATCGGTATAGCTGCTTAACACCGAATACATTTCTTCCAGACGATTCTGCGCGAAGAGCCAACGCGGGCTTTCAGGAAGCGTGAAGATAAGCGCCAGAAAAAACGCTGCGGGCACAGCGCCCAAACCAAACATGGTTCGCCACGCATGCTGCCCCGCCAGCCAGTAACCCACGAGATCGGCAAGTACGATTCCGATGGTGAGCGCGAATTGATAGAGGCCGATGAGCAGTCCGCGCGACTGCGGCGGCGCAAGTTCCGACACGTACACCGGAGCGGTAACAGCGGTGAATCCAATTGCAACTCCGAGCAGGCCGCGGGCGACGATGAGAATCGTCACGTCAGGCGACCAGAATGCCAGCAGTGATCCGAGCAGAAAGATGATGCCGCCCCACATCAGCGTGGTGCGGCGTCCAATGCGATCGGCAATGCTTCCGCCGGCAACAGCCCCTGACATGTAGCCGACCTGCACCACGCTGACGACAATTTCTTCCATGCGCGTGGAGATTGCGAACGATTGGCGCACGAAAACCAGCACCGCGGCGATGATGCCCATATCGAAGCCGTAGAGAATGCCGCCCAGGCCCGCGATCAGCGAGACGCGGCCCAGAAAGCCGCGGCGCACGTAGGTCTCGGCTGGTTCTTCTCTGCGGGTCGAACTGGCTTCGCGATTCACTGGGCTCCTTATCTATTGTTCCATTGGACCGTATTGGAAGCGCGGCGGTAAGCGGCATCCAGTTCTTTCAACCATGGCTAGCGTAAGCGCCTGCGCGACTAGATTCGCGGTGATTGCCTCCCACGGCTCGGGCACCGTATCGAGATAAACCGGAAAGAGTCGCTCGACAGGTGCTCGATCTTCTGAAGAAACCAACACAACCTTTCCGCCACGCCGGATGCATTCCTCGGCGAGTTTGATCCCCAGGCTGGCCGCACGCCCGAGTGCGTAAATGATGGCCACGTGCGTGCCATCTACGTCGAGGTTGGGCCCATGCTTGAAACCCGCTCCAGTGTGGGCGGCAGCTCGAAAACCGCTCATCTCGCGGATGGTCAATGCGCTCATGATTGCGGCGCCATAGCCGGCACCGCGGCCCACAATCTCAATGTTCGCGGCTCCGCGGCAAAACTCTTCCAGGCCTTTGCGCAAAGCGAAGATCCGATCGAGAGTGGCTGCGTAGATCTCTACCACTCTCTCGGCATCTGCCTGCCAAGGCAGTTCCAGCATCTCTGAAGCAAGCAGAATAGCGGCAGCAGCGGTGTTCGTGTAGGTCTTTGTTGCGTTGCCATATTCGGGGCCAGCCAGAACCGGCAAACGGTTTTCCGTCAGTTGCCAGCAGGTGCTGGCCGCGTTATTGCAAATCAGTCCCAGCGGCCGCACGCCGCCGGTCTTCATCAGTTCCACCAGTTCGGCGCTCTCTCCCGATGCAGTGACAAGTACAGAAAGTGCAGCGTCATTCCAGACGCATTGCGCATAATGCAGCCATTCACCAGCGTCCACTGTGAACGAGGGCCTTCGGTGCGTCTGAAGAAGTACTGATCCACTGAACGACGAACAATAAGACGCGCCCATTCCCACGAACAGAACCGGACCCTGTCGGCGCGATAGACTGCGGAGCATTGCGAGGACAGTGCGAAGTTCGACGTTACTCGAATACGTCTGAATCAACTCGCTGAGTTTCCTGGGCTGTTCCCGGCATTCGATCTCCAGAATCTCGGTGCCGGTTGCCGTCAGAAGCTCTGGCCCGGGCTCCACTCCGCCAATCCACCGCGGTTCTGGCATGGTCGCTTCCCGCGTCATCCGTTCCTCGCAAGTCCCGGCAATCCTCGCACAGCTCAATGCCGATGGCGCTTCTCGATACTTCGTAATGTTTATTTACTATCATTCCCGAGAGATGTGAAGCAAGAACTTCCTTACATAAAAGCAGAGCCGGTTTCCAATCCTATGGGTCGCGAATCATGGTTTCGCTTATCTGGCTGTTCATGGCCGCATATACTTTAAGGATCAAAGTGAAGAAGAAGTCCATTCCAATTGGCCGTCCGTCGGTTCTGCGTCACACCAATGCTCACGGCATTCTCAAGCTGCTGCGCGAAAGCGGTTCCTGCTCTCGAGCCGATCTTGTGCGCGCTTCCGGGCTCAGCGCGCCTACGGTCACCAATGTGGTGAAGGATCTGCTTTCGGCGGATCTGGTCGAGCCGCTCGGTGAGGGACCGTCAAGCGGCGGCAGGCCTCCGGACATGTTGCGCTTCAAGGCGGAGCATGGTTGCCTGTTGGCGGTGGAGATCACCTCTCGAACTATTCCCTTTCTCCTCACGGATTTGAATGGCAGCGAACTCGAGAGGACGGAAGTGTCGCTTGCCGGGAAAAATACGACTCCGGAAGCAATCTGCAGCTTGATTGGGCAGGAGCTGAAAGGCCTCTTGCGCAGGCAAATGAAAGGTCGCGACAGACTGCTGGCGCTGGGGGTGGGAGTGCCCGCAATCACCAATGTGGACGAAGGCAACGTTCTTCTGATCAGCACTCTCAAAAGCTGGCGCTCTGTTCCCCTGCGCGCCATGCTGAGCAAAATTGCGGGCTGCCCGGTGATCGTCGAGAACGATACCAACCTGGCTGCGCAGGGCGAGCACTTTCGAGGCTCCGCCCAAGGCCTGCAGGACTTCGCCTTCATCAGCATCGGCGCCAACGTGGGAGCGGGAATCTTTCTTGATGGCCGAATTCACCATGGCGCTGACTGGTCGGCGGGCGAAATTGCCTATCTCCGCCTACCATCGATTTCTCGCCGGCAGTTGACCATTCACGAGTTCGGCGAACTGGAAAGTGTCTTGACGAGCCGTGGAATTCTGAAGAGTTGGAGCGAGGCCCAGGGCAATTTGTCGCGCGGCTCGTACAAAGCTGACGTGACTGCCCTGGATGTTTTGAATCTGGCTCAGCAGGGCGATGGATGCGCCGTTAAGATTGTGCGCCAGCACTCCGAGATTGTCGCCGACATCATCGTGAACCTCTCGCTGATTTTGAATCCGGGATTAATCGTATTGGGCGGCGAAATTGGCAGCCATCCAGTACTCATTGATTTCGTTCAGAAGCAACTGGAGGGCGGGGAATTCGCAGTGACCAAAATTGCATCGAGCCCTCCGAGCCAGCAAGCAGTGCTGTGGGGCTGCATCTCGCTGGCAATGGAAGCGCTTCCCTCGGTTCTACTTCCTCCACCGACGCTGTGATTCTCGAATGGGAATTTGGGCGCTTGCAGTCTTGAATACTTTGTTATACAACGTTAGAAACATCTGCCGCTGCATTCCGCGCGGAGTCTGCGCAACGGCTTGCGCCTCCGGAGCGGACGCTCGAGAGTTGCGCGAGAGAAGGCTATCATGCAAAAGCTGTTGACCTCTGTACTGCTGGCGATAGCGGCAGTAAGTGTTCATGCTCAGGTACATCCCATTCTCGCTTTGGGATCGAGCGCACCCAACTTTGAGCTCCCCGGCGTGGACGGAAGGGTGCACAAACTCAGCGACTACGCTCGCAGTACGGTGCTGGTCGTGGTCTTCACCTGTGACCATTGCCCGATTGCGCAGATCTACGAGCAGCGCATCGAGAAGCTTTACGAAGACTACGGCAAGCGCGGCGTTGCCGTCGTGGCGATCCAGGGCAATGACCCAAAGGCGTTGACCATCGATGAGCTCGATTCGTCGGACATGAGCGACACTCTCCCGGAAATGAAGGTCCGTTATGCGTGGAAGCATCTGCACTATCCATACCTCTACGATGGTGAAACGCAGTCGGTCGCGCGTGCCTACGGACCGCAGGCCACTCCGCATGTCTTCATCTTCGATAAGAGCCGCCGCCTTCAATACGAAGGACGCATTGACGACAACTACCGCATTGAGAAAGTGAAGTCAGAGGACGCGCGCAATGCGATTGACGCCCTGCTGGCCGGTAAGCCCGTACCCGTCACGCACACAGCGGCCGTCGGATGCTCAACCAAGTGGCAGGAGAAGGAAGCTCTGCGAGCGGCCGCGGAGCAGAAGCTGAATGCGCAACCTGTCTCGCTCGACCTGGTCGACGCGGAGGGACTGAAAAAACTGCGCGCCAATGCGGGCGACAACTACACGCTGGTCAGCTTCTGGGCCACCTGGTGCGGGTCCTGCGTAGCGGAGTTCGCCGATATGCAGGACACCTTCAGAATGTACAGCGATCGCGGCTTCAATCTGGTAACAGTTTCAGCTAATACGCCGGACGAGAAGGCGTTTGTGCTGAAGTTCCTCGAGCGCAAACACGCCACCAGCCACAACCTGCTGTTCGCCACTGACGACACTGCCGCGCTTCAGAAAGCATTTGATCCCAAGTGGGATTCGGCAGTGCCTTACACGGTGTTGCTCGCTCCAGGCGGCGAGGTGCTGTTCAGCACCAAGGGCTCGGTGGACATGCTCGAGCTACGCCGCAAGATTCTGGCATCGGTGCCGGCTGAGTACATCGGATTCCAGAAGTACTGGCAAGGGAACTGAGCGGATCTGATTACTGTGCCGGCTTTTGCTGCGCCGCCCAGAAGATCGCGTTCTTAAAGATGGTGGTAAAGGCCGGATTCTCGAAGAGATCGGCGTGGTGCCCCATGAAGATGTAAATGTTTCTCGCCTTGTAGTGCTCATTGGTCCATATCACGGGATGGTCGCCCATCTTGATCTTCGTGTCCGGACTGTAGCTGTTCTCATCGACACTGGCCAGCACGCGCACATTCGGCCGCGGCGATTTATCCCATGTATAGAATTCCTCGTGAAGAACTTTGAATGGGCTCGAAACGCCCTTCATTGCCGGATGCGACTTGTACTCGACCGTCACTATGCCGTCGACAAATGTGGGAATGTATTGCGTGTATCGGATGCCGCCCATGAACTGCGAAAACCACGGCCACATCTGGTAGCCGTCAAATTCGCCCAGAAGCCCTGCGTGGTGAAATCCAATCCACCCGCCGCGGCCTTCTTCGATGTACTTGATGAATGCGGCTTGCGCCGTTGGTGTCCAGCGATAAGGCGGGTAGTTGAGCTGGATGAAGAGCTGATAGTGCGAGAGGAAGTCGTCGTTGATCTTTGCGGTGTCCTCGATGTAGTCGACAGAGAAGTGATTCTCCGCCGCCAGTTGATTCAGCCAGGCTTTTGCGGCGATCACGAACGGCAGGTGAATGCCGCCGGGTTCTGCGATAGCCACTACACGGAATTTTGGAGTTTCAGCTGATGGATCCGCCGCCCTGGCGCCCGCTGCTGAAGCCAATAAGAAGACCGGCACGAGGAAGGGAAGTGCTAATCGCCAAACAATCCTGCTGATCAATCGCATAGTTCCTCCATTGAGTGTCAAATTGTGCCCAATTGCAATCCGCTTACTTCGCGCGGGCCGGAGTCATTTCCAACGCCCAGATTGCCATCGGTCGCATGTACATTCCGGCGCGGAAGTTGCCCGTCACATCCCAGGCCTCAGGCGTACGGAACCAGTAGCCTTTGCTTTCGTAAATGGTGTGGTAAAGCCCCCAGGTCGCCTTCCAGGCCTCGTCGTTCATGCCCTCGCTCAACAACAATCCTGCATATCCCTCGGTTGTGCCCACCCATACCTCTTTAGCTTCGGCATTGGTAAGAATTTTGCCATCGGAGCTCATGCCGTTAGCCGCTCCCATTTGGCCATCGCCATATTTCATCACGTTGAAGTCGAAGATCTTTTTGAGCGCCGACATCTCCATCGCGCGCGGCACTATCTCGCCTAAACCGGTCAGATTCGCATACCACTGGCCGGCAAGCTGGTCGGTTTGAATGTCGTCTTTCGATTCGCTGGTGGTGTCGTAGCGGAAGTACTCACCATTCCAAAGCAGCGAAACGTATGTCTTTTGTCCCTTCAGGAATAGTGCGTGATATTCGGCCGCGGCTCGTGTATCGCCGACGATGCGCCCAGTTTCTTCAGCCGCACGCAGCGCGGCCAGCCACAGGCCGCCCGAGTAAGCGCTCACACCCTTCACCACCCAGTCATCGTAGGTCTGGTCGGGGTAGCCGCTGTTCTCCGGCACACCGCCGCCGTGATCGAACTGGCGAAGATATTCGATTGCATCTTTCACCGCGGGCCAGGTCTCGCGCAGAAATTGCGTATCCTGGCGCCCAGTCAAAACATAATCGCGATAGACCATGAGCACAAACTTCGAGTTAAGATCTTTCCAGTCGTTGGTGTCTTGCCAGCCGGGCTCATTGACCGCGATGAAGGGATCGCCTTCAGGCACGCCGAGATCGTGCGGCACCGCGCCAATCTTCTTGCGCTTGTGCGTAACCGGCTGCCCGGTTTGCTCGGTCTTCCAAACCCATAGTCCCTGCTCGGGCCATTCTTTCGGCACCGTATCGGCGAACTCGCGCAGCACTTGCTTATCGATTTGCGGCCAGAACTTCACCAGCGGCAGCGAACCGTAAAAACGCACATCGAGCGTTCCGTAATAAGCGTAGTCAAAGCACTCAAGCAACGCAAAGGTCGGCGGTTTCTTCAAGTCCGATCCAGCCTCGCGGCCCCAGAAAGTTCCGCCGTCGGTAAGCGCATAAAGCTCGTTGAAAAGCATGCCGCGATACCAGAGCGGCTTGCTTTCATCGTTGACGTAAGGGGCCTGCCATCGATCGATCGCCTCACTCCACTCCGTTGCATGCTGCAGCCCGTCGCGCGCAATCTTCCAGGCGTTCTGGCCTGACGTTCCGTAAAAGTCGGTATAACGGCGATTCCACTTTCTGCCTTCGCCGAATTGCACTACCGGAAAGTCCCAGGCCAACACCATGGGGATGATCTTTTTCTCGCCCGGCTTGAGCGTGAAGCGAATGGCGATAGCTCCGCCCAACTTCTCTTTATCGCTGACCCAGGACTTAGGGTCGTTGGCAAGCCGGCCGTCTTTGGCGAATGGCGCCCAAATCTCCTTGCCGTCTCCTTGGGCGAGCCAGGTGGTTTGATAACTCACCTCCACGCCGGGAGAATCAAGTGCGGCAATTACGAACTGGCCATCCCAATCGTTCGGGCCGGCGCTTCCGCGGTTCCTCGAGAAGACGACGCCTTTCATGGTGCCTGTGCCTTCAATCGGCTCGCTGCGGTAGCTGTTAAAGTTGCCCTGATTCGGCGTGCCCGCGTAGTCGCGGGTAAAGGTCCTGAACCAGCCCACCATATTGGTCCACGAAAAAAGCAGGGAAACGGTCACCGTCTTGTTGGTTGGATTCTCAGCATGCCAGCGATACACCGCAACTGGGTAACTGGATTCGCGATAGTTCTCGGGAATGACGGGCGAAAACTGCTCCAGCGTCACGTCGGCTGGAAAGCGATTCCACTTGTAGTCGAACCATGCCTTCGGGAAGAGGGCATAGTAATCGCCAGCCCCTACAGGGTAGTTCCACTGCCACGCTGAGAGTTCACTGCCCTGCGGCTTGCCGTTCATCAGCACCTGGGCTACACCCTGCGCGTCACCTTCAGACTGCTGGAACATTGCGAACTGATTGGCATACACCGGCTCATATTTATGAACGCCGGCTTTGATGTGCCAGCGCGCGAAGTCGCCGCGATAGCTGCGCGAGAACGTGCCCGCTCCAAGGCCACCCACGGGAACGCCTTGCCAATAGCCGTCATCGATATCGCCTGGGTTGCGCGTCACACCGGGATTTTCAAGTGGAAGCCCCAGGGGACGCTTCCACGCGGCTTTTGGAATTCCATCCTGGCCGGATGCGGCTGAAACTGAGGACAAACAGAGCGCGAATGCCAGAATGCGGATGGTTCTTAGTCTCAAGGAGCCCTCAATCATTTTCTTGATGCGTCGACGCTTAACCTTGCGTACAGCATCTATGGCGATTTATAGAGTCAGCTTCGCCCGCCCAGCCAAAGAAGGGCATTCTCAAAAAACTTGTTTTGCGTCGGGCTATCCAGAATCTTGCTGCCGTGGCCCATGTTGGTATAGATCATCCTGTACTTCGTATTGATCCATGTCACGGGAATATCTCCTCCGCCCAGCGTGTCCTTGAATCCCAGTGGATAATTCGAGGGCGCAAGCGTCATCAGGACCTTGATATTTGGGTGTACGCGAGGGCTGGGCTCCCAGCTGTACCACTCGTTGTCCGGTGAGACAAAACTGGCCGGCAGTCCCTTTGTCGCCGGATGTTGTGAATCGTCAACAATCAATGTGGCTGGAAGCGGCGGCCAACTGTTGCCTGAAAACATCGTCCCCAGAAAGTCGGCAAACCAGGGCCACGTAGCGCGCGTTTCCATCCAGCCGGCTATATGAAAGCCCAACCATGCGCCACCATGCTCCATGTAATCCTCAAACGCCTTGCGCTGCGCAGCGGTGGAAGGGAACTCGTCAAGCCACATTACAACCTGGTAATCCTTGAGGACCGCCGGGTTCAAGTCATCCCAGTTCGACGTGGCTTTGAATTCGAAGTGGTCGCGTTCGGCCATTGCTTGATAAAAGGGAATCGCCTGCATGGCGAAATCCACGTGATCCTGTTCCACGTTCGTTGAGTAGAACGCCAGCACACGAAATGATTTTGTCTGACTTGGGCTTATTACTGCGGCGAAAGCAAGCAAAGCTAAAAAGCAAAGTGAGCGAAGATGCCGATGCAACGGGAATCCTCCCTGATCCGGCGAGTCTCGAATTCCGCTCGACACCGGACTTTCTAAGGAATAATAATATAGTGCCTTCAGGAGTTTTGATCACAATGATTTCGCGCGCATCGCACTTCGCATCAAGCTCTGCCTGCCGGACCGCTGTCGCTTTGTTTTCATTCGCTCTCTCACATTCCGTTTGGTCCGCAGCTGAAGTCAGCCCGTGGGGACGCGTCATTACCAGTGTCCCTGTCGTTTCAAATCCCGCCACGCATAAGATCTATGCGGCCAACGAAGGCGCCGGCTCGGTAACGGTAATCGACGCTCGAACGGGCGTCATGCGCACTGTCGCCGTGGGAATTGAGCCGGTCGCCATTGCCGTCAATGGCGCCACCAATCGAATTTATGTGGCCAACGATGGCAGCGCCTCGGTGAGTGTGATCGACGGCAGCAACGACACAGTGATTGCCACTGTCTCCATCGCAGCTCTCCCCTACACTCTGGCAGTGGATGAGAGCAGCAACAGAGTTTACGTGACGCACACTTATGCTGGTTCGGTGACGGCGATTGACGGGGCAACCAACACCGCAACGTCGCTGAAGGTCGGCGATGCCGATGGCCTGGCGATCGATTCCAAGGCCGGCAAGGTCTTCCTATGGACGTACGGAGATCCCAATATCCGCATTGTTGACGAGGCCACCGGCGCACTCACCAAGGTCGCCGTGGGGGGGCACATCTGGGGCATGGCGTTCGATGAATTGTCTTCAACGCTGTTTCTTACCCAAACTGCAACCGGAGAAATAGTCGCGCTCGACGAGAAGACGCACGACGTCAGCACAATTGCCGTCGGCAAAATCCCTTGCGCTGTGGCGATCGATTCAGAAACGCGCCGGCTTTACGTGGTGAATTACGGGGACGAGACGCTCAGCGTCATCGATCTGCGAAATCGGAATGTCGTTGCTACCTTGCCTGTCGGAAAACATCCGCAGGGAGTGACGGTCGATGCCAGGTCAAACAGAGTGTTTGTCGCAAATGTTCACGGCGACACTGTCACGGTTATCGATGGCGTCAAGAATTCGGTTATCGGTGTGCGGGATGCGGGCAAGAGTCCTTACGCCGTGGCCGTCGACCCCATGTCTGGCCATGCGTATGCGGCAAACTATCGCTCGCCGTGGGTCACGCCTATTGCGCCACGCCGCTAAGTTCCCCATGCGCCTCGAGCGAGCCATCCCGCAGAATCACGGCCACCCAGGGAGTGGACTTGTCGCGAACGCGCGCGTGCCACGCAACGATCTGGCTACCGTGGTTGCCGAGATCTACAGAGATCGACTCGGGACTGGAGAGGTCGAGGTTGTCTGCACGGACGGTAAAGGTGTGCTGGCCTGTTCCATCGACGGTTGCGCGCAAGATGACGGATTCTGGTCCTGAGGATTCTGAAGTGGCTGCGAATGTAACGGCATGCCCGCGGCGCAGATCGATTGAATCGGCGCCACCAGCGAGGGCCGCGAGAGATGTGTGCGCCCCGCCATAGCTCGCGAGATACCGTCCTTGCGGAATAGCAGCCCTGAAGCTTCCATCCGCCGCAATCGGCACGCTGAGGTTAGCTTGAGTGCCTGTGTTGAACAGCACAACGGCTCCGGTGCTTCCCCGATCGACTACGCCGCTTAGAATCGCCGGACCCGCCAGATCACGCATCAGCCAGATCCATTGGCCCGCTGGTTGAGTCCACACCTCCTTGTAGGTCCAGCAGATTTGGTCAGGCCAATAAGGCGCATCGGCATCACCTTTGGTCTCAATGCCCACCGGGAGCGCCCCTACCATTTGGCCTGATCGCACGCTGTAAAGCGGAGTCCAGTCATATCCTTCGCCATACATAATGCTTGCGGAGAAAGGATTTCTGCCGATCAGCCACTGGGCCTGCTGTTGGGCCAGGTCTTCATCGCCCGTATCTCCGCGCAGTTGCGCCGCCACTGAAAGGGCTTTGGCCCCGGAGAGCAGCACGCTGGAGTTTCCACGGAACTGAAACCATACCGGATAACGCCGCAGCCAGGCATCTCCACCTAAGTGAAGTCCCTCTTTTACCTGGGAAATGAACGCAGCGCGGCTCGCCGTTTCCAGTGGCCTCCAGGCTTGACCTTCGGGAAGGGTAGTCGCTCCGCTGATTGTGTAGACACCAGCGGGAAGCACGTTGTAGGGCGCATCAAGCTGTGCCCCCACTTCCTGGTAATACTTCGTATGAAGCAAGACGGCTGAATACCATTTGATCCAGTTCGGGTTGTCAGGCAGCGCCTCGCACAGATGCGCCAGCGCCACAATAGGCTGTTCTTCTTCTCCCATGTGGAATCGGTGAAAGAGATATTTCCGATCCGGACCCGTGTAGAAGTATCCGGTCATGGGAACGCTCCACGGCTGCAGCGCCCGTTCCTGAGAAGCGAGAATCTGGTTCCCCAGATCAACAGCCTCCTGGGCGTAGATGGGATCGGAAGTTGCCCTGTAGAGCTCGATCGAGGCAATCGCTCCAAACGAAATCCTCTCCAGGTTGTCTTTTTGTCCATAGACCTCAGGCACCGGCGGCGCATTTTTCAGACCGTCGGCAGCGAACTGCCAGTCTTCTTTCGCAGTGTCAAGGCTGCGCCCCGCCAAATCTGGATCGCTGGCTTTCAGCACCTGGCTGGCAAGTGCTTCCACCGCGGCTGCTCGAAAATTCCATTCCGGATCGTTGACGGCTTCGCCGAAGCGGTCGTCGGCATCTCCCATGATGCCGTCGGTCCAATAGCTGATATTTTGGCCGGTGCTGCGATAGCCGTCGCCAAATCGAGTCTTGAGTACCCACTTCAGGCCCCATTCGGCTTCCTCGATCACGCGGTTCAGCAGCTCGGGATCATCTTTCTCCTGCTGCAGGCGATTGGCAAGCGTGAACAGGGCGTACGCCAGCGCCGGAGTATTTCCGGTTGCGCTTGTATCGCCGGCATCGTGATAGCCGCCATTCACGACAATGCGCCGATCGCCATGCACCGTGTAGTCATCCTCATGGCACATGTCGTGGATTCCTGGAATCACTGTGCCGCATCGCTCGCTGTACATGAAGTTGAGGACTTTCGAAATGCTGTCGCGCCACACATCCGTGCCGATCCGAAAAGGCCGCGTAGTCACATCACCCGCGCGAAGGAAATAGGTTCCGGGATGCTGCACCGTGGAGAAATCCAGCACTTGAAATTTTCCCAGGGCAGTCTTGCTATCCCTCACCGGACCCGTGAAGACCGTCTTTTTTGTGGCTTCATCGATCAAAGAGAAATCGTGCGCGGCCAGCCCGCTGGCCAGCGCAGTCTTCGTCGTGCCGGGCGAGTATCCGGCGTGGCTGAAGGCAATCTTTTCCGGCGCTACCGCCCATCCTTCCACGTAGTCGGGGTCAACGCTCTGCAATTCGAGCTGGTCGAGATAGAAAACCGTCTGGTCGCCGGGATTGGGGATCATCCGTGGAAGGGAATAGCCGAAGCTGAGCCCTGTGACCTTGTCGCGATCGAGCGAGGGAATTTCCCACACCACGTGGTTCCATTGATGGTTCACAATCGGTATGGAATCGTCGCGGCCTTCATTCTGGTCGTCTGGCAGTAAATGCGTTCCTTCGTTGTGCAGCGCCATATTCAGCGAAATGGCCGGCGCCCCGCGAATATCAGGAAAGACCCATACGGAAATGCGGTTGTACTTGCTCCAGTCTTCTGAGGGAAAACTGCGGGTGGCGACAAGGTCCTGCCAGTCTCCGCCGCCCTCAACGCGGCCAATGTTGTCAGTCGAGGCAATTCGGAGAGACGTTTGCCCCTGTTTGACCGGGGTTGTTGAGAGAGTCATCGTACCAACGCCAGTCAATGACCAATGCGATAGTTCCTCCATGCCATCGAGCAGGCGAGCGCGCACCACTCTCTTTTGCAAGTGACTGTATTCCGCGCCGTTCCTGACGTCGGGCTTCATCGGCATAGCCGGTGTGGGCTGCTGTGCCTGTGCGCAACTAAGAACCCAGGTGATGGGCAGGATGATGGCGACGAACAAACGAACTGATAAAGCAAAACGAGCCTTTGATTTGAGAGGAACCATGAGAGTGTCGCCTCCGATTTTCCTGAATGATGGAAGTATTCACAAGCGGCCCGGAAATTCCTGGTCGATACCCAGGCCCGCGAGATTGTAGCGCTTCCTGCAGGCAACCACGCGGTTAATGATGGACAGACCGGCTTCCGGGCATGAACGCAATGCGAGGAAAATTGACGGTCCCGAGGCCACCGCCGACGGAGATGAGAGCAGTAGTGACGGATTCGGCCTTTTAAGGGCAACCAACGTGAGCAGATCAAGGGCAAACGCCCAAGCGCGCTCTTCTTTTTACACTACATCGTGGCGCCTTAACCAGCCAAAATCTGACCGCTTGATTCCTGCCCCAGCGAATCCACCCAATGGTTGCACGCGGGAGGCGCGAATTTTACGAAAGCGTCAATCATCGTTAAGTCATTGAAAAAAATTAACTTACTGCAGGACGAAAAACTTAATAAAGAACCATCATAAAGAATTGTTGCTTTTTAGTGAAATTGGCCCTATGCTGTGTGGCACTGCTGATTTCCATTTCCCGCTTAGTTCCAGTAATGATCGATATCAGCACTTTCGCTCATGTTTTTGGCCAATTGGCCCGGTCTCGTTGGTAGAATCGCTCCCCATTTCACGCTCGGGCGAGCCTCGCGTTCGTTGCAGAGAAACCAGAAGATATCGGAATTTCCGTAATTCAAAATTGGAGGTGGTTGAGATGAGCAAGAGAGTACTTTTTCTGTGTAGTTCCCTGGTGGCTATTCTTACCGTTCTAGCCTCTTCGGCATGGAGCCAGGAAGTCACAGCAACCATAGTCGGTACCATCACTGACCAAAACGGCTCGGCTGTTTCCGGCGCTTCTGTCAACGCGATTTCAATGGATCGCGGTACCAGCTCGAGCGCTATGTCCGACGATGCCGGTCTCTATCGCATCTCGCAACTGCCGGCGGGCACTTACACTCTCAAGGTCGGGAAGGCTGGATTTGCCACCGTCTCTCGCGAGGCGTTTGTCCTTACCGTGAATCAGGTCGCTCGCATTGACCTGGCGCTCAAGGTTGGGCAGGTATCCGAAACAGTGGAAGTGACCGGCGCGCCGCCAGTTCTGGAAACGGAATCCACGCAGGTCAACACCGTTATAAACGCGGCGACCAACGATAACCTTCCGCTTGCCTCGCGCAATTACGTCCAACTTACTCTGCTTGCGCCAGGCGCGGTCTCAACCGATCCCAGCAGCTTTAATAACGGCAACAATACCGCCGGTTATGGAGGCCGTCCGCTCATTAACGGCAACCGCGAACAGGCGAACAACTTTTTGCTGGACGGCATGGACAATAACCAGGTTTCAGACAATCTGCTGGGTTACACGCCGGCACCGGATGCGATTGAGGAGTTCAATCTGATCACGAGCAACGCTCCGGCCGAGTTCGGCAATTTTGAGGGCGGCATCGTGAACGCAACGATCAAGTCGGGGACTAATAAGTTCCACGGCGATGTATGGGAGTTTCTCCGCAACGATGTCCTGAATGCGAACAGCTGGTCGAACAATTTGACCGGCATTCCGAAAAGCGCAGTCCGCTGGAACATGTTTGGCGGTACCGTCGGCGGCCCGATCCTCAAGAACCGGCTCTTTTTCTTTGCGGATTATCAAGGGCAGCGCTTCGATATACCCACCTCATCTTCTGCCTTTACGGTTTTCACCGCGAATGAGCGCGGTGGTGACTTCGGCGCAGTCTGCACCGCTGGCTTTGATACCAGCGGAAACTGCCTCGGAACGGGTCAGTTGTACAACCCCTGCGCATCCTTCACCGCGCCTTGCACGCCTCAATCCACCCCGGCCTCCGCGCGCAGCCCTTTCCCGTATAACAAGATTCCCGCGGCTATGATCAGCCCGGTGGCGTCGGCGCTGTTCTCCAGCAGTCTCTACCCGGCACCCACAAGCGCCGGCCTGCAAAGCAATTCGGTCAACACTTCTACATCCGCCGAAAACGTTGACCAGGGCGATTTAAAGATCGACTACAAACTGACGCAGAAAGACAACATCACATACCGCTTCACCAGGGCATACCAGAACAATCCAGCCACTTACTCGCAAGCGTTGGTTGGCAACAGTTATGCAACAACGCCGATTATCAACACTGTCGGCGATTGGACCAGAACACTGTCACCCAACCTCCTCAATGACTTTCGCTTTGGATGGAGTCATATCACTCTCAACACCGGCAACAGTTGGGATCCGAATGTAGGCCAATTCGGCAACACCCTGGGAATCGGCAATGGCAATCCGGGAAGCCTGCCGGGACTGTTATCGCTGGACTTTTCAAACTCCACGGTCAACGAAATTGGGCAAAGTGAACAGACCCAGAGCTTTGATGACCACGTCTGGCAGTTCGAGGATTCGCTGAGCTGGACTCATGGGCGTCACACTTTCAAGTTTGGCGGCCAATACTGGCGCAATATAATCCTCACCTTCTATGCCGGCAATAACGGTGAGCTGGGTCTGATGGATTTCAACGGGCAGTACACCGCAGTAAACGCCGCTTCGGCCGGAAGCGGGACCGGCGATGGTGGAGCGGATTTTGTGCTCGGCCTTCCCTATCAGTACGGCCGCGGCGTCAGCACAGGGGCTACTTGGCAGCAGTCCACCAATGTCATCGGCATTTACGGCGAAGACACATGGCGGGTGACCGATCAGCTCACTTTGAACCTTGGCCTGCGCTACGACCTGCATACGCCCTGGGTTGAAGACAGCAATCAACAAGCCAATTTCAACATCGACACCGGACAAATCCAGATCGCCGGCAAAGACGGCGCCAGCGACGCACTCTACAACGGCTTCTACGGTTTGCGCGATTTTCAGCCGCGCATTGGTTTCGCGTGGACTCCCGCGATGCTCAACAACCGCACCGTTGTCCGCGGCT
>JBEKCW010000028.1:0-21782 GCA_050014675.1 Occallatibacter sp. | reverse complement strand
CGCCGTCCTTTTCGGTACAGTGGTCCACGGGTTGAGCTTCTTTGCGGCGTCAGGGGCCTTTCGCTGGTTTCTCAAACTGACCTCTCGAATCTGATCGCTCCTTTGCGAGCAAGCATGACGAAAGCATACCTTCACCTTCGCTGTGTGCGACAGGGAAATCACGGATGCGCGCGAGCCGCTATGGACAAATCTCAGCAACGCCCCCTGGCGATATACTTGGGCGACTTCAAACCGCGACCCGGGACTCGCGTTAAATAATGCACATTCGAAGACGCTCCGCCTGTCAATTCGCCATTGTTCTAGCAGTTCTTCTCATCGGACTCAACTCCGCAACCAGTCAGCAGACCTCCGATCTGCGCACTCCCGCGCCTCCGCCCACGCCTCACCTCAACGGCCCCAAAGTCTACGGCGCACGCCCCGGCCATCCATTTCTCTACCGCATTCCCTGCACCGGAAACCGGCCCGTCACGTTTTCTGCTAAGCATCTGCCCGCCTCGCTCAAGCTCGATCGGCAAACCGGAATCATCTCGGGCACAACGCCCGAGAACCCTGGCGAATTCCTGGTGACCCTGAAGGCCAGCAATGCGCTGGGCTCAGACACTCGCCCGCTGAAAATTGTCGTCGGCGACACCATCGGCCTTACGCCGCAGATGGGCTGGAACGATTGGTATAGCTATTACGAGCACATCACCGACAGCGATATTCGTACCGCTGCCTCCGCAATGATCTCTTCCGGCATGGCCGACTTCGGTTATCAATATGTCGATATCGACGACTGCTGGGCCCGCAAGCCCGGCTCCAACGACCCTGCCCTGATGGGACCCACCCGCGACGCGCAGGGCAACATTGTGCCCAACTCACGCTTCCCTGACATGGCCGCGCTCACCAACTATATCCACTCCCTCGGGCTGAAGGCGGGCATCTACAGTGGGCCAGGCCCTTTGACCTGCGGCGGATATCAGGCCTCGTATCAGCACGAAGATGCTGACGCGCGCCGCATCGCCGCGTGGGGATTCGATCTGTTCAAGTACGACTGGTGCTCCTACGACCACATCGCCAAAGATAAGTCGCTTGCGGAAGTTGAGAAGCCATACATCAAAATGGGTGGCGTCCTTCACGGCCTCGATCGCGACGTCGTCCTCAACATGTGCCAGTACGGAATGGGCGACGTTTGGAACTGGGGACGCCAGGTCGGCGGCAACTCCTGGCGAACCACCGGCGACCTGGGATGGGAAGCCGGCGACGCTCTGCCCGGCTTTTACCATGTCGGCTTCGCCAACGCCCAGCACAGCGCCAATGCCGGTCCCGGCGGATGGAACGATCCCGACTACATCCTGATAGGAACCGTCGGCGACGCCCGAACTGAGGGCGCGGGCAGGCTTACCTCTTTGACCCACGAAGAGCAATACAGCTATATGTCCATGTGGTCACTGATGGCCGCGCCACTCATCTTCTCCGGCGAGATGACCCAGCTCGATCCCTTCACCCTGAATGTGCTTTCGAACTCCGAGGTCATCGACATCGATCAGGACTCGCTCGGGAAGCAGGCAGCCATTGACCGCAAGACTGACAACGAGTTCATCCTCTTGAAACCGCTTGAAGACGGCTCCGTCGCCGTCGGTTTCTTCAACCTGACCACCGCGCCGCGCTCCATTTCTGCGGACTGGAAACAGCTTGGGTTGAACGGCACTCAAACAGCGCGCGACCTTTGGCGGCAGCACGACCTTGGGTCATTTGCTGACAGCTTTTCGGCCGAGGTCCCACCCCACGGTGTCATGCTGGTGCGGTTGACTTCTGTGCATGTTGTACAGTGAATTGCGGATTCGGTCATTCACCGTCACGCCGAAGAAACAAAGGAGTTTCACTTATGAAAAATAGCTTATCCCGTCGTAACTTCATTCAATCCGGCGTCGTGATGGCGGCTGGTTGCGTTGCCGCCGGCGCCGCTCCCGCTTCCGCCGACGCCGTGCCAGAGACCGGCAAGCCTTCGCCCATCAAACTCGGCCTCGCCAGCTACACCTTTCGCAATTTCACGCGCGCGCAGCTGATCGGATACATGAAGCAACTCAACCTGGTCGACCTCAACTGCAAGGACGTCAAAGACCACTTACCCTTCGACGCCACTGGCGAAGCCGACGCCATGGCCGACTACGCCGCCAACAACATCAAAGTGCACGCCATGGGCGTGGTCAGCTTTACCAAGGACGAAGACGACGACATCCGCTCAAAGTTCGAGTATGCCAGGCGCGCAGGCGTAAAAGTGATCGTGGCCGGCGATCCTGCCGTCACTACGCTGCCCCGCATCGAGCGCTTCGTGAAGGAATACGACATCCGCTTCGCCATCCACAATCACGGCCCCGAAGACAAGCTATGGCCCTCGCCTTATACCGTGCTGCGCGCCATGGAAAAGATGGACCCGCGCATGGGCTGCTGCATCGACATTGGCCACGCAGCCCGCGCCGGCGCCAACCTGCCCCAGGCCATTCGCGACGTGGGCCCGCGCCTCTTCAACATGCACGCCAAAGACCTTACAGATTTCTCGAACAGAGACAGCCAGGTAGCCGTAGGCGAGGGCATCATGCCCATCCGCGGCATCTTCGAGTCGTTGATTGCAATTAAGTACCGGGGCTTCGTCGATCTCGAGTACGAGATCCACGAAAACGACCCCATGCCCGGCGTGATCGAAAGCTTCGCCTTCATGCGCGGCGTGCTGCGCGGAATGGGGTATCTCAACAGCTAGTCAGCGGGGCGACTCGGCGCTCATCGCTATTCCCGAAACAACGCTTCAATCGTCTTCATTGCTATAAACAGCCGCTCGGGCCGGTTGGGGAACGGGATGAAATCGTGTTTCAGATAGAAGTCGCGAGCCCCCGCCTTTGCATCAACAATGACGGCCCACGATGCAATCTGGCGCGAGCCGGTCAACGCCCGCTCCAACGCGTGAATCAGAAGATGCTCTCCGAGTCCTCTCCCTTGCTTCGATTCAGCCACCGCCATTCGTCCCAGCAGTGTCACGGGAAGAGGAAAGCGCGGGAGCTTCGTTGAATGAGCGAGCGGCAATTCCGCGGCAACGATGGAATGCGCCGAAAGCGAATAGAAACCCGCGACGCTGGTTCCGTCGCGCGTAAGAACGAACACAGCGGCCAGGTTGCGTTTTTGGTCCTGGCCCGCACGCTGCTGCAACCACTCGTCCAATTCGGCCACGCCGCAATGAAATCCTGCCCTGTCGTGACGGGAATTGAGTGGTTCGATTCGGAATTCAGCCGCAAGATTCTTGCCCGGCACTATCTTCCCGCATTCTTATAACGCTTGACCGCGCCTCTCATGCGCGAGCTTGGCTTGGGTGGGTCAATCAGCGCGCGAACGAACGCGTCGCGGTCCCGGTCCTCCAGAGTCCAGCTTGTATGGCTTTGAATCGTCCGGATCGCCGCCTCATCGGCGTGTTGCACGATGAAATCGGAGAGTGAAAGACCCTTAAGACGGGCAGCGGTCTCAATCCGCCGCTTCTGCTCGGGGAGCAGCCGGGCTTCAGTTCGTTCGGTTCTCAATGCAAGCGCCATAGCAATCACCTACTTAAGATGTACGGCTAACTACCGTACATTCTTAGTATACGTTCGTTCCGCTAGTTCCCGCAAACTCAGAAGCGCTTATTGCGAAATCACCCCGATCGTCCCCAGCCATGTTTCCACAAGCTGAGGCCAGTCGGTAATCGGCAGCTTCGTGTGTCGCAGCCCGAACGCATGGTTGCCCTGCGCATACAAATGCATCTCGGCTGGAACCCCGGCCTTCTTGAGCGCAATGTAATACGACAGCGAATCGTACACGGTGTCGACGTGGTCGTCTTCAGCCTGCAGCAGGAACGTCGGCGCCGTCTGTTTAGTGATGTGCAAATCGGGATTCAAGCCGAGATTCTTGTCGACCGCAGAAAGCCGGTCGGGTTTTGGCAGTGGATACTTCTTGCGTCCCAGTTCTGCATCCGACTCTGCCGCCGACCACGAAAGATGCCCCGGATAGATGGCAACCACAAAATCTGGACGGCAGCTCACGTCATCCGCGGCGTCGACTGGCCGGTACAGGCGCTTCGCAAAGTGAACGCTCATCGCCACCGACAAATGCCCGCCTGCTGAGAATCCCAGAACCCCGATCTTGTGCGGATCGATGTGCCATTCCACCGCGTTCGAGCGCACCAGCCCGACAGCTCTCTGTGCATCTTCAAGCGCCATTCTTGATTCCGGATAGGGCCCCGATTTTGCATAGGTCCCAATGTCCGTAACACGGTATTTCAATAGCACGCATGTGATTCCCCTGGGAACCAGCCAATCGCAGACCTCCGTCCCTTCGAGGTCGATGGCCAGCATCTGATAGCCTCCGCCGGGAAAAACAACGACAGCAGCACCGGTGTTGTTTCCCTGTGCGGGATAAACCGTGATCGTAGGCTGCGTGACATTGCCGACAGCCGTCACTGTCTTTCCACCGATCAAGGACTTCGGATCTGTCTCTACCTTCTCGGGCCCTTTGACAGGCTGCGGATCAGGTGCCGCACCGGGCCAAATCGGAATCTGCGCATGTCCCGGCTCCGGTGGCCATGCCGGTATCTGCGCGGACACGCCGACGCAAGCCAGTGCTGCGTAAATAGTGAGGTGCGAGAACTTCATCAAGATTCCTGCAGCTTAGCAGGTTCTCAACCATGAACTGTTGCCTGGTCTGGGGCCGATCATACCTGACATCAGATTTCTTGTTCCCTCGTTCCCTTGCCGGTGCCCCCGATCTCGATTTTGAGACGGGGGATAGCACGCGAACTTTGTCAGGCCGCTCGAATCGCTTGAGGATCACTTCGTACATCGGGAGTTGCTCCAGACTGTCGCCGGATTAAATGCCTATCGAGTCCATGGTTTTAGTCTTTAGGAGTTCTCATCGGGCTCGGGGTCTTCCTGCGCAGGTTTGAAAAGAGGCCACCACTCGCCATCATCCCCGCGGCAGATTCCTTCTTCTATCTTCAAATCGAAAACGACTTTGAGCGAAGGATCGGATTCGATGAGTTCCCCCAGAGGCACTGGACGCACTTCATCCTTCGGGATGTCAGGACCATCGCCGACAAACATTTCCCACTCCTCTTCCCCCCACCGCGCTGCTTCCGTTACCCGCTCGCCCCGCAAAGCTGCGAGGTCGGTAACCGCGAATGAGTCCTTTGGTACTGGATAAGTCCAGGGTTGGGAGAGCCACCTCCAAACCGGAGAAGACTCGGGGCTCCAGGGCCTTGTCATGTCGGGAACGTCAATCGTCCAATGGTCTTTGTCCGGAACGATTTGGAGGGCGGGAATCTCTTTGACCCCGTAGTAATCGAGAGCACCTAGTAGAAGCTTGCAAGATCATGTTGAGTCGACGGGACGCAGCGTGAAAGAACAGCATGAGTACGTTTCGAATTCCCGGGCTTCCCAAGCAGGATCCTGTTTGAGCGCCTCCACGATGTCGTCGATGATTGTCTGCGCATCGTTTCTGGAGTAGAAGCAGCCTCCAGCGAACACTAGCTCACAGTTTAGCCACTCGCTTACGCCAATGGTGTATACGAAGCGAGGATCTGGCCCGCCAGTGACGCAATAAATGTGCTTGCCGGTTCGAGCGATGTTGTCGCGAATGGTGTCGAGGGCCCTCTGCCGCTGAGCTTCGGTCGCCATAGCCGCCTACTTTCCACTGACAACTGATCACTGACCATTGTTTGATTGCAGTATCGGTATCCCCGCAATCCTCTGCGACCACTCGGCCGGCCCGGTCACGTGCACGCTGGTTCCCTTCGAATCCACAGCAACCGTAACCGGCATATCGCGCACGTCGAACTCGTAAATGCCTTCCATGCCGAGGTCCTCGAACGCCAGTTGGCGCGCGCCGATGATGGCTTTTGACACCAGGTAAGCCGCGCCGCCAACGGCCATCAGGTACACCGCGCCGAATTCCTTGATTGCCTCAATCGCCACCGGCCCGCGCTCGGCCTTGCCGATCATTCCCAGCAATCCCGTCTCGGCCAGCATCTGCCGTGTGAACTTGTCCATGCGCGTCGCTGTCGTGGGCCCCGCCGGGCCAATCACCTCTTCGCGCACCGGATCGACCGGGCCAACGTAATAGATGAACCGGTTGTGAAAATCTACCGGCAGCTTCTCGCCGCGATTCAGCATCTCGGTCATGCGCTTGTGTGCGGCATCGCGGCCAGTCAGCATCTTCCCGCTCAGCAACAGCACCTCGCCGGGCTTCCACGTATCCGCCTCTTCGCGCGTCACGGTATCAAGGTTCACGCGCCGCGCGCCGCTCACATCGTAAGTCAGCTTGGGCCAGTCATCGAGCGACGGCGGATCGAGATACACTGGCCCCGAGCCATCGAGCACAATGTGCGCGTGCCGCGTCGCCGCGCAATTGGGAATCATGGCGACCGGCAAGTTAGCCGCATGCGCCGGCGTGTCGAGCACTTTTACGTCGAGCACCGTGGTCAACCCGCCGAGACCCTGCGCGCCGATACCCAGGCGATTGACCTTGTCATAGAGTTCGAGCCGCAGTTTTTCAGCAGTCGTCGTAGCGCCACGTTCCTTCAAATCCTGAATGTCGATCGGATCCATCAGACTCTGTTTGGCCAGCAGCATCGCCTTCTCCGCCGTGCCGCCAATGCCGATCCCGAGCATTCCCGGCGGACACCAGCCCGCGCCCATCGTCGGCACCGTCTTCAGCACCCACTCCACCACCGAGTCCGACGGGTTCAGCATCGCAAACTTCGACTTCGCTTCCGACCCTCCGCCCTTGGCCGCAACCGTCACCTCAACTGTGGAACCCTTCACCAGATCGACCGTCACGCACGCCGGCGTGTTGTCTTTGGTATTCTTCCTCGCGCCCGCCGGATCAGCCTGCAGCGAGGCCCGCAGCTTGTTATCGGGGTTCAGATACGCGCGCCGCACGCCCTCGTCCACCATCTCTTGCAAGTCCTTCAGTTGCTCGCCCGGGCCAGCCTCAAAGCGCACGTCCATGCCCACTTTCACAAACGCATTCACAATGCCCGTGTCCTGGCAGATGGGCCGGTGGCCCTCGGCGCACATGCGGCTGTTGATAAGAATCTGCGCCATGGCATCGCGCGCCGCCGGCGACTGCTCCCGTTCGTAGGCCTTGGCCAGCGAAGTAATGTAGTCCACCGGGTGGTAGTAGCTTATGTACTGCAGCGCCCCTGCCACGCTCGAAATAAAATCTTCCTGCTTGATGACGGTCATCGCGAAACTCCTCAACCCAACCCTCTAGGGTAACGGATGCGGAGCATGGCTGGCAGCAGGTGCATCCTGGCGGCGCTTCCCTGCGCCACACCGGCCGCCGATGACCTAATCTAGATGTATGAGCAACCTGCAAGCCTCGGCCACTCGAGACCCCATTTTCGACCTGCTGGTAATCGGCGCTGGTCCCACCGGCCTGGCATGCGCCATTGAGGCGCAAAAAGCCGGCTTCAGCGCGATCTGTGTCGACAAGGGCTGCCTGTGCAATTCGCTCTTCCACTACCCCGCCCACATGACCTTCTTCACCACTTCTGAGCGCCTTGAGATCGGCGGCATTCCCTTCCCCTCCACCAACGCCAAGCCCAACCGCAATGAGGCCCTCGAGTATTACCGGATGGTGGCTGCGTATTACAAGCTGGATGTCCGCCAGTACACACGGGTCGAGCGGGTCCACGGCTCAGAGGGCAACTTTACCGCCGACACCATCGATCATCATGGCCGTCCGGGAAGCCTGCGCGCCCGCACGCTTGCCGTTTCGACCGGCTATTACGACCTGCCCAACCTCATGGGCATTCCGGGTGAGGATTTGGCCAAGGTGATGCACTATTACAACGATCCGCACCCTTATTACAATCTCGATGTCGCGGTCATCGGCGGCAAGAATTCCGCTGCCATTGCGGCGCTTGAGTTGTGGCGTCACGGCGCGCGCGTTACTTTAATCCACCGGGGCCCTCAAATTCAGCCGCACGTGAAGTACTGGATCAAACCCGACATTGAAAACCGCATCAAGGACGGCGAAGTCACGGCTTATTTCAATTCAAACGTCATCGAGGTCACGCCCGACGCTGTGATTGTCGAAACACCCACCGGCCGCAAGGCGCTCGCCAACGATTTTGTCTTTGCGCTCACCGGCTACCATCCCGATTTCGACTTCATTGAAAGCCTGGGCGTCACTTGCGAGGGCGACGACCGGCTGCCCGCCTGCCATAAAGAAACTCTCGAGAGCAACATTCCCGGCATCTATTTGGCCGGAGTCATCGTGGCGGGCGAGCGCACCAGCGAAATATTTATTGAAAATGGCCGCTTCCATGGCCGCCAGATCGCAGCGGCGCTGGCTGCCCGCCTCAAACCGGCGCTCACCACCGAACTCTGAGGCGGCAATCCTGCAATAATGTCCACAAAAGCCTGAGGAGGTGAGCGCTGTGCGAATTCGCTGGTGGCCGCAGTCGATTCGCTGGCAAATGCTCGCCGGATTGTTGCTGCTTGAGACGCTTTCCATCTCTCTCTTCGGCATTCTGCTGGTCCGCCAGCGCGTTCGCGACGTAACATCGCGTGCCCACGCCCGCCTTTCGTACGAAGCCACTTCGCTCGCCCTCCAGGCCCGCGAAGCGCTCATCGAACAACAGCCCAGGTGGGTCGGCCTCAGCGTCAAAATGCTGGGCGAATCGCCCACCGTATCGTTGGCCAAGATTACCGATCCCGCCGGAAACATGCTCTTCATCAGCCGCGGTGAGGCCGATGAATCATCGCTGCTCCCCGTCGAAGCCGCGATCATTCCGCAGCTGAAAACCGGCGGCCCACTCTGCGTCACTCTTCCCGGCAACCAGTGGGAATGCGCGCAGGCTATCGCCACCGGCCAGGATCTGCGCGGAATTGCCTGGGTGGAATATGACCAGGCTCCGTTGAAGGAGCAACTCAGCGCCATCATCAACGACACCATCGGCTTTGCCATCATCTGGATCATTGCCTCGTCAATCCTGGTATTCCTGATGGCGCGGTCCATCGCGCAGCCACTCGCCATGCTGCACCGCGGCGCAAGAGAGCTCACCGAGTCGCTCGATAACAGCAGCCGATTTCCTTTGCCCGTCGCGGTGCACAACGAGGTAGGCGATCTCGTCGAGGCCTTCAATCGAATGGTGGCTTCGCTCGCCGAACAGCGCTCGGGACTGAACGACACCCTCTCGCTGCTCGACTCAATGCTGGCAAACGCACCCATCGGCCTTGCCTTTTGCGATCGCAGTTGCCGCCTGGTGCGCGTCAACCAGATCTTTGCCGATCTTGCCGGCGTTTCTTTGAGCCGCCACCTCGGCCGAACGCTGCCCGAGCTGCTGCCGCCCGCCGTGGCCGCTGAGCTCGAGAAGGCGGTGTTACGAGTCTTTGCAACCGAGCAGCCGGTGCGAAACCTTGAACTCACCGGCGAGAGAGACGCCACAGGCTCGGCAGAAAAACTTAACCGCAAATGGACCTGGCTGGTAAGCGCCTATCCCGTGCGAACCAACCCCACCATCGTCCGCTGGGCCGGCGTAATTGTGCTCGACGCCAGCGACCGCAAGCGCAGCGAAGAAGCTCTGCGCCGCAGCGAAAAGCTCGCGGTTACAGGCCGTCTCGCAGCTTCAATCGCCCACGAAATCAACAACCCGCTTGAAGCGATTACCAACCTGCTTTTTCTCATGCGCAACTTTACCGCCATCGACGAGCAGGCCATGAACTACGTCTCCATGGCCGAGCACGAGGTGCGCCGCATTACCGAAATCACCCAGCAGACGCTGCGCTTCTACCGCCAATCCACGCTGCCGGCGCGCGCCACCATGTCTGAGCTGCTTGACTCGGTGCTCTCGCTTAACCAGGGCCGGTTCAACTCGCTGCAAATCGAGGTGGTGCGAGACTACGATCCCGCACTCGATCTCTTCTGCTTCGCGGGCGAGATCCGCCAGGTGATCGCCAACCTGGTGGGCAACGCGGTTGACGCTACCAGCAACGGCGGCCGCATCCTGGTGAGAGCCCGCAAGTCGCGCAACTGGGCCCAGCCGTCGCAGACCGGCGTGCGCTTTGTAGTGGCCGATACCGGCAGCGGCATGGAGCCAGAGGTGCGCGAACGCGTCTTTGAGCCCTTCTTTACCACCAAGGAAGTTACCGGAACCGGACTCGGCCTCTGGGTGAGCCACGCCATCATCGTCAAGCACAACGGAGTAGTTCACCTGCGCAGCCGCGCTGCCGCACCGCAATCCCGCAACGGCGCAGACAAATCCGGAACGGTTGCATCGGGAACAGTTTTTGAAATCTTCATCCCCGACGATCCCACCCTGGCGAACGGCACGGCGCCGGCAAGCCAGTAGAGGCGCTCCCGCACCTCCTTTTCCCGTGTCGCTCCCAACCTGACCAATGCTGTCATCCTGAGGCGCAGCCGAAGGATCTGCGGTTGCTTTTCGCGCCGATCACATCCGCAAGAAACGAAGTTTCCCCATGGCCGGTCATCCGCTCCAATCAAACCCAAACACGCTGTCATGCTGAGCGCAGCGAAGCATCTGCGGTTGTCTTTAGGGATCTCCGCCTCTAAAATCGCGTAGTTTCCGGATCGGCGGTGATCCATCCGGAACCACACTGATTGACCAGCCTCAGTCGACGCCGAGGTCTTGAGCGATGCGGGCTTGATAAACAATCTCTTCTGAGCGAAGGCTCAGTTGGTCGACAAAGATTGCGACGAGGCAATCCCAAGTGCTCTGTGGTGACCAAGGGAGAACTTCAGGCGGAGCTGGCAATGGTGTGTTCGTATGAAGGATCAAGAACCTCTTATCCTTTTGTGTGATCTTGGGAAGCATTGCTGGAGTGACCGGGGACGGCAACGGCGGCACATTCAACTTCCCGCAGACCAGGCTGTAAAACTCTCCGACAGTTCGGACGGCGGCGGCTTCTTCATCCCCAATTGTGATGGCGAAGAGTTCTTCTGCACGAAGAACAATCTCTACGGCGTCAAGTCCCAAAGGTCAAGATTAGCGCGGAAAATCGAGCATTGTTTCTGTATCGTGGCCAATCCGGAATTATTGGCGAGTTTCAAGGTGTGAAGAACAACCGCGGATCCTTCACTGCGGTTCAGGATGACAGTGCATCGCGGCGGAGACGGAGTGCTGTAGTCGGGATCGCGGGCCGGACCGTCGCCCAACCGCAAATTTCAATTCCGCCGGCGAAGCCCGCTCCTACCTCAATTTGTGAGCTTCGAAATCGATCCCGAATGGATCGCTCAGACTGGTGCCGCTAGCCGCGTGCGACATGCAGCGGCTGCGAGTTTCCAGGCCCTTCGCGTACGAGCGCGTCACATGCAACCGGTCCATGACGATGTAGCGCGTGCGCAATCCACCGACCGTAGCCGGCAGCAACGCGGGCACCTGGCGCCGGTCAACATAGATCACCAGCACGGCGTCCCTGGGATTGTCATAGCTCTGCCCAACTCCAACGCCGAAGAAGGAGCGGTTGACGCGCATCAGGCGTTTCGAAATCTGCTGCTTCACGCTCACCGCGGCGTTCAAAACCCCGGCTGAGAGCGCCACCGGCTGATTCACTTCAAGCGAGCTCGCCGGGGCCGAGCCGTTGGCAACAGCCTTGCCGGTGGTGGCAATCACCACCGTCCGCACGCCCGCGATGGTCGCGGGCACTTGTGCGTTCGCGCCCAGGCTCACGAAAACAATGACCGCGCCCTCGCCCGAGTGGTCGCTGCTCTTGCCCATCGCCACACCCAGGATTCCCTGCGACGGATTCACCAGCATGCGCGCCTCGCTCATGGCTTGCTCAATGCGGTCGGTCTCGCTGTTCGAGAGAGCCACGGCCTGCGCCGACGAAGCCGTGCTATTGCCGTAGTTCAGGCAGCTCACAGCGTGATCGGCGCCGCCCACAAAGGTATACGACGTTCCCATCTGCGTGCCCAGCTCGCTCAGCACGTCGGCCACAGGATTCGCAATGCCCTCGCTGACGCCCGAGGTCTGATCCACTCCGCCGGCAAAAAACAGGCCCACCGGCTCGGCATCGGCGGTATCCACCACCAGCGATCCCGAGTCGCCGGCATCGCTGAACTGGTTGCCTTCAATGCCGATCTGGTTCGAAAACGTCTTGGTGTAATAGGGATCGGTCTCGGCGCAATTCGAGTAATAGGCAACCTGCACGTCGAGGTCGACGGCCGCGATCGAGGCACACGTCAATCCCGTGGTGCGCCCGCTCTTGGCCACCGTCATGCTCAGCGTGCCCGTCTCGCCCTTTCCGCCAGTGGATGAAATTCCAGGCGGCGCAGACGCAAGCTCACCGTTCGCCCCCAGCGCGCCAAGCTCCAGAATGTTGCCGCTCGCGTTCACCACGCCCGGGTTCACCTGGGCAACGGCCGCATCCACATTACCGGTGCCGTCGAGCTTCACATATCCGCTCAGCGTTCCTACCGGCATCTCGGTGCCGCCCTGGTCGTAAGGCACGCAATTGGCGTCGATCAATCCCGGCTGAACAATCAGCTCGCCGGCCGTGGCCTGGTCGCTGCGGGCCAGCACATGGTTGCAGCTCAGCAGGTATTGCGTTCCGCCTGAGCTTTGCAGCAGCGAGCCAAGCGTTCCGCCGCAGCAATCGGTCACCTGGTCTTTGGAGTTGGTGTCGTAGTCGTCGTTGTTGCCGCCTGAGCTGCCAAGAGTGATGGGCGAAGATAACTGTGCCTGGTGCGCGGCCGGGTTGCTTTCGATTCCCGCCGTATTCAACAGCACCTCGCTCGAGGTGATCGAAGAGGAACTGCCCACCGTAGCCACTATGTATGTTGCCCCAGTGGCCGACAGGTTTGAGGGAGCCGTATACGTCACCGAACAGTTGGTAAACTCCGAGCTGCTGCGCACGCAGTTCACCGATCCGAGCGTCCCTTCGCCGCCGCTTGAGCCTGTAGCCGCGTTCGAGAGCGCGTAATTGATTCCTTCCGTCCCGCCCGCCTCGGCAATGTAGCCGGTAACGGTGATATTCCCGTTTGGCCCGAGTGCCACATTCTCTGGAGTCAGGGGCTGCAGGAATCCGGGAGTCACGGTAATCGTGGACGAAGCGCTGACGCTCGAATTCGACATCAGCTTGGCGGTGACCGTGACCCGCACCGAGTTCGCAGTCAGATAGCTGGGCGGCGTGTACTGACCGCTCGAATTGATGGAACCCGCTCCGGCCAGCGCGTCTCCGCCGCTCGCGCTCCAGGTCACGTTGGCCGCGCCCCCGCTTGCCAGCGATGCGGAGAACTGCTCATAAGCGCCGCCGGTCGAAGAACTGGCTCCGTTGCAGCCGGTGCAATTGGTGTCAATGGCAGCGGCGCCCGGCGACACGCTGAATGTGCTGTTTTGAGACCCTCCCGAAGCGGATCCAGCGCCACAGCCAGCCAGCGCAAGTGCAACGGGCGCGAGGGCCGCAATCAGCAATCGCATCGCCCACCGGTTTTTGCGCGCTCTCAGGCCCCGGCTCTGCCCGGCTCGAGCAATTCCAGTAATTTCCGAATCTGTCGATATTGGAGTACTCGAGGTCAAGACGCGTCTAGTGCCTTCCACAATCGATAGAAATAATTCAATGACTTGCAGGCGTGCCGCGATCGCCATACGAGTTCCAGGCGCTCTTCGCCAATAGCCCTGCCGGCCTCAATTTGCACACCGCAATACCATATTAGACCTGTTCGATATTACAAACGTTGTCTTTGTCCGGCGATTGGCGGCCGTCAAACGCCATTTTCGTCTCGCGAACGCCCCTTGGCCCGAATCCGGAAGAGGTTGGGTCTGCTACGAAAGCACCCGGCCCAGAAAGCCTTTCAGCCCCAGCCGGCCAAGCAGCGCGGTAAAAAACACCAGCGCCACAAGGATCGCCCACCACGGCATGTGCGCAACGCTGGGCGTAACCGCCGCACGCAATCCCTCGCTCATATACACGATGGGATTGAAGAGCACCCCGATCTGCAGCCATCTCAAGTTCTTGAGCAACGCCCAGGGATAGTAAACGCACCCCAGAAACGTAATGGGCACGACCAGAATTGAAAACACCAGCCCAATCTGCCGCGGGTTCACGGTCGATCCGATCACCAGGCCCAGCGATCCGGCCAGGTAGCTGGCCATCACCAGCACCAGCGCAAACAGAAACCAGTTGTGAATGTCGGCGGTCACCGGCTTGGCCGGAATGTAATACGCCATGGGAATCACCAGCAGCGCGGCAATGATGCTTTGCAGCGCGCTGAAGCTCACCTTCTCAAACGCCACGGCCCAAAGCGGCAGCGGGCACATCACGCGGTCGTCGATCTCGCGCGTCACGCCGAACTCCTGCGAAAGCGGCAGCGCCACCGCGGCAATACCCGAAAACATAATGGCCACGGCCATCAACCCCGGCAGCAGAACGGTGCCAAAATCAAGGCCCCCTGCGCCGCCCGCCAACGGGTTAGCCCCGCCCATGCGCGGCATGATGAAGGTGAAGACAAACAGGAACAGCAGCGGCTGCATGCCCACGCGCGCCAGAAACACCCCAAACTCGCGGGAGAGCACCCGCATATCGCGCAGCAGAAGGCCGAAGAACGCCTGGATGAATATCTTCGAGTTGAGTGACGTTGATTCCATAGTCGTGATTCGTCGCGATTACTCGCGCAGGTCTCTTCCCGTTAGCTGGATAAAAACAGTCTCAAGGCTGGGCTCGGTAATGGTCAGGTCGCGCAATCCTTGGCCCGACGCCGCGCGAACCAACTCCGGCAGCAGGCCGTCTGCGCCGGTGCCAATCACCCGCAATCCATCCGCCGTAGTCTCCACAGCGTTTACATCTTCGCGCCTTTTCAAGCCGTCAATCACTGGCGCCAGCCCTTCCATCGACTTGAGCTTGAGATTGAAAATCGTCTGCGCGCCAAAGGTCGACTTCAGCTTCTCAGGCGAGCCCAGCGCCAGCACCTTGCCATAATCGATAATCGCCAGCCGGTCGCTCAGCTGGTCGGCCTCTTCCATGTAATGCGTGGTCAGCAGCACCGTGATGCCTTCCTTGCGCAAACCGGCCACCGCGTCCCACATGGCCATGCGGCTCTGCGGGTCGAGCCCCGCGCTCGGCTCATCCAGAAACAGAACTGTCGGCCGATGCGCAATGGCCCGCGCAATCTGCACTCTCTGCGCCAGCCCGCCCGAAAGCTGGTTGGGATACACATTCACCCGTTCGCTCAGCAGAAACTGCTCAAGCAATTCAAGGCTCCGCGCCCGCGCGTGGCTATGACTGAATCCAAAATATCGGCAGTGGAAATAAAGATTCTCGTACACCGTAAGCGAGCGGTCGAGCGTATTGAATTGCGGCACTACGCCAATCAACCGCCGCGCGTGAGCCGGATGCTTCACCACGTCAATTCCCTTGATGCGCGCCGTTCCGCTGGTAGGCAGCGTACGCGTGGTGGCTATCGAAATAGTAGTGGTCTTGCCCGCGCCATTCGGCCCCAAAAGGCCAAAAATCTCCCCCTCGTTCAGCTCCAGTTCGATTCCATCCAGCGCAACAACGCGCAGTTTGGACTCGTAAATCTTAACCAGCTTTTCAATTTCAACAATCAAAGGAGGTCCCCGCGCGCATCAAGGCAAAATTGATACCCAACTTCATTGATTATCTCAGGCCATGGAACCAATAGCCTCTTCCCGCGCATCATTACAATGGACACGGAACACGCCAATACGAGGAGCTACTTATGGATTACGTAAACTTCGGACACACCGGCCTCAAAGTTTCGCGCATCTGCCTCGGCTGCATGACCTACGGTTCGCCGGCCACTGGCCCGCTACTGCCCGGCCGCCAGCCCTGGGCGCTCAACGAAGAACAAAGCGCGCCGTTCTTTCGCCAGGCCCTCGATCTCGGCATCAATTTCTTCGACACCGCCAACGTCTACTCCGGCGGCGACAGCGAAGTTGTGCTCGGCAATTTCCTAAAGGCCAACACAAAACGCGAAACCATCGTTCTCGCCACCAAGGTTCACAGCCTCATGAGCAACGACCCCAACGGCCACGGACTTTCGCGCAAGGCCATTATGCATGAGCTCGATGAAAGCCTGCGCCGCCTCCAGACCGATTATGTCGATCTCTATCAAATCCACCGCTGGGACTACGAAACCCCCATCGAAGAAACCCTCGAAGCCCTCCACGACGTTGTGAAGGCCGGCAAGGTGCGCTACATCGGCGCTTCAAGCATGTACGCGTGGCAGTTTGCCAAGGCGCTTTATCTCTCCCGCCTCAACGGATGGACACGCTTCGTCTCCATGCAGAACCACCTGAATCTCATCTACCGCGAAGAGGAACGCGAGATGCTGCCTCTTTGTCAATCCGAAGGCATCGCGGTCATTCCCTGGAGCCCGTTGGCGCGCGGCCGCCTCACCCGCCCCTGGCAAGCCGAAACCACCAAGCGCACTGAGTCCGACCAGTTCGGCGACCGCATGTACTCCAAAACCGAAGAGGCCGACCGCACAGTAGTCGATCGCCTGGGCGAGCTCGCCGAGCAGCGCGGAATTTCACGCGCGCAACTGGCCATGGCCTGGCTGCTCGCAAAACCAGTTGTCACGGCGCCAATTGTGGGCGCAACCAAGCCCCACCACCTCGCCGATGCCGTGGCGGCACTCAAAGTAAGCATCTCCCCTGAGGAAATACGGTTACTTGAGGAACATTACGTGCCTCATCCGGTACTGGGATTCAGCTAACGCGAAAATATCTACTGCTGGACTTTGCAGCCCATACCGTACAATAACCGCGCGGCCCCTGCGGGCCTTGGAGGCGCAACATCGCTACCTCATTACGTTTAGGTGATCTGCTGATCCGCGGTAAGTTGATAACCGCTGAAGATATTACTCGTGCCATCGAGCACCAGTCGCAAAACGGCGGTCGCCTCGGCGATTGCCTCGTGGCCACCGGAGCCATCACCCGCGAAAAGCTCGAGTCTTTTCTCCACCGGCTTCCAAAAGAGCCCAAGGACATTGAGTCGACCGGCATCGACGGTCTCGAACTCATGGGCCTGCTCATGAAGCTCATGTACGTCAACAGCCTTGAGAGCCTGCGCCAGCTGCAGGAAACCATCAAGCTGCCCTACACCATTGTGCTCGACCTGGTGAAGATGGCCGTTGACCGCAAGCTGCTTATCACGCTCGGCACCGGCGGCCAGGAAGGCCTGGCCGACATGCGCTACATGTTCACCGAGCAGGGCAAGGGCTGGGCCATGGACGTGCTCAAGCGCTCAGGTTATGTAGGCCCCGCCCCGGTGCAAATCGACGCATTTGCAGAACAGGTAAACCTGCAAAAGCCCACCAACGAAATCATTACCTTCGAAGGCATTCGCAAGGCCACGGCTGCCTTCACCTTCTCTGACGCGCTGATCGAGCAGTGCGGTCCGGCGCTCAACTCCGGCCGCGCCATGCTGTTGTACGGGCCTCCCGGCAACGGCAAAACCTCGGTGGCGCGCTGCATGGCCAGCGTCTTCAACGACGTAATCTATATCCCCTACGCCGTCATGATCGAGGGCCAGATCATCCGCATCTACGACCCCGGCCTCCACGAGGCAGTCGATCCTGCCGGTCTCGACGACGACAATCCTCTCTCGCTGGTGCGCCGCGAGGTATTCGACGCGCGCTGGGTGCCGTGCAAACGCCCCTTCGTTATCGCCGGCGGCGAGCTTACCCTTGACGCGCTCGACCTGCGCTACGACGAAACCGGCCACTTTTACGAGGCGCCCCTGCACGTCAAAGCGCTCGGCGGATGCTTCGTCATCGACGACTTCGGCCGCCAGCTCGTCTCGCCAACCAGCCTGCTCAATCGCTGGATTGTGCCGCTCGAAAACCGCGTCGACTTCCTCAAGCTGCATACCGGCAAAACCTTCACCGTCCCCTTTGAAGAGCTCATCGTCTTCTCCACCAACCTTGAGCCTGAAGACCTGATGGACCCGGCGTTTCTCCGCCGCCTTCCCTACAAAATCGAGGTCGGCGCGCCCAAGCCTGAAGCGTTTACCGAGATCTTTGAAAAGGAATGCGCCAAGCAGGGATTTGAAATGCCCAAGGGCGACATTGACTCCATCATCCAGAAAATCAATGTCGGCAAGGGGATGGAACTGGCCTGCTATCAGCCCAAATTCATCGTGGACCAGGTGGTCGCCAGCTGCCGCTTCATGCAGATGCCCGCGCGGCTCGAAGCTAGGTTTGTCGATTACGCACTCGACAACCTCCGCGTCAACAGCCGCTCCTCGTCGAAGACGCAAGCGCAGGTCAAGTAGCGCCGAGCAGCACTAGCGCCGGGCTCCAGCCCGGGGTCCCCAACGAATGATTTGTATTCGTTGGGGTGGAGGCCGGTTGTCGTGTGGGCGTTCACGCCCGCACCCCGGACTCATGCGCGGCCGTATTTTCATCCTCTCTGGGTGTCGCAACGCGACATGTATGAATGCAGTTGCCTTTAGGGATGCACCAGCCTCCCCGGCCCCTCGTTCCCTTGTCCCCCGCTTTTCTGCTACCCTCATCCCAAACCGTGACCACCGAAAAAAACAAGCTCTATTACGGAGACAACTTCGAAGTCCTCCAGCGCTACGTCAAATCGGAGTCGGTCGACCTCGTCTACCTCGACCCGCCCTTCAACTCCCGCCAGGACTACAACGTCCTCTTCGCCGAGAAAGACGGCTCGCAATCAAGCTCCCAGATTCGCGCCTTCGAAGACACCTGGGAGTGGAACATCGACGCCCAGCGCTCCTACGAATTCATCGTCGAGCAGGGCGGACGCGTAGCCGACGCCCTTTGCGCCTTCAAAACCTTCCTCTTCAACTCCGACATGATGGCCTACCTCGCCATGATGGCCCCGCGCCTCGTCGAACTCCGCCGCGTGCTCAAAGAAACCGGCTCAATCTATCTCCACTGCGACCCCACCGCCAGCCATTACCTGAAGATATTGATGGACGCGGTATTTGGACCCCAAAACTTCAAGAGCGAAATTATCTGGAAAAGAACGAGCGCCCATAACAGCGCGAAACGCTGGGGGCCGGTCCACGACGTATTGCTCTTCTACACCAAGGGCGATTCGTTCAATTGGAACAGAGTCTACCAAGGGTATAGCGAAGAGTACCTAGCCAATTTCTACCGCCATGAAGACCAAGGAGGGAGGTTTAGGACCGGGGACCTTACTGGGGCTGGCACCAGAACCGGAGAGTCGGGCCTCGCATGGCGTGGGATTGATCCCACGAAAGTAGGTAGGCACTGGGCCGTTCCCAAACCCAAAGGGGCGCCGGGGAACTGGGAGCAAATGAGCGTGCAGCAGCGGCTAGACTTTCTTGATGAAGAGCATCTCATCGCGTGGCCGACAAAAGCGGCCGGAGTTCCGCAGTTTAAGAGATACCTCGACCTAGACCGCGGAGTCGTAATACAAGACGTGGTCACAGATATAGATCCGCTTTCGCCTCATGCCAAGGAGCGCCTCGGCTATGACACCCAAAAACCCGAAGCCCTTCTCGAACGCATCATCAAAGCCAGCTCCAACGAGGGCGACGTAGTCCTCGATCCCTTCTGCGGCTGCGGCACCACTGTCCAAGTCGCGCAGCGCCTCAACCGCCGCTGGATCGGCATCGACATTACCCACCTCGCCATCGGCCTCATCAAGAAGCGCCTTTCCGACGCCTTCGGCCCCGAGATCAAATCCACCTACGAAGTAATCGGCGAACCAACGGACTACGAGGGCGCGGCGCAGTTGGCCGAAGAAGACAAATACCAGTTCCAATGGTGGGCGCTCGGCCAGGTTGGCGCGCGGCCAACCGACCAGAAAAAAGGCGCGGACCGAGGCATCGACGGGCGCCTCTATTTTCACGACGACGATTCAGGCAAATCGAAGCAGATCGTCTTTTCCGTCAAGGCCGGCGGCGTTAGCGTTCCGCAAGTTCGCGATCTGCGCGGCGTAATCGAACGCGAAAAAGCCGAAATCGGCGTCTTCCTCACATTCGACGAGCCCACCAAACCCATGAAAAAAGAGGCCGCCGAAGCCGGCTTCTACAAATCCTCTGACGGCAGCACGTACCCGCGCCTGCAAATCCTTACCATTCAGCAGATTCTCGACGGCAAGCAACCCGACTACCCCGCCCACCGCCGCGATGCAACCTTCAAAAAAGCCCCGCGCAGCCGCCCCGCCCCCGCCGAAAACCTCACCCTGCCACTCCTCCCCGGCACCGAATAGCCAGCCGCGCCAAAAGCCCGCTTCGGCGGGCGAAAAATACTGCAACAACTCCGCTTTCCCTTTGCATGCAATTTCCCCCTTTCGCGCTAAATTCAAATTAAGGCAGAAAATCCTCTCGAAAAACCCGCGGCCCGGAATCGCTCGCTGACCATCAGCCTGCGATCCCGGGCCGCCTCCGTTTTCCGGCACCTTTCCGCCCACGGCAGCGCGTTTTGCACCCCAACCAGTGCAGTCGCGCCCGTAACTCTTTATTTTTGTTGATTTTAATCAGCAACCCCTTTGTTTTCATCAGCCTACAGCCAATGATCAAAGGTACACACAACTCATAACAAACCACTTAACCCGAATTCGGGTAGGGGGAGGGGTCCCATGTATCGCGCTTGTCAACACATCAAGCCCAACGGCCTCCGGTGCAAGTCTCCGGCCATGCGCCGCAACTGCTTCTGCTATTTCCACTCCAGGGCACACAGCATCACTCGCACCAGTTCCCGCGACGATCTCCTCCTCCCCATCGCCGAAGGGCACGCCGCCGTCCAGTTAGCCGTTCACCAGATCACCCAGGCCCTGCTCGCCAGGCAAATCGACGCCAAAGAGGCAGGCATCATGCTCTACGGAATCCAGATCGCCTCCCAGCACATCAAGGACGAATCCGAGGACACCACCGATAGCGAGCTCTTCTTCGCCAACCCCAGCGAAGGAGAGGGACTGGCCATTCCACTCTGTATCCGGGAAGTTGGCGACAAAGCCGACCATGACAACTGCTCCAACTGCGGCCAACGCTTCAGCTGCAACGACTGCGAACCAACTAAAGAGGAAAAGGAATGGTTCGAGAGCCAGGCAGACCTGGGCGACGATGAAGAAGACGACCAGCAGGAGGAAGCCGGCAACGACCTGGAACTCCCAGCGGAAGCAGCGCAGGAAAGTGTTGAAATAACCGGAAATGGCCTCACAGAAAGCCTCGCGTCAGCGCACGAAGTGTCAGAGCAGAGCCATCCCGAAAATGAACCCCTCGTATCAGACCACGGCATCAGCCCTTCTGAAAAAGAGCGCCTCGTAACAGGGAACGGTCCCAGCTGTACCGAAGATGAAACCCTTGTATCGGACCACGGCATCGGCCCTTCTGAAAAAGAGCGCATCGTATCAGGGAACGGTCCCAGCTGTACCGAAGATGAAACCCTTGTATCGGACCACGGCATCGGCCATTCTGAAAAAGAGAGCCTCGTATCAGGGCATGGCTTCAGCCGTGCCGAAAAACCATCCCGAACAGGCAGGGCTTCAGCCCCTGAGGGATGCATCGCAAAAAACATCGCCGCCGTAGGCGCACAGCGAATGTCACCAGACCCGCCCCGCAAGCGCAGCCCTCACGCACCGGGAAAAAGGAAAGGCGCAGAAACCCCGCCAGCCATCAAACTTTCAGAAGCCATAGCCCTCTTCAAGGCCCTGATCAAGCTAAACTCCACCAGCTGATGACTGTTCCCTGTTCTCTGTTCTCTGTTCTCTGTTCTCTGTTCTCTGTTCTCTGTTCTCTGTTCTCTGTTCTCTGTTCTCTGTTCTCTGTTCTCTGTTCTCTGTTCTCTGTTCTCTGTTC
>JBEKCW010000027.1:0-22118 GCA_050014675.1 Occallatibacter sp. | reverse complement strand
TGGCGCCGCCGATGATGACCTTGGGTTTTTCCTGGATGGCAACCGCTTCCATCTCGTCGTAGTCGATCGTCTCCGTGTCCTTGCGAACGTGATAGAAGGTGGTGCGATAAAGCTTGCCGCTGAAGCTGAGCCGATGGCCGTGAGTCAGGTGGCCCCCGTGCGAAAGATCGAGGCCGAGAATCGTGTCGCCCGGCTGCAACACCGCCGCGTAGGCCGAGGCATTGGCCTGCGAGCCCGAGTGCGGCTGCACATTGATGTGCTCGCCACCGAAGAGTTGCCGTGCGCGATCGCGAGCAAGATTCTCGACGACGTCGGCATACTCGCAGCCGCCGTAGTAGCGGCGCCCAGGGTAGCCCTCAGCATACTTATTCGTAAACACGGAGCCCGCCGCCTCAAGCACGGCTTCCGAGACAAAATTCTCGCTGGCAATCATCTCCAGCCCCTCATGCTGGCGGAGGGTTTCCTTGTCAAGAGCTGCGGCAACGTCAGGATCGGCCTGGGCGAGGGTAAGCGACATGCGGTCAGTCATAAGAGAATTCTACGGCAAACCGGGGTTGGGAACGAACTGGCAATCGCGGCTGCTGCGCGGCATAGGTACACTAAGAGCGAAAGGATTGTTGCCTTGAAGTTTCACGCTCTTGCGAACACGAATTTATTGGGCTGGATGGCGGCGGTTGTGATCGCACCAATCGCGCTGGCCGTGCTCCCCGCTCTGGGCCAGGAAGCAGGCTCGCCGCCGGCGATCGATCCAGCTGTGCTGGCAAAGGCCAATGCGGGCGACGCCGCGGCTCAGGTGCAGGCAGGCGAGAGTTGCTCGTCGGCGCACGACTATAAGCAAGCGGTCGAGTGGTACGCCAAGGCTGCAGATCAAGGCAACATTAAAGCCGAACTCGATCTTGCGAGCCTTTATCGCGACGGCCGGGGCAAGCTTTTTGCGCGCGACCCGGCGCAGGCAGCGGCCTGGTATCACAAGGCAGCCGACCAGGGCGATGCCGGCGCGCAGGGAACGCTGGGAATGTTGTACACGCTCGGTCAGGGTGTTCCGCAAAGCGATGTGGAGGCGTATTACTGGCTCGATCTTGCCGCCGCGGTAAAGGGTCCGAACCAGGATCAGTACGCGGCCAATCGCCAGAACGTGGGCACGCGCATCACGGCAGATGAGCTTGAACAAGTGCAGGAGCGCGAAGCCGCATGGAAGGCGAAGCACCCGAGGCCCGAGGCGGCGCAATAAGCCCCTGGCCAACATTTGCGAAGCTGGCTCAGCTGTGAAGTTTGGATTCAATCCTTACAAGAATTCTCTTGACGCGGTTATTTTTCGCCGCCTACCATTTCGCCACAGCTCCGAATAAAAACCTCCAGCCTCAAGTCTGATGGGCCCCCAAGCCGATTCGAGTGCAAATCGAGGATAAGAACCTGTGGGATTTTTATCCGGCAGCGTTCGAAGGGATCGTCTCGATCTCTGCGACAACAGGATTTGTGTCAGGCACATGATTTGCGCCTTTTACTCGCGTGGTTTGGGGGGCCCGAGAAAATTCAACGGGAGAAACGATATGAAAGTTTGCGGCAACATTGCGTTCTACCTTGGTATTGCTTTCCTCGCGTTTACATTTTGCGCTCCTGCGGGGGCGACCGCATCAAAGGAGGCTGAAGAGGCGCTCAGCAAGGTCCTGCTCGGCAAAGATGTCAAGCCATTGATGGATATGCCCGCCTACAAAGACGGCATCGACATCTACTACACCCCTCGCGGCGACAAGCGCGATGACGATCGCGGCATCGACCTGAAGGAGTTGTCGAAATGGCTGAAAGACAAAGGCGTCGGTGTGGAAAAGGATGAAGACGTGATTATCACCGACATCAAGGTCGACAGCGACAGGGTCGAAGTTCACCTGGGCGGAGGCGGCGAGGGCAGTCACGGCAGCAAGCATGCCAACAAAGTGGGCGCCGGCTTCAAGCGCGCCGGGGGGTCGCGCATCAACTTCCGCTACCGCACCGACGTTACCGACCTGGACCTGAAACCGGAAATGTTTGTGAAGTTCATGTCACGCGTTTTGGATGCGAGCCAAATCGAGGGACAGCTCGACACCGTACAGATGCCCGCCGAAGACAAAAACGCCATCGACGCACATACCGTGATCAAGGACATGACCTATCAAATGGTGTTGCTGAGCTTCGGAGATCCGGAGCAAAAAAAGGTTGAAGATACCACCGACGGATCGTTCCATGAGACCTGGTATTACTTGAAGGAAGGCCACCGCTGGGTGCTCCACTTTGTCAACGGCAAAGTGGATCAGATTCAGACGTTCTAGTTTTCTGGTAAGTAATCTATTAAGCTGTTTGCGGAAAGAACATCGAGTTACACCGTTAACTTAGGGCGCGAGTGCAACGCACATCGCGCCCATTGTGTTTTCAGCGAGTGTTTATGCGGTGTTCTGAGGTCAAAGGGATTGATCCCAATTCGGCACAGGTACCGCCCCAGTCGACCCGGGCTAAAAATAAATCGACTAAGTTGCAACTTTCTAAAGCTCAATGTGTTTTGAGATAACAAGGGACCCCAAAAGAATCACACAGGAGATAGATAACATGGAGCGCAGAATCTTTGTTTTTTTCGCGGCCGTCTTGGTTGCCACCGGAACGGCCATTGCTCAAACAACCCCATCAACGGGGCAGCCTACCGGAAGTCAATCGACGACATCGACAACCAGCGGCGCTCCCAAGCCCGGCAAAGTGAACGCGCGCCGGCAGAACCAGCAGAATCGCATTGCCAACGGTGTGCAGTCGGGCCAGTTGACCGCGGGAGAAACCAAGAGAGTCGAGAGCCGCGAAGCCAACGTGAATCGCGAAGTCAAGGACGACCGCTCGGCCGACAACGGTAAGCTGACCACCCAGGAACGGCAGCAGGTGAATCACCAGCAGAACAACCTGAGCAAGTCAATCTACGCCGACAAGCACAACGCGAATACCGCTCATTACGGAAACAACGAAGTGGGCGCACGGCGTCAGAACCAGCAGAACCGCATCGCGAACGGAATTCGCAGCGGCCAGATGACAGCCGGTGAAACCGCGAAGACTGAGAACAGAGAGCAAGGCATCAACCAGCAGGATAAGGCTGACCGCCAGGCCAACGGCGGCAAGCTCACCAGCGGAGAAAAGCAGCAGCTCAACGGGAAATTAAACGGAACGAGCAAGCAGATTTACAACCAGAAGCATAACGACAAAGTCGCCCCGAAGTAAGTAAGCTCTCTCAGCCACAAATCCGCGTTGCATTCTTTGAGGGTCGCCACTGGCGGCCCTCTTCTATTTGTAAAATGGCTTTGCCGCACGAGCCGGCGCGAGCGGTCGGATCAAACTGCGCGCATTCCGTCAGGGATCGTGCGTGCGTTTGTTGAGACAAGGTGTAAAGCAACGCGGAGTTTTATAGTCCCGAATGCGCACTGGCAGTTGGCGCTGGCGATTTGAGTATCTCTTCGGCAACTGCAGTTACATGACCGCTCGAGCCATTCACCATGAACACCACCAAGCGTAACGGAGTTGCTGAATCACCTGCCCCCGCAAGCTGCGCGCCCGATAGTCGAAGTGGCCGGCCGTCAACAGCTTTGCCGCCAAACTCTTTAATGGCTCTAACCACGGCTACATGATGCAGCGTGCGGCCGGCGTTTTCTCCTCGCGCAACTTCAGAGGTGGTTGCATTTGCCGCCAGGGCCGCGACCACCGAGCCCTTGACCCCTGCCGCAACGTGCACTGAGAAATCGACTGATCCGTCAGGCTCGAGGCGTGCATTTTCGATCTCAAGCTCTATTTTGGGAGTGGCGGCCGCGTGAGCGATGGCCTGTGCGAGACGCCGGCCATCGTTACCTACAAACTGTTCAGTTCCATCAACCACAATCTGCGGTGTGTATACGTCGTTGAGCGCAAATTGGCGCTGGAATGTCTGCTGACGCAGATCAATGGTGTCGAACGAGAACGGATCGCGCCCGCCTTCATGGTTCCAGTAGGTAACGTGTTCGCTGAGCACGATCGCCTCTGCGCCGGCGATTGGCTGCGTGGAGTCGAGTTGAGCAAGCAACGCGTCGGCCGGTGGGCAATCGGAGCAGCCTTCCGAGGTAAACAGCTCCACAAGAACGGGCTGGCGACCGGCAGGCACGGATGAGGCCGCCTGCTGGGCCGAAGCCTGTAGCGAGAGGCACGCCACTGCGATCGCGACCGTGATGACAGGGTGGCCGAAGCGCTGACGATTAACGGCAATCAGCATAACGATTGGGGGATGGCGCGCTGCGCAGCAACTGCAGCGGCGACGCACGCTTTCATGGTTCATATTGTACGCAAATTGTGCGTTTTTTGGCTGAGGCGAATCGCGGCCGGCGTTGTGCCTTGCATTGGGCTTTTTCGCAGCCTGTATCTACCGCGCGTATTCTGAAACGGATGCGACTACGAAGACTAGCTGCACCGCTGGGTCCGGCTGCCCTGTTGGCAGTCTTCTCCGCCTTTGGGATTCATGCGCAAAACGCGCGGGTTGAGCTTACTCCGAGCGTGGTTATGGCCGGAGCGCCGGAGCTGATTCGCGTTGAAGCGCAAAATGCTGCGGAGGTGGATGGCGAGTGGCTGGGCAGAAAGATTGAGTTCTTTCGCGCCAGGGATGGGCGCGCATGGCTGGCCCTGGCTGGCGTAGATGTTGAAGCGCCGATTGGGTCGTCAATACTGCACATCACGGTGAAGACCGCCAATGGCGAAACGCGCGATTTGAGCCAGCCGGTTGAGATCAATGGGGCGCGTTACCGGACCGAGACTTTAAACGTAGAACCAAGGTTTGTTTCGCCGGGGCCCGATGAGCTGAAGCGAATTGCGGCAGAGGTTGCGCTGAAGCAGAAAGCGTTTGGCGCGAGCCTGGCGGAGCCCGTGTGGAGCGGGGATTTTCGTGCACCGGTAAGAGCGCAGCCAACTGACAGCTTCGGCGTGCGGCGCACTTTCAACGGCAAGCTGGCAAGCGTTCACAAAGGGATGGATTTTCGCGCGGCATCGGGCACGCCGGTGCATGCGGCAAACAGCGGCGTGGTGGTGCTGGCGCGGCCGCTCTACTACGAAGGCAACTGCGTTGCGATCGACCATGGGCTGGGCCTCTTCACCATCTCAATGCATTTGAGCCGCATCGATGTGCACGAGGGCGAACACGTGACGCAGGGTCAACAGCTTGGGCTGAGCGGAGCAACGGGACGTGTAACAGGACCGCATTTGCACTGGGCGGTGCGCTGGCAGGGCGCGTATCTCGACCCGGCAAAGTTGCTGAGGATGAATTTGGCGACGGTGCGCTAAAGGGTGCTTTAGCGCGAGACTGCTTCTTCCTCGATTTCCGCAGACTGCGTAGAAGCTGAGGAAATCCCGGCGGCTTTTTCTTCGCGCAACGCCTTGAAGGCGCGATAGACAAACCAACCCAGATACCAGCCGTCGATATATTTGTAGGGTGTTTCGCCGGTAGTGTAGTGGCCGCAGGGCAGCACGCGCGGCTCAAAATTCACGCCATAGCGGCGGAATGCGTCCACAACCTTGAGCGAGTACTCGCGCGGAAACGTGAGGTCGTAGTCGGCGTAGACCATCAGCACGCGTTTCAATGGTCCGCCTGCTTCGGCGCTGGCGAATTTTGGGTAGTAATAGCACGGGCTTGCGGCTGCCCATAGTTCGCGCACGCGATCCTGGGTAAGGCCCGCTTCTTCGAGCGCCTGCTTCACGTGGCGAGTGCTTTGGCCCGCCCAGGTCACGTCTCCAAACGCGGTTGACGCGTGGTTGAAAGCGTTCACTCTCAGGCGCGGGTCGTGGGTGCTGGCCAGGTATGCGTAGCAGGAGCCGAGGCTGGTGCCGAGCACGCCGAAGTGCTCGTATCCCTGCTCCTCAAGCCAATCGAGGCAGCAGCGGATATCGACGACGGCCTGGCGGCAGGCCGATAGGCTACGGCCAATGTTGGCGCTGACAGCATAGTCAGAGCGCTCCAGTTCGCGGGGCCGGCGAATGTCGTGATAAGGCTTGGAGAGGCGCAGCGCCGAAATGCCCATGCGATTGAAGATGGTGCAGAGCGAATTGTGGCTGAAGGCGTCGGCGTTCCATTGCGGCATCACGATGATGGCCTGGCGCGGGCGTTTGGGATCTTTGTGCTCGGGCGCCGGGTACCAGCGCGCGTTTACCAGGTCGTTTTCGGGGTACGGCGTGCGCTCGGGCGAGGTAAAGCGGAGGAACTGCGCCTTGGGGATTTTGCCCTGTTCGGCCAACGCGCGCAATTCGGCTTCCTGCGCCAGCGTCTCAGGCCGCACATTGGTGGGGAAGAGCTCGGGATAGCGCTCTTCAAGGCGGAAGTCGATGGGCCGCTCGTAGCTAAAGAACCTGTCGCTGTGGCGGATGAGGAGCTGGTTGATGCGCACCATGGCAGCTTCGGCCGCGGCCGGGTCGCGCTCAACTTCAGGCCCGGGAATGGCTGAAGCGAAGCTGTGCGACTCGAGAAAGGGCGCAACCCACTCAAATCCCCATTCGAGCGGGCGCACGATGCGATTCTCGTCCCGCGTGGTGAGTCGCGTCTCCCACTTGTACATCGCGCGCGCGTACCAGCCAGTTTGCTTCATGCTGATTCAAGTTTATCAGCGGAGATGATCCTGATGTTGTGACGATGGTTGCTGCGGATGCGCGGTTCAGCCCCGTGCCGCTGCGCGCTTGAGGGCAAAGTAGTCTGCCGCGAGCCAGCCCAGGCTGAGCAGCAGCATAATCGCAATAACGGCCTGCGAGATGGCGCAGTAGAGACACCACACTTCAAGTGCATATTGCTCGATCATGGATAGCCGGAAGGCAAACATAAAGCCGGCAAGCGTGGCCAGCAGGTTGACGAAGCGCCAGCGCGCAAAGGCCAGCCCGGCGAGCACCAGGTAGCCGGCAATGCCGATACCGGCAACCGGAACGCCATCGAGAAGAGCGAATCGGCTGTGGTTCACGATGCCGCAGTCCCAATGCTCGTTGATTGAGCAAGGCTCGGTGCCGGTGTCGTAGTGAACCTTAAGGGCCAGCGATGAGACTATGGCGCCCGCAAGGGCGAGTGCCAGGAGAACATAGCGCATACGTCCGATTTTATCGGAGCGAGACGGTCCAATTTGACGGTTCGTGAAATCCGGGCCGGCGCCGCTGATACGATGTGGGCATGTCTGGGGCAGGCCAGGGCGAACGCCGCGTTGCATTTTTCGGAGGAAGTTTCGACCCGCCGCATCTGGGCCATCTGGCCGTAGCGCGCGCCGCGCGTGCAGGCCTGGAGCTGGACGCGGTGTTGTTTGCGCCGGTGGGAGCGCAGCCGCTCAAGAGCCGCGGGGCGACTGCCAGCTTTGAAGACCGCCTGGCCATGACGCGCCTGGCAATTGAGGGCGAACCGGCCTTTGAAATATCGCTTGCGGATGCGCCCAATGCAACCGGCGAGCCCAACTATTCGCTTGAGACGCTGGAGCGGTTGCGTGCAGAGCTGGGCCCGGCGTGCAAGTTGTTCTTTCTGATGGGCGCCGATTCATTCCTGAGCCTCAGGAACTGGCATCGAGCGGCTGAGATTCCCTTTGTGGCGCCGCTGATTGTTGCATCGCGGCCCGGTCAGCGACTTGAGGGGGTTAAGGCCGCATTGCCCGCCGGGCTTACGATTGAGGCGGCGCCGGAACGCGACCGAACGGCCGGGAACCTGGAAGTACGTGCGTATGAGGTGCGGAACGGGGCTGGCGGCCGGGCGGAGTTTTATCTGCTGCCGGGTCTGGACTGCGATATCAGCGCGACTGAGGTTCGGTCGCGGATGCGGGCGCAGGAGCAGGCTGCGGCGGGCGACGCCAACGGCGAGCGGATGGTTCCCGAGGCGGTTTCCGAGTTCGTGAGAGCACACAAGCTGTATCGATAATCCCGGCTGCCGCGCAGTTTGTTTACTGTATGCGAACCGGCACGATACGATTGAGCCTGGAGATTGGTCCCAAAGCATGACAAGCACATCGGCGCACGAAGAGACGCGCAAGCTGGTTCAGGCCGCAGCTGCGGTCTGTGAAGACAAAAAGGGCGAAGACACACGAATTCTGGAACTCGACCCGATCGATTCCGGACTGTCGGACTTTTTCCTGATTACGTCGGCAATAAACAACCGGCAGGCCGTGGCCATTGCCGACGAGATTGAGTTTCGCCTCAAGCGCGACTTTGGCGCATACGCGAATTCAGTTGAGGGGCGGCGGCTGGGCGAGTGGATCCTGCTCGACTACGTCGATTTCGTGATCCACGTGTTCCTGAAGGAAAAGCGTGCCTTTTACGATATTGAGAGGCTGCGCAAGTCGGCGCGTCCCATTACCCCGGCAGAGCTCGATGAGGAGCTGAAGGCCGCACTCAAAGCCAAGACGCGCGCGGCGCGAGGCAAGGCCGCACCCAGCGCCAAGGCTGCATCGGCGGCGAAGAAAACTGCGAAGAAAGCTGCTTCAAAAATACGGCTCGCTCCGGCGAAGAAATCCGCCGCGAAGAAGTCAGCAGTGAAAAAGGCCAGGACCGGCAAATAATCATCCGCACGATCTGCCCTGTAGTAAGAGAGGGAATGGGCAATCGCGTGGCGTGTTGCGGTATTCTCCTCTGCATGCAGGTCACCCTGGCACATATCGGCTCGCTTGCCGGGCACAAGGACGGATTCGAGGCATTGACCCAGGCCTATATGGAGCGCTGCTCGGTTTACGCGCCCTGCCGCACACAGGCATTCAAGACCGAGGCTGCGCTGCTGGAGTGGGTCGGCAAGCAGAATGGCCGCACAGCCGCGGTGACGGTGCTGCTTGACGGCCGCGGAAGGCAGATATCGTCGGAGGCAATGGCCGCGTGGCTCGGCCGGCATCGCGACAGTGGCGCGCAGCACCTGGTGTTTGCCGTCGGTCCCGCGGACGGATGGTCAGAAGAAGCGCGCAAGACCGCCTCGATGCTGCTTTCGCTGGGCCCCATGACCCTGGCTCATGCGCTGGCACGGCTGGTGATCGCCGAGCAGATCTACCGCGCGTTCACAATCCTCGCAGGACACCCGTACCACCGGCAGTGAAGAGAGCAGAGATAAGAGAAAAGAGATAGCAGCGGTCAGAGCGCGCAATCGCTGGAACACGTAAACAAAGGAAAATGACAGCGCGGGATTTTTCAAAGCCTGGCGGCGAGTCAGCGATAATTGCAAGTACATCGGAAGGCGCTGCCTGGGCTTTTTTGTTCTCTGTTCTTTGTTCTCTGTTCTCTGTTCTTTGTTCTCTGTTCTTTGTTCTCTGTTCTCTGTTCTTTGTTCTCTGTTCTTTGTTCTCTATTCACTGCCATGACCGACACTCGTCGCGGATTGATCCTGATTAACACCGGCCCCGGCAAAGGCAAGACGACGGCCGCCCTGGGCACGGCGCTGCGCGCAGTTGGCAATGGCATGCGCGTGCTGGTGCTGCAGTTTCTGAAGGGCTCGTGGCATTATGGCGAGCTGGACGCGGTTGAAACTTTCGGTCAGAACTTCGTGATGAAGCAGATGGGCCGCGGGTTTGTGAAGATTGGCGGCGCCGAAACCGACCCAGAAGACATAAGGCTGGTTGAAGCCGCATGGGCCGAGGCGCGCGAGGCCATTGAATCGGGCGAGTGGGACATGGTGGTGCTGGATGAGATCAATTACGCCATCGGTTACGGAATGCTCGACCCTGCGCAGGTGGCCGAGGCGCTCAAGAATAAGCCGGAGATGGTGCACGTGATTCTGACTGGCCGCAATGCGCATCCGCTGCTGGTGGAGCTGGCGGACACGGTGACCGAGATGCGCGAGATGAAGCATGCTTATCAAAAAGGCATCCTCGCGCAACGCGGAATTGAGTATTGACTACCAACAGGGGGTATCGAAGCGTGGCGAAGAGCACACTTTATAGCTGGGCAGAAATTCAGCCCGAGGCAATGAATCCGCTTGTGAACCGGCAGTATCTGACCGGCGTGAAGACCATGCTGGCGCGCATTGTGTTGAAGAAAGGCGCGCACGTTCCCTTGCATCAGCACTTTCACGAACAAATGAGCCACGTGGTCGAAGGCGCGCTCAAGTTCGTGCTCGAAGAGGGCGACGTGATGGTGCGCAAAGGCGAGATACTTGCGATCCCGCCCAACGCCCCGCACGAGGTGTTTGCGATTGAAGATTCGGTGGCGCTCGATATCTTCAATCCGCCGCGGCAGGACTGGATCGACGGTGACGATGCGTATCTGCGCGGCGCGCCGGAAGAACCCGGGAAATGATCTGCTGCAACTATTCCGGCTGCGCGCGCCCTATCGCCTCGGCAAGAATCAGCGCTGTCCCGGCGAAGAGCAACGTATCGAAAATGTAGTCGATCGCTTCGACAACCTGGTCTGTTCCGTGAGCCGGACCCAGCAACGGCAGGTAGACCACCACCACCGCAATTGCGATTGCGATGCCCAGCCAGGCGCCGGCCTTCTTCGCCCATCGATTTACAACAAGCAACGCGCCGCACACCAGCAGGAATGCGCCGATGGCGTATCCCCACAGTCGCGCGGCCGGCTCCCATGCTGGCGTGATTTTCTCGAGCGGCACGCCAGGCAAGTATTCAGGATGCAGGACGGTTTCAACGCCATAGAAGATCGCGACCAGCCCGAAGACTACGCGGCAGACTGCGACTATCCTCGATTTGCTTGTGGCCGGGGTCCCCATGCTGATACCTAGCGCGATCAGCCCACTACCGAATGAGATTTCGCGTACGAACAGCGCCTGGCCAAAGCGGTCGTGCAACATCGTGGTCAAGCCAGGCAGGTCCATCATCGCGACGAAAGCCAGAAACATGCTGCCGCAGAGCAGGCCCGACCAGCACACCATTCGATCGAAGATGAGGCTGAGCGCCGTTGCAAAGAGCGCGAAGCCGACCAGGTAGACCCAGAACAGCGGGAACGGCATGTACGTGGGAACCATCGACTTGAGCCCGGGTGCCGCAGCCAGGTGCAGCGCGCCAAAAGTGGCCAGTGAGGCGGCCACAAACACGCGCCCCAGTGCGATGGCACGATCGGGCAACGATGGACCCGCGAGCGCACGCCGCCGCGCCACGATTCCCGCCGCGATAACCAGCAGCCCCGCCGTGCTCATCGAAGCGACCGTGCGCGAGAACTCAATCATCGAACCATCCTCTAAAAGAGAGCCCCAAAGCATCGCCGGCTCGGCTGGGCATTCTTCCCTTATAGCGAAACAGTCGGGAAACTCCATAGCCACTTCTTTGCGCCCTGAGGCGGTTTCAAATGGCCGCTCCCAACGGGACAAGGCGTCCGGCATTTACAATTGGGTTCGGTATGTCGTGGTTCAAGCGCGAAAACGGCGAGTTTGAGTCCGAACCCGGACCTGGCAGTAACGGGGAGGGTGGGACGAAGAACGTGCGCACCGAAGGGCTGTGGATCAAGTGTCCCGGCTGCCGCGCCACCATCTGGAAGGCCGACTTTGAGGCCAATCTGAATGTTTGCCCCAAGTGCCAGCACCACTTCAAGCTGAGCGCCCGGGGGCGCGTCGATCAGCTGCTCGAGCCTGGTTACGAACTGGTCGACACCGGGCTCAAGTCGACCGATCCTTTGAATTTCACCGATGTGAAGCCTTACAAGCAGCGTTTGCGCGCGGCGCAGCAGCAGACCGGGCTCAACGACGCAATCCTCAGCGCTGTGGGCCACATCGGCCCTCATCCGGTGGTGTTGTGCGCCATGGAATATGCGTTTGCGGGCGGCTCAATGGGCGCGGTTGTCGGCGAGACGATTGCTCGCGCCGTGGATCGTGCGAGAGAGAGCCGCAAGCCGCTGATCATTGTTGCAGTGTCGGGCGGCGCGCGCATGCAGGAAGGCATTGTGAGCCTGATGCAGATGGCCAAGATCTCATCAGGGCTGGCGCTGCTTGACGACGCAAAAGTGCCCTACGTCTGCGTGCTCACCGACCCAACCACGGGCGGCGTAACGGCAAGCTTCGCCATGCTGGGCGATCTCAACATCGCCGAGCCAGGCGCATTGATTGGCTTTGCCGGCCCGCGCGTCATCGAGCAGACCATCCGCCAGAAACTGCCTGAAGGATTTCAGCGTGCCGAGTTCCTGCTTGAAAAAGGATTTCTCGACGCCGTGGTCCACCGCAAAGAGCTGAAGGCCTACCTGATCAGGGCGCTGGATTTCATGCAGCCCTCTGAAAAGGATCGAGCCGCCGCATCAAGCTGCTGAACGCAGGTCTTGAGACGTCTGGATTGCAAAGCAAAAGCCCCGGTCGATGAACCGGGGCTTTTGCTTTGTAGATGCTGCGGGTTTGACGAACCTCAGAACTCCAGTCGCAACGCACCCTGAAGAACACGGGCGCCACTAACGGTGCTGGTGATGTTACCAAATGGGTAGCAACTAGCCTCGGTGATGTCGTTGCAAGGTGTGCTGAAGCTCGGGTGGTTGGTCGCGTTAAAGGCATCGGCGCGGAATTTCAGGGTCACCTTGTCCTCATAAATCGGGAAGTTTTTGCCCGCGCCCATATCGATGTTGAACCAACCTGGCCCACGCAGGTTGTTGCGCGAGCCAATCTGGAAGCCAACCGGGCCATGGAAGGCGGCAAGAGCTGCGGTCGGGTTGGAGTAGGCGTTTACCCGCTGGCCCTCACCTCCGTTGACGTGCGCTTTCAATATTCCCGCCGGCTCAGTCAGGATTGCGGGAGCATCGTTCGCGTACCCGGCTACAAACGCATTGGCAAACGCCTGATACGCGTTGCCGGTGTGCCAGCTGGGAAGTCCGCTGAGCGACCAGCCGCCGATAATCTCGTTGACCCACAGCGGCGCTGTCGCGGCAATGGCTTTCCCATGGCCGAACGGCAATTCATATATAAAGTTGCCGTTAAAGTAGTTGGCTACGTCGAAATCGGAGTTGCCACGGCACTCGCGCGGTCTCACCACATCGCAAATAAACCCGTACCCGCCGAATGCAATCTGGTTGGCGATTAACGACGTGTTGTCAATGGAGTGCGACCAGGTGTAATTCAGGTCGAATACAAGCCCATAGCCGGCGTTCTTGTGCAAGGTCACCAGCATGCCGTTATAGCTCGAGAATCCCTTGTTGGTGTAATAGGTGAACTCAGAGTACTGCGACCCCATGCCGACATTCGGCGGAATGAGCCCATAAGCCGCGAGTGCCTGAACTGTATCCGCGAAATCGCCGCGATAGGGGAGAGGTGCAAATCCCTCGGCCACAAGATCGGTATTACTGGCAAAGCCGTAATCGACTCCGATTCCGGACGGCATCATGTCCTCAAACCACGGCTGTGGCGTGATGGCAGATCCCGTCGCGCCCGACCGCACCGATGTCTCCATGTTCGCAAAGGCAGTGCCCATCATCTGTCCCGAGTTTCCAATGGAATCTGGAAAATCGATCAGCTGGTTAGCGTCCGCCTGGCCCAGCAGCCGCCTGCCCTCGCGTCCCACATAGTCCAATTTCAGAATGTAACCCTGCGGAAACTCGTGCTGGAAGCCTGCGTCGAACTGGATTGAGTACGGCGTCTTCAGGTGGTTGTCGATGCCTTCGTTGAATGCCTGTCCATTGATCAGGCCATACGGAACCGCGCTCGCTCCCGAGCCGCTTACAAAAGGAGTAAAGGGAGCTGAAATTGCTCCTGGCGCGGAAGGCGGCGGAGGGGGACTGCTCAGCCCGCCGAATCTGGGATCGTTCATCAACGAGGCCACCGGGTCGCCCGGAGTCCCATAGGGGGTGTTCGCGCTCGATTCAAACAGGTAGGAGTACTGCTCCGCCTGGTACAGCACAGAGTTAACTACGGTGTGATCGTAGATAATTCCCGCGCCGCCGCTGAACACACTCTTCCTGTCGAATTTGGGGCTGTACGCAAAGGCAAGACGCGGCGCAAAGTTGTGGTTCACCGGATCGAAGTAGCCGGGACCATGGTTGACCTTTCCGCCCAGCACATACGAAACAAACGGGACTGCCGTGTTGCCGAATGCGCCCGCCGCGCTCTGCGTCTGGCGCGCTCCGAAAAACTGCTGGAAGTTCATGTTCGGCACGGACTCAATGCCTTGTGTGTCGTACGGCACGGTGTAATTCTGCCAGCGAAGTCCGTAGCTGATGGTCAACTCAGGAGTCAGCTTCCAGGTGTCGCCGGCGTAGATCTCTGTCTCGTAATAGCGGTCTTTGGCAACTGACCCCGTGGCCTGGGGCAGAATACTGCCCGTGGAACCGTAGTTGAACGTTGCGCCGGAGGATGCCAGACGGCCCAGGGCAAGCGTAAATGCCTGGTCGTAGAACGAAGTATCCTGCGAACTGCTGTTAAGGTCGGAAGGCCGCAGCGGATTGACGCCCGAAGTGCTGAGGCTGTAGATATTTCCGCCCAGGCCAATCCCGGGGCCGTTGTAGTCGAGAATGTCGTACCCGTCAGGGGTTTCCCACTTGAACGTCCCGCCAAACGTGAGGCCATGCTTGCCCTTGTCCCAGCTGAAGTCGTCTTTCACGAAGGGAACGGGAAAACTCCGGCCCTGGGCATTGCTGGCGCCTGAATACGGAGGCGTCATGATTGACCCTCCCGTGCCGTTCCCGCCCCAGTCTTGCCATTGCGTGATCCCGGTTGGGTTGTAAGTGTCTGGCCAGTTATAGCTCTCGAATGCTTCGCCGTATTCGGCCTGGTTTACCTTGTTTTCGCCGATGGTCCAGGTGTGTCCCGCAACCCAGGTATAACTCTGATCCAGATAGGGATGAGTCAGCGGGTCGCCGGGGAATTGGATTGCGCTCTCCGTTCCCGTGGTCCGGGTAAACGTGCCGCGCCCGAATACCTTCATCTTGTCGTTGATGGTGTAATCGACTCTCTGCGTATAGTCGTTCTCGACAAACGGAAACGGCGCATTGAAACGAAAACCGGCTGTGTTGATCAGATCTCCGGCATCTCCTGAAAAATCGTTGGCGTGAGGATAGCGCTTGGCGTAGACAGCTTGAATATTCTGGCTATAGCCAATACCTTGGGGATCGTAGCTCGCAACCTGCGCCGGGGTCAGCGTTTCGATGCTACCGGAAGAGTTGATGTATGAAACGCTGCCCCCGCTGTAGCTGTCCAGGGGAACCGTCCGGTCCACGAGACTGGAGAGCGTGTCGCGACGGCTGTTCCAATCGAAGAAGAAGAAAGCCTTGTTCTTCCAGATCGGCCCGCCCAGGGCTGCGCCAAATTGGTTGCGGATAAGTGGAGGCCGCGGCACACCGGAGTTGTTGTTGAACCAGTCGTTGGCTTCAGTGTCGGTGTCGCGGTGGTATTCAACCGCGTCGCCGTGGAAGTGATTGGTGCCGCTCTTGGTAACCAGCTCGTATTGGCCGCCGCCGCCCTCACCGCCGCTCGAAAGCGGACCGGCTGTGACAGCGCGAAACTCCTGCACAGAGTCCACCGGAGCGTTGGCGACGATGCAGCCGAAGCAGCCGGTCATATTGTCGTTCACGTCCACGCCATCAAGCGTCACGTTGCTTTGGTCCACACGTGCGCCGGTCACCGATCCATCCAGCGTTACGCCCGGCTGCATGGTGAACAGCGCCCCCGGATTACTCCTGTCTTCAATGGGCAGGTCGTTCAGATACTGAACTTGATAGTTGTTGCCCACAGTCGCGTCGGTCGTATCCAGCGTCACGGTTTGCGCCGATGCCGACACTTCCACCGTCTGCGCCGCGGAGCCCACGCTCATCTTAACGTTCTGCGTACGCGTGGTATCGACGTTGAGGTACATTCCGGTGACCGCGGTGGGGTTAAAGCCATCGTGCACAAATTCCACTTTGTATCCGGGCCCCGGATTGATCTCGTTGAACGAATAGGATCCTATGGCGTTGGTGACGGTGGTCTCCGTGGCCCCGGTGAGAGTATTTACCAGCGTGACTTTAACGCCCGGAATAACTGCGCCCGAGGAGTCAGTGACCACCCCGGTGACGGATGCGTACTGCTGCGCCTGACCCAGGGACACCGCAAGAAACAGCACAATCAGCACAGCCAGGGACTTTTTTGAACTCAGTATTCTCGTTGTCAGACTTCGCATGGTTTGCCTCCAATGAAATAAAGCTAATCGGCCAATCGAAAATCAGAAGCCCTGTCCGGAAAAGAAAGCCGATGCGTCTTCTCTGGATCATGTATCGTGATTTGCTTGTTGTTAACAGCACAGACCGTAAGGCAAAGCGTCTGTCCAGACGGTTTTACGCCGGGGGCGGAGTTTGAATTTTAAGCGTGCCCCAAAAGTAATCCGCGTCCCCACGTGCTCATCTTGCCGTGTCCGTTCTGCTCAGGCGAACAAAGGAAGAAGACAAAAACCCCGTCAGAGATTGCCCCACCCAGCGGTCCGGATCTCCAGCGAAATGTCCGGATTAGAAAGAGTATGCGATTCCGGTAACACCGTGTAAAGAAGAAAATAACATAGATAGGTCTAAGTTTTCATCTACCCAGGCCCGAAATCCTGGCCCTGGAACCACGGTAAAAACCCCCAAATGTGGCCGATAGAGTTCTGTCGGAAAGGGGACCGCAGCCTGCGACGGTCGCCAGGAGCAACTTTGGTTGCACCTGGATTGGTACTCAGATCCGCATAGGCATCAGGACATAGCGGTACTTGTACTCGGCTTCGGGGTCCTCGGGGCGCATCTGGCCGGCAGACTGTGAGTCCTTGAACTCGAGCCGCACCTCGCCCTCGTTGTTGAGCGCCTTGAGGAAGTCGAGAATGTATATCGAGTTGAAGCCGACCATGATCGGATCGGACGAGTAGGGCGTGTCGATGGTGTCTTCTGACTCGCCGGCTTCGGCCGAGTTGGCGCTGATTTTGAGCTCGTTGCTGTCGAGCCGCAGGCGAATGGCGCCCGACCGCTCATCGGCAAACTGCGCCACGCGCTGAATTGCGGCAGAAAGCTCAGTGGAGCGGACCACCGCGAACTTGGTGTTGTCGCGCGGCATTACGGCCTCAAAGTTGGGGAACTGGCCTGAGAGCTTGCGGGTCGAGAGCGTGCGGTGGCCGACCCTGAAGAAGAGCGTGTGCTCGTCGTCGGCGAAGTCGATCTTCTCGGCTTCGGTGTTCGAGAGCAGCCCCTGCAATTCCTGCAGAGCCTTGCGTGGAATCAGCACGCGTTTTTCGCCGCTGATTCCTTCAAGCGCCTCATTTGGTTTTTCGACCAATGACAGTCGGTGCCCGTCGGTGGCCACCATGGCCAGCGACTCGGCTTTGAGGATGAGCAGGGCGCCATTGAGCGTGTAACGCGATTCCTCGTTGGAGATGGCGAAGATGGTGCGCGCGATGAGCGTCTTGAGCGTAAGCACCGGAATGCTGGTGGCGGCAATCGACGGAAACTCGGGCACCTGGGGATAATTGGCGCGTGCCATGCCGACGATTTTGGTGTTGGAGCGGCCGCTGCGAATCTGCACCCAGTGGTTCTCAAGCAGCTTGATTGAGATTTCGCCGTCGGGCAGCAGCTTGATGTAGTCGTAGAGTTTGCGGGCGGGGATCGTGCAGGAGCCGGGCTTTTTGACTTTTACAGGAGCGCTGGTGCGGATCGCCTGGTCGAGATCCGTGGCCGTGATGTTCAACTGGTCGCCATCGGCTTCGATCAGAAAATTGGAGAGAATCGGGATCGTCGTCTTGCGTTCCACCACGCTCTGCGTAGCCGTGAGTTCCTTCACCAGATCCTGGCGGCTTACGGTAATCTCCATCGCTGCCCCCTGCGCAACCGGCTTCTCAAGATCAGTTTCAATCGTCGGCATAGGCCCAACTCTGCTCCAGAAGCCGTAATGCGGTCTCGCCACAACTCTACAACACCGTGCGGCTTGCGGAAAACGGCTGTCTTTTCTTCGTCTTGATTGTAGTCAGGTTTTTGTTTGCCTGAACGTGGAAAACCGGGAAACAACTCTGGATTTCGGGGCTGTGCCCCGCGAGCAGGCCATGTGCGCGGGATTTCAGGCGGAAAGGGAAAGCATGGGCCGCAGCACTGCCGCCGCTTTGGGTGGGGACGGTGGATGCGCGACGGGTGTGTATTTCGTGTTTAAGAGATTAGATAAAACTAAGCAGTACCCGTAGGTCAGAAGGAAAAGTAGGATTTCGTGCAAAGTACCTGAGTGCATGGTGGATGATGCACATGAGAGTTTTCTAAATCACGCCTGAGGAAATGAGGAGAATTGTAAAAGTGGGCGGTAGAGGGTGATTAGCGGCCTTGGTTTCCCACCACTCCCACAGGCGTTGCAAAACATGATGTGGATATGCAGAGGATTGTGTGAATCGGGGGTCAAAGAGTATTGGTGCGAGAGAGTTGGAGTGGGTGGGGAATTCACAGTTGAGGATCTCTAACGAAGACATAGCGAAGATCGTTTTCGGTGCGTGGAGTGCGGGTTCCGTGCGTAAATAGTGGTGCCAGGCGTGGGCTGAATCGGCGCCCAAAAGAGTGCAGAAATATTTCTGAAATCAGTAAGCGGGTATTGGAGGTTCGAGTGGTCAGAGCAGCTTTTGCATTAGGGTTGGTGCTTTGTCTGTCCTCGCTGTTTGCGCAGGCGCCGCCGGACAAACAAGACGCCGCCCAGTCGTTTGAAGTGGCCACAATCAAGCTCGCTGCTCTGGACCAGCCGGGCCGGTACATCACCATGCAGGGCACCAACCGCTTTGTGGCCAAGTTCTACACGTTGAAGCTGATGATTGCCGCTGCCTATAACCTGAGCCCTAAAGAGATTATGGGAGGGCCGGAGTGGGCGGACGCAGACCACTACGACATTCTGGCGCTTACGCCCGGCGCGGCGCGGCCGACCCATGACGAGCAGATGGCCATGTTGCGCACGCTGCTGGCTGCGCGCTTCAAGCTGAGCTTTCATCGGGAGGCGAAGGAATTCTCTATTTATCGCCTTGAAGTGAGCAAGACCGGCTCGAAGCTGAAGCAGAGCGCGGCGGCGCCGGGCGATCCTGCGCAGTTGATTTCCACCGTTTACCCGCAACGCATCCACCTGCCCGCGCGCAATGCGACTATGGGCGATTTTGCGTCATTACTGCAGCGCGCTCTGCTCGACCGTCCAGTGGTCGACAGCACGGACCTGACCGGAAGATATGACTTCGATCTGGACTGGGCGCCAGATGAAACGCAATTCGGCGGCGAGGTGCCTGTTGCGCCGCAAGATGCCCAGGCTCCCCCGTTTTTCACGGCCATCAAGGATCAGCTCGGCCTCGAGCTGGTAGCCACGCGCGGCAACGTGCAGGCACTGGTAATTGACCACGCCGAAACACCGTCGGCAAATTAGAGCGCACAGATTGACTGACCGGATGCGTCGCGAAAATTCCGGTTGGCAGTTGCGCTCAGGGCCGATCAGGGCTGTATTCTTGGTCCGCAGGATTTGGACCCTAAAAATCCCGCCGTAAATCTCACGATTTGCGCGAGCTTGCATCGGTTGCAACGCAAGGGCGGAATGCCGCCGCGCCCATTTTTGCGGCCTCCGAGAGAGTATTCGCAGTCCACTCATTGAGGGCGGCTGCTTAAAGCCTTCGCAGATCCAATCCGATGCGAGACAGAAAGATGACAAACTACGATGAATCGCCGCACGTTTCTTGAAACCGCAGCAGCGTCCGCTTGTTTCACCATTATTCCAAGACATGTGTTAGGTGGAAGCGGGGTGGTCGCGCCCAGCGACAAAATCACCCTTGCTCACATCGGCACCGGCACTGAGGGTCTCCGCGAGATGACGAAACTGATCGCCATCCCGGAGATACAGATCGTTTCAGTTTGTGACCCCTCGAAGCACGCAATCGGATACCGGGATTGGGGCAGGGACGGACTTCTCAATGACATGCGAAACGCCCTCGGCAAACCTGACTGGAGAGCGGGAACCGAGGGGACTATTCCGGGAGGCCGCGATGTGGCCAAAAACTTTGTCGAGACCTACTATTCGACCCAACGCTCAGGCGACACATTCAAGGGCTGCTCTTCCTATGCCGACTTCCGCGAACTGCTCGACCAGGAAAAGGACGTAGATGCCGTCAAAATCATGACCCCGGACCATCTGCACGGCGTTATCAGCATCGCCTGCATGAAGCGGGGCAAGCACGTGATCATGCACAAACCCATCGCGAATCGATTGGAAGAAGCCCGGCTGGTGATCAACACCGCTCGTGAAAAAGCTGTTGCCACGCACTTTATGCCCTGGGACGCCAACGGATCGATGGACCAGGTGATGGCCTGGATCAATGGAGGCGCCATCGGCAATCTGCGTGAAATCCATAATTGGACGAACCGTCCCGTGTGGCCGCAGTACACCAATCTCCCCACCGGTAAGCCTCCAGTTCCCGATGGCTTCGATTGGGATTTGTGGCTGGGTCCTGAAGCCGACCGCGCTTATTCGTCAGACTACACGCACATGGTTTTTCGCGGATGGTATGACTTCGGAGGCGGCTCCATGGCAGACATGGGCCACTACAGTCTGTGGACGGTCTTCAATGCTCTGGAGCTGGCCTCGCCCACCAGTGTCGAGCCCATGCTCAGTCACACTTGTGGCTTAAACGACGGCGTCGCGTTCAAAGTGAACAATGACTTCTCCTTTCCCACGGCCTGTTCCGTCCGCTTCAAGTATCCGGCCAGCGGAAAGAGGCCGGCGGTGGACCTGATCTGGTATGACGGCGGCATGCGGCCACCAACTCCGCCCGAGCTCGAAGTCGATAACAAGGAACTCCCGATCGAGGGCATGATGTTCGTTGGCAGCAAGGGGAAGATACTGGCGGGCTTTCTTGTTGAGAACCCGCAACTGATTCCCGAAAGAAGGATGCGCAAGCATCCGGCTGCGGCGCCTGTGAAGCAGCAAGACCAACAGGGAGGTGCCTCGCCAGGCGTGCGCCAGTGGATGGCCGCCGTACGGGGCGGACCGCAATCGCCGTCGAGCTTTCTGAACGCGTGGCCCATTACGGAGGCAGTCAACCTGTATGCCGTAGCCCTGCGCACGGGCAAGAAATTGCTGTACGACGCCGAGTCCCGGAAAATCACCAACGTAGCGGACGCCAACAAGTATTTGTCCCGCGAATACCGCAAGGGTTGGGATCCCCAATCTGTTTAAGAGGTGAATTGACGTGCAGACAATTTCAAGAAGGCAGTTTCTTTATGGCAGTGCCATGTGCCTCGCGGCATCGGCCGTCGAGCTTGAGGCGAACCCGTTGGGATTGCCCATCGGGTGCCAGACATATCCCCTTCGCGCGTCAATCGCAAAGGATTTCGAGGGCACCCTAAATCAGATCGCTGGCGGCGGATTCAAGATGATCGAGCTTTGCTCGCCAACCAGTTTTGCGCGGGATGGCTTTGGTCCGCTGGTGAACATCAAGCCGGCCAGGATCCGCGCCATGATCAGGAACGCCGGCCTGGGTTGCATAAGCAGCCACTTCAGGTTCACTGAGCTCAAGGAGCAGTTGGACGACCGGATCGCGTTTGCCAGGGAACTCGGCCTGCACCAAATGATCTGCGCCACGTTGGAGGTTCCCGACAACGCGCCCATGTCGTCCTGGTTGAAAGCATTCGATCAAATGAACGAGATCGGCGCAAAGGTCAAGAAAGCCGGACTGCAGCTTGGCTATCACAATCATCACTTCGAGTTCAGAGAAATCGACGGCGTGCTTGTTTACGACGAGTTGATGAAGAGGTTCGATCCCGAGCTGATCAAAATGCAGTTCCAGGACGCCATCCCTCCCCAATACGACCCCGTCGCCATCCTCGCCAAATATCCAGGCCGGTTTATCTCTCTTCATCTCTCCGACTGGTCGGCGCAGAGAAAGGCGGTTCCCATCGGAACGGGCACCATCGACTGGAAGAACCTCTTCGTTGCGGCCAAAGCCGGGGGCATCAAGAACTACTTCGTTGAAATGGACTGGGATTTGATGCAGAGCAGCGTTCCCTACCTTCGCAAGCTGAAAGTGTAACGAGGGCGCCAATCCGGAGAATACCCTCAATCACGCAAATTCAGCTCGAAAGAACGCCCGCGTACGACAATCAGGCCGCGGGGCGAGAATCCAACAAACATTGCCGGGAATCAGCGATCACCGAACCGGGCCAGTCGCGGATTTTATACTTAAGCTTCCATGTCCTACGCCGCGGCCATTGAACAACTCAACACCATGACGCCCGAGCTGTATCAACAG
>JBEKCW010000026.1:0-22343 GCA_050014675.1 Occallatibacter sp. | reverse complement strand
GGGGATGAAGAGCCGCGGCGTGCCCATCGATGCAGTGGGCGTGCAAAGCCATTTGAGTGCAGGCCTGAAGTATGGCCAGGGAGTGAGCGATTATATTGAGGCTTTGCACCAGATGGGGCTCGAGGTCTACTTAACCGAACTCGACGTGAACGACGACGACACTGCCTCAAACGACGTGGCCGAACGCGATGCGATTGTTGCCAAAACCTACACCGAGTTTCTTTCGGCGGCGCTGCCGAACCCGGCGGTAAAGCTGGTGCTGACGTGGGATTTGAGCGACCGCTTTACCTGGCTCAACGGCATTGGCTCGCATCGCAAGAAACAACCCAACCGGCAGCAGCGTCCATTGCCTTTTGACGCGGACTTCAAGCCGACGGATTGTTTCTATGCGCTGCGCGAGAGCTTCGATCGCCGCAAGCTGGCGTAGTTAGTTATCAGAGAAATCAGGCTTCGCCGGATCAGCTCAGCGCTATCCTGACCGCCGCGCCGTAGTCGTTTGCCTGCCACGACTGGCGGGGCAGTTCGAACTTCAGCGCATCTGCATCCTGAGTCCACTTGATTTTTGCATCGCTGCCCAGCACGGTCACGTTCAGAATCTTGCCCGGACTGGTCTTGCTCCCCAGGCCGAGAGACGCAATCTGCGCCGAGCCGGACGGCCACCCCAGAAAGATTGCGTAGATCACGTTGTTGGCCTTGTTGCGCGTGAAGCGAATGTCTTTTTCGCCGAGGGCGCTGATGCTTTCGCCCTGGAACGATCCGCTTTTCACCTGGTTCGGACCTTCGCCGGAGATGGTCCACGGCCGCGTTTCAAAGATGGCTTCGCCGTTGATTTTGAGCCACGCGCCGATCTCTTCCACCACCGCGATTTCCTTGCTGTCGATGGTCCCGTCGGGCATGCCCGGCACATTGAGAATGAACGTGCCGTTCTTGCTCACCGTGTCAACCAGCCAGTGGATGACGTCGCGGGGCGGCAGATAGCCGCCGTATTGGCCGGGGATATCGTACAGACGGCGCTGGTAGTGCCACTCGCCGATGCAGGTTTCAGACTGCCACGCGTAGGGCATGATGCCGCTGGTGAGGCCGCGTTCGTAGTCGGCCACAACTGCCTTGGCCAGCTTGTCGGGCACCATTTTGATGTTGAGCACGGCTTCCATTTTGCCGCGCGTCTTGAGGTTGTGATTGTAATAGTAGGCGCCCACGTTCATGCCGCCCCAGCCCAGCGGCAGCAGCGAGTTGTCAAAGTAGAGCAGGTCGGGATCGTGCTGATCGATCAGGTCGCGGGTGCGGTCGTAGAAGAATTTCACATACGATGCATCGGGCAGTGCGTCTTTGGGATGCTTTGCGCCGTAGAGCATTTGCGGATCGAGCCCGTCCCACCACTGGTTCTTGCCGTCACCCATTGTCATGCGGCCGTCGTAGGGCACTCCGGCCAATGGTCCCAACTTGTCTGCGCCGTGCGAGGTTTGGAACCACCACCAGTTGCGCGCCTGGTGCACGGTCACTCCGAAGCGCAGCCCATTGCGGCGCGCCGCGGCAGCCCACTCGCCAACCACGTCGCGATGCGGCCCATGGCTCTTGGCGTTCCACGGCTGATGTTTCGAATCCCACGCATCGAACCCGTCATGATGATTGGCCAGCGAGATAAACAACCGCGCGCCCGCTGCCTTGTAGCGCTGGATCAGCTCTTCAGGCTCCCAGTTGAGCAGCGTCCACTGCGCGGTCAGGTCCTTGTAGCCAAACTCAGAGGGGTGCCCATAGTGCGACAGCTGATTCTTGTTATCGGGAGAGCCCTCCTGATACATGGCGCGCGCGTACCAGTCGCCGAACTCGGGCACGCATTGCGGGCTCCAGTGCGCCCAGATGCCGAACTTGGCGTCGCGATACCACTCGGGCGCGTCGTAATTGAGCAGTGAATCCCAGTTGCCCTGATACGGGCCATCGCCGTTGAGGCCATCGATGGGGGCCTGCATGGGAACGCCATCCCACGAGCCGCCGGGCAGCTCTGGCGGATCGCCCCATTCGGTTGGAGCCCAGTCGGCATCGTTCAGTTTGGTTTCAACAATCTTGCCGTTCACCAACGAATAAAAAATGCGGTCTTTCTCGGGAGTGGCGCAGAACTGCTGGTAAGTTTGACCCAGCTTGTTGAAGCCGGCGGGTGTGCCCGAACCTGTTTGACCCTTCATTGAAGCGGCGTTAGCCGCGGCAGCGGCCGCGATCAGTTTGCAGAACTCTCTTCTTTGCATGCTTCATTTCTCCATTTTGCTGGTTGCCGGCCGCTAACCTTGCGGCGCCGCGGTCAGCTGCCTGACGTTGCGGCGGGTTTATTTGCGATGGCATTTCTCAGGCGTTCTTCTGCATCCTGGTTCCAATAACCACAATCCAGTTGCAGAAAAACCGAAGTGTACGGAATTGCGAGTGTCGATTTCAAAATCACGATGTTGAAAAGTTTGGCGCTTTCATCGAGCCTGGCGATAATCTGCTCGTGATCGAGCGAGCGAGCCTTTTGGCCGACAAGGCTTTCGATCTCGCCACGAAGTTCCGTCACGCCTGGAGCATCCTTCTCCGGCACGTGCATTAGTTCGGCGTCGATATAAACATTGGCGCGAACGTGAGGTTGCGCGGCAACTGCATACAAAACCTTGCCCAGCAGGCGAAGGTGATCCTCACCCGTGAAGATGGTTTCGATTCCGGGATTCGACTGCGCCGGATAGGCGGAATCTGCGACCACGATCCAATTGCGATGGCCAAACAGCGGCAGCAGTTGCTGCAGCCTTTGTTCCCAGGTTTGCGTTTCGCCTTCCAGTCGAGTGGTCACTTTGAACCTCGTTGAGCTGTGGCCGGCAACGCTTCTGCGAAGGGCGCCAGGTGCGTTCCCCAATAGGCAAATACTGCGACCACCGCATAGCAAACCAGCGGGACGATCATGCTCAGGGCCATGCTCTTGGTGAGCTGGTAGGCAAACCCCATGAGCGGAGTAAAGACCGCTCCGCCAATAATCGCCATTACCAGCAGCGATGCGCCTTCCTTGGTGTGCTCGCCCAGATCTCTGATGCCCAGCGCGAAGATGGTGGGGAACATCACGGACATGAAGAAGCTGGTCATCAGGACGGCGATCAGGCCCACCCATCCGGTCCAAAGTATTCCAACGAGCAGGAGCAGGATGTTGACGATTGAAAAAACGCCCAGCATTTTGTCGGGATGGAAATGCTTCATCACGTAACTCGACGAGAAGCGGCCAATGGCGAACGCACCCAGCGTGCCGACAAGCAGATAACCGGCGAGTTTTTCAGGGACGTGCGTGTAGTCCTGGCAGTACTGGATGAAGTAGCTCCAGGTGCCCACTTGCGCGCCCACATAGCAGAATTGCGCGAAGACAGCCGAAAGAAAATGCGGGTAGCGGAAAAGTCTCCGGTACCCGCCGGACTTGTGCGCGTCGACCGCGGAGGAATCACCTTCGATGGCCGGGAATTTGGCACGGAACAGAAACAGGGCCCACAACAGCACCAAACCTCCGAGAACCATGTAGGGCACAATCACGCGCATGGTTTCCTGGCGCAGAAAAAGGTCGTAGGTGCCCGCGGCCTTCATGCTCGCAATCCGGTCTGCCCCAGGCTCTACTCCCGACAAAATGTATTTGGCGCCTATGAAAGCGCCAATAATGGAGCCGAGCGGATTGAAAGCCTGCGAAAAGTTGAGACGGCGAACGGCCGTGGCCGGGCTGCCGAGTTGCGCGATGAGAGGATTGGAGCCGGTTTCAAGAAAGCCGAGACCGCTGGCGATGACGAAGAGAGCAAATAGAAACAGCGGATAGCTGCGCGCGATGGCGGCGGGATAAAAAAGAAACGTGCCGGTCGCGTAAAGCACGAGACCGATGAGAAGCCCGCGCTTGTATCCATAGCGGCGCATGGTGAGAGCCGCGGGAATGGCCAGCAGAAAGTATCCGAAGTAAAACGCCGATTGCACGAGACCAGCCTCAAGGCGGTTGATCTCGAACGACTTCATGAACTGCTTGATAAGAATGTCATTGAGGTTGTTGGGGATGGCCCAGAGAAAGAACAATCCCGTGACAAGGAAGAAGGCAACTCTGCCGGTTTGCGGCAATAGCGGTGCGGACGAGGACTGGGGCGAGCTGGTATCGGGCGGCGCAGTGTGCATTGATTACTCCGGAGTGGGGCAAACCGCGACCTTACCACATCGACCCGAGGCCATCAAACTGTAAGCCTCATCTGCCCGGTCAAGAGAGAAGCGGTCGGTAACAATATCTTCAGGGTGCAGGTTCCAGCGAACGAGGCGCTCCACCAGCTCCTCCATGAGCCAGGTGGACGTAACCCAGGAACCATAGATCGTTTTTTGATCGTGAATGATGTCGGGCGAAGGGTTGAAGATCACGGTGCCGCCCTCGCCGACCATCACCATCTTTCCCCATTTGCGGGTGGCGCGGATGGCCGTGGCGCGAGCATCGGCGTTGGCGCTGCAATCGACGGCGCGCTCCACACCAAAGCCTCCGGTAAGCTCGCGAACCTGGCTCACGTTGTCCTGGCCGGCGGCGAGCACGGTGTCGCAAAGACCCAGGCGCGTGGCAATTTCGCGGCGTTCCGGCGAAATATCGATGCCGATGATCTTCTCCGCTCCCAGCTTGCGGCACAGGGCTCCGGCGGCAAGACCAACGGGGCCGAGGCCGGTAATCAGCACCGCGTGGTTGCCGTTTATTCCAATTTTCTCGAGGGCCTCATAAACGGTGCCAAAGCCGCATGCCACCTGCGCGCCGTCAAGATAAGTGAGAGAGCCGGGAAGCAGGATGAGGTCTTTCTCTTCGGCGAGCAGATAGGGGGCCATTCCGCCATCGCGCTGCCAGCCATAGGCGCGGCGAAACTCCGGGCTGGTGCACGAGATCATGTAGCCGCGGCGGCAATCGTTGCACACGCCGCAACCCGAGATGTGATACACAATCACGCGGTCGCCGGCCTTGAAGCGGCGGCAGCCGGGGCCCGTCTCGATAATCAGGCCGGCTGGTTCGTGGCCGGCAATCACGCCCTGGTAGCCCTCAGGCCCTTTGCCGAGATGCTCGTGATAAATGGCCCGAATATCGGAACCGCAAATGGTTGAGGCTTTAACTTCGATAAGAACTTCGCCGTGACCCGGCACGGGAACCGGTACTTCCCTCATGTCAACGGTGCTGTTGCCCGGAAGAAATGCCGCTTTCATGGTGTTGCGCATTTCCAGTTGCTCCTCGCCGCTCTCTTAAGCCGGCTTCAATTTCTGGTTATAGGCCTGGCGCCGCACTACCGTGGACTTCGCCGCTTACGCCGGCGTAATCACACCGTTCACGTCCCACAGATCTTCCCACGACTGATTGTCTCTCCATAGGAAGACCTGTCCCTTGATCAGGCGGCAGTTGCGGTCAACTTTCTCGATAGCGCTCATGTCATCCGCGCTGAGCGGTTCGCCGACCACGCCGAGCAGGTTGCCCAGAATATTACGTGGATTGGCGGAGAACGGGATAGGAACCTGGCCGCGCTGCACTGCCCACTTGATGCACACCACTGCCGGGTGCACGCCAATCCGCTGCGCGATTTCGACAATCACCGGGTCTTCTGTGGGCGAAGTATCTTCAGGGGTGCGGTCACGTTCAGGCCGGCCGGGCGAGCCGATGGGCGAGTAGCCGATGGGCTGAATTCCCTTCCCCTGCAGGTATTCAAAAAACTCCGTCTGCTGGAAGTGCGGATGCAGTTCCATTTCATTTGCTACCGGCTTGATGCGCGCGTCGCGTAGCACCAGCTCCATTTTGGGGATGGTCATGTTCGAAGTGCCGATGTGCCGCACCAGTCCCCTGTCGACCAGTTCCTCCATTTTGCGCCACGTACGCATGTAGTTCTCATGAATGTATGGAATCGCATGCGGGTTGCGCGCGCTCACATCGCAGCCAGGAGGATGATGGTTGGGAAACGGCCAGTGGACGAGAAAGAGATCGAGATACCCGGCCTGCAAATCTGCCAGCGACTTTTCGCACGATGCGGTCACATCTTGCTCGGCGTGCATGTCGTTCCAGAGCTTGGAGGTGATCCAAAGGTCTTCGCGGCGAATTCCACTGTCGAGGAGTTTCTTAAACGATGCGCCGATCTGCTCTTCGTTGCCGTAGACCCTTGCGCAATCGAAATGCCGGTAACCGACGGAGGCGGCATACAAGACTGCCTCGGCAACCGCCTCGTGCGAAACGTGGTCGGAACCGAAGGTTCCAAGGCCAATTGCGGGCATTCGCGCGCCCGAACTCAACGTCCGGAAGGGGACGGTTGCAGGGTCCACGCCTGCGGCCCGATGGTCCGCAGTTTGTGAGAGAGATTGCATGAAATATGGTCTCCGTAATCGATAACTTAAACCATATCACTTGAATCAATTGCCAGACAAGCAATTATGAGCGGATGTCCCGAGATCTCCGCAACCGCAGGAAAATAATGGACTAGACTGAGAGAGCGATTCAGAAGGAAACCCCGACCGCAGTTTCCCGGACGAGCTTAAGCAATCGAGAGGTGAAAGCCATGGCTGTGCGAATGAAAGACATAGCAACCGAGCTCGGTTTATCGGTCGTCACTGTCTCAAAGGTGCTGAGAAACCATCCGGATATCAGCGAGGCAACGCGCAAGCGGGTGCTGAAGCGGATGAAAGAGTTGGACTATCAGCCCAACCTCGCCGCGCGGTCACTGATTACGGGACAAAGCTGGTCGATTGGCCTGGTGGTGCCGGACCTGCTGCACCCTTTTTTTGCGCAGATTGCGAAGGCAATTTCAGCCGAAATCAGGAACCGCGGCTTTTGCCTGCTGATCTCATCCTCTGACGAGGACCCCCAGGTTGAGGAACAGGAGATAAGGCAGCTGGTTGCCCGGCGCGTGGATGCGCTGCTGATTGCTTCGGCGCGCTCGTCGCCTGAAGGCTTCAAGTTCCTTGAAGGCCAGGAGACGCCGTACATCCTGCTTGACCGCGAAATCGACGGTCTGAAGGCGAATTTTATCGGGGTGAACGATGTTGAAGTGGGATTGATCGCCACCCGGCACCTGATTGAACAGGGGTGCAGACGCATTGCGCATATTCGCGGACCAGAGGTGAGTACCGCACGTGGGCGGTTGGAAGGTTACAGGAAGGCGCTGGCCGAGTTCAAAGGCAAAAAGCTGCCGGAGCAGGTGGTCTCATTAGGCAGTTCGGGAGATCACCGCGGCGAAAAGGGCGGATATACGGCCGCCATGGAACTGCTGCGAGCGAAGACTCGTCCCGATGCGATCTTCTGTTTCAACGACCCATCGGCGCTGGGCGCCATACGAGCCATTGAAGAGGCCGGGCTCAGCATTCCAAACGATATCGCGGTGGTTGGATGCGGGAACGTGCCCTACGACGATCTGCTGCGGGTACCTCTGACCTCAGTGGACCAGGGAAGCGAGAGCATTGGCAAACTCGCCGCAACGCTTGCGCTCAGGCTGGCCGCGAGCAAGTCGCGCCAGGCGCCCAAGCCGCATTTCATTACTCCGCATATTGTGGTGCGGGCTTCGAGTCTGCGGAAGCGCTCGTAGCCCGCAATTCTCACAAGCCGGCCGGTTCAGAGCCAAAGTTTAACTGATTCGAAATCTCCGCTACTTCGTTGTTACCGAGTAGACATTCACCGGCCCCAACAGGCCGGAGAGTTGCAGCGGCGAATTAGCCTCGTATGGCTTTGAAGTTGTGAAGGTGTACTTGGTGGTTGCGTCCGGCTGCATGTCTCCGATGAGCCGGTTGACCCAGGCGTTGATCACCATGATTTTTACTTCGTTGGCTCCGGGTTTGAGGGCCGCAGTGGCGTCTACGCGATACGGCGCATGCCACACGATGCCCAGCGACTTGCCGTTCACCGTGACCTCCGCAAGGTTCTTCACGTCGCCCAGGTCGATCCAGACGTGCGCGCCGTTTTTGAACCAGTCGGGACTGGCGTCGATGGACTTGGTATAGGTTCCCGCTCCGGAGAAGTACTTGACGCCGGAGTCCTGGTTGTCACTCCACGAAGAAAGCGTGTCGAGCGTAATGGATGGCGGCGCGCCTCTGCCAGTCTGGAAGCTGACAGTCCACGGGCCTTCAACGGTGGCAATCTGCGTCTCGGCCTTCTCGGGCGCGGTAAACGAGGTTTGGCTGGTTGGCTTGCGGAAGACCACGAACACCGTGCCCCACGGCTCGAGTTTGAGAGGAACGGTGGTGCGTCCATCTGCGATGGTGAAGGTCGCGGGGCTCGAGCTTCCATCCTCTGCATGCCAAAGCTCGGGCGCCTTGCCGCCTACGCGGAAGGTGGCATCGACGACCGCCGGATTGTCGCTGCGATTGTCGACAAAGTAGAGATCGGCGCCCGCGAGTTTGCGATGAACAAATTCAAGGCGGGTGTCGGCTTCCGGCTTGGTGTAGTCGAAGTCGGGCTTCACATTCATGGCAGCGAATACGTCGCCGAGATTCTGCCCGGCGTAGACGGTGCCTTTGCCCACCTTGTGCGTGCCTGTTCCATCGCCGAACAATTCATCGTTGAGCTTGTTGAACTCCGCCTGATTGTCGGCGAGGCTGGGATCGTCACCCGGCTTAGGGCCGGCAACCACAGCGCCCGCTTCCACCAGCTTGTGAATTGCGCGCAGCACCGGCAGTGACATGTGCTGGCTATATGGATCGAGCCCGAGCAGCCGATAGCTCATGCCGCCGGGCGTGGCGATACGGCCGTTGGCAACGCTCAGCGCATGGATAATGGCATCGGCGTTGACGTAGTCGAATCCGTAACCCGCGGGCACGTTGGGCGATTTTTCATTGAAGATTGCGGTGAGGTTTGAATCCTCGCCGTAGAAGTAGATCAGATCCGCGCCGAAGCGTCCCTGCTGAAGCATGAAGCTGGTGCGCGCAATGTAGCTGATCCAGGGAGTGGCCTGTTGAGCCCAGGTTTCATTGCGATTGAACCATTGACCGAAGGGTCCAAGCGACAAGCCGGGCGCCTTGCCGATCAGCGGCTGGTGTGCCGACTCGTGAATCACGAAGCGGTTAATGCCGTTAATGAATTCCTGGTCCGCAGTAGGTTTGAGAGTCGCCGGAGACCATGCCCAGGGCGCGGCATAGGCGGTCATCGATTCGGCGGCGGCGAGATTTTGCCCGTAGATGTGCGCAACCGACGCTGACTCGCGATCGTCCGCGTTGTAGTCGTATTGCTCGTGATTCACGCCGGGCGTCTGCGTCCACATGGCGCTCATGGGCACTTCGTTCCACTTCTTCACTTCCATGCCGTCGGCGATGAGGGCGCGTCCGCCTTCGTGCGATTCACCGTAGTGCCCCATGCCCCACTCATGCAGCACTTCTTCGAGAGTGTGGTAGTGCTCCTCGGCCATCAGGTCTGAAAGCGTCTTGCGAAAATCCCAAAGGAACCGGTCGCTCGCTTCGGAGCTGGCCACAACGCGGCCGGCCAGCACCGGCAGCCACGGCGTTGGGTCGTAACCGCGGAGCCTGGTGAAATCGGCGATCATGTTGTCGGTCCAGTTTTGCGCGCCGGCTTCGTAGCTGTCGTTGATCACGTAGCGGATGCCGCGCTTGCCCATCTGATCTGCGCCGATGGTTTGCTTGTAGCTGTCGAGATACTTTTCGAAGTAGTCTTTTACTTCGGCGCGGTTGAGCTTGTCCACTTCAAGACCCGTAGCTTCAGCAGTGGCGGGATGGTTGGTGGTTCCGATCAGCGAATATCCGAACCGGATCACTTCCCACTCGCCTGCGGGTGGAGTCCAGTCGAGCGTGCCATCGGGATGCATCTTCGAAGTGAGATCGATGACGTCGGACTTTTGAATGGCGTCGCTCGGCGCAACCGGTGTGGTGGCATAGCCGTAGAGATCGGGCTCAATATCGAAAGCTGCCTTGGCCTCAAAATGATTCACGCGCGCATCGGGATGCAGCACGAGCTCTGCAATGCGCACATTTTTTACCGGCGACCGGTGTTCCTCGCGGCCATTTGCAGGCGCCGGCAGCGTCTTGAAAGTTACGCGGAAATACTTCGCCGTGGCCGGTGAAATGTCAATTGTGTTTTCGGGCGCGCCGCTACGGGGAATGGACGCAACAACGTGGAAGTTCTGCCCATCGTCGCTGGCTTCCAATGACTCGCCGTCATTCCCAATGCCCGCGTCTCCCCAACTTGGCGGGTACTCATTGTGCACAACGTAGGTGATTGAGCGAATGGTCTGCGGCTGCGGATATTCAAACTGAATCCACGCCTTTTCGCCTTCAGGGGCCTTGGGCAACAGCACCGTCTTTACCAAATCGCCATCGCTCAAGAGCGCGGGATCGATGGCGCCGCCGCTCGATGTGATGGCGGGCTGCAACGCATCGGCCGCCACTTCGCTCGAAGGTATTTTGTAGGCGACCACTTTCGAATCGGCGTAGAACTTGAGACCTTTGGGGTAACTCGTCCCCGACAACTCATTTACGTCAAGATCCTGGAATTTGCCGGTCTCTGTGGGCGGATGCGGCAGCGTTCCGGTGAATGGCTTTCCACCCTCCACGCGCGTCTCGCTCCAGACATACTTCTTCATTCCATGCGAAGCAGGTACCCAGGGGCCGCCGCTTTCGCTCCAGCCCGGCGAGCCTGCAATCGCCATCTCCATGCCGAGCTGATCGCCAAGCGTGATTGCATACTTGAAGGCGTCTTTCCATTCCGGCGTCATGTACGCCAGGCGCTTGTCTACCACCTGGGGCGTGTCGAGCGCGGCGTCGAAGTTCTGGAATCCGCCGAGGCCGACCTTGTGCATCCATTCCTCGTCGAGCTTGATGCCGTCCTTTGAGATGTTCCCATTCATCCAGTGCCACCAGACGCGTGGCTTGGCACTTTCAGGCGGATTCTTGAATCCGCTCTTGAGTGAATCGGGACTGGTTTGTGCCCAGACGGAGCCGAGCGAAACCGCCGCAAGGCAACCTGCGGCAAGCAATAGGACGGCAGTTCGTTTCATCGCTTTTTCCTTCTTCCTCGAATTAATCCGGTAGGCGCAAGTTGTTGGTGCGCCGTTTCTACCGCTGGGTCTGGCGCAATAAAGCTTACAGCGCCGGGGCGGCAGAGAACGGTGTCTTCCTCAACAGAAATATTGTGCCAGATGGAAATACTAGCCCTGGGCCGGCTGGGTTGGCAAACTCCGGCGACGTGTGAGGCAGGACACAGACCACGGTGCTTTTGAAGAGGAATAGTCTCCAGCGGCCCGGGAACGGCTTTGCGGGAGCGATGAATTGTCCGCCTCCAGTCCCAGCCTGCCGGCCAATCTACGCAGGTATTGATTCAGCGTAGCGAAAGGACTCTCTCAATGCTGCATCTTGACACAGGAAATACCGGCTTCATGTTGTTGTGCACCAGCCTCGTTATGCTGATGACTCCCGGCCTGGCTTTCTTCTATGGCGGCCTGGTGGGCCGCAAAAATGTGCTGGCCATCATGATCCAGAGCTTTGTTTCAATGGGCTGGACCACGGTGATCTGGTACGCCTACGGCTACTCGCTGTGCTTCAGCGGCGACTGGCACGGAGTGATTGGCGATCTGCATTATGCGTTTCTTCGCAACATTTCGCTCAGCACTCCGTCGCCGGCCAACGACACCATTCCTTTATTTGTATTTGTCGCTTACCAGATGATGTTCGCCATCATCACACCGGCGCTGATCTCCGGAGCGTTCACCAACCGGGTGACTTTCAAAGCCTACATGCTGTTCCTCACCGGGTGGCTGACATTTGTGTATTTCCCGTTCGTGCACATGATCTGGGGCGGGGGCTTTTTGCAAAGGTGGGGCGTGCTCGATTTCGCGGGCGGAATCGTGGTGCACAACATTGCCGGCATGGCGGCGCTGGCAAGCGTACTCTACGTGGGCCGGCGGAGGGTATTGGACCGCGGACCGCACAGCGTTCCGCTGGTTGCGCTGGGCACCGGGTTGCTCTGGTTCGGTTGGTACGGTTTCAACTCAGGCAGCGAGTTCCGCGTGGATGCGGTGACAGCAACGGCATTTTTGAACACCGATGTGGCCGCTTCGTTTGCCGCTGTCACCTGGCTGATTGTGGCCTGGCTCAACGAGAAGAAGCCGACGTTCCTGGGCTTGCTTACAGGCGCGGTGGCTGGTCTGGCTACCATTACGCCGGCGGCCGGCTACGTGTCGCCTACCACTGCGGTCATTATCGGAATCGTCTCGGGAGTGGTTTGCTACTACGCGGTGGCAATGAAGAACAAGCTGCATTGGGATGACGCGCTCGACGTTTGGGGCGTGCACGGGGTGGGCGGATTCCTGGGCATCATTTTGCTGGGAGTCTTTGCGGACAAGGCCTTCAATCCAGCCGGGGCGAACGGCCTGCTGCAGGGCAACCATGCATTCTTCTTCAAACAGGTGGCGGCGACGCTATTCTCGTCGGTGTGGGCGTTTGTCTTCACTTTTGGCATGTTGAAGGTGATTGACCTGTTCACGCCGGTCAAGGTGACACAGTCTGAAGAGCAGACGGGGCTCGATAGCTTCGAGTTTGGCGAGCAAGCCTATGAGGATGCTATGGCCGAAGATGTTCCCGAGCCGGTAAATTCCGGGGACTAGAATCCGGAAGGCGGGTAACGGCTTTACCGCTGGGGCGGCGTCTGCGCCGCCCCAGCGGATCTGGCAGGTTATTCGAGCTTATTCGGTTTGAAATGTGCCGCTCCGTTAGCGTCTACGCCACGTAGAGCAGCCAGATACCTTGCCTTGAGATTTTCCGGGCTTCCCAATTTTCATGCTCTTTCCATAACAGTCCCCACCGGCGAAGCCGACCCGCCGGGGATGAACCCGTGCCCCATCCATCGAGCGTTTTTTGCTCGATGGGTGGGAGACCACAAAGGCCACCCATCGGCAAATCCCGCCCTGTTTCTTTCTAGCCTGTCTCATCAAAACTGGCACAGATTTTGCCGGTCCGGGCACGGCCACTCGCCAAAACTTTTGCGCATCCAACAACTGGAGTTCTTCTGTAAGGATGACTATGCGCTTGCCCTCGCTTCCAAAATCACCTCAGCTGCGAATTCTCTCCTTATCGGCGGCGGTTTTATTTTCATTGCATGGAATGCCGTCTTTCGCTCAAAGTGCGACCGCAGCCCAGGCGAGCACCGCAGCCCAAACACAATCCGTCATGCCCCCGACTCTTCCTGATCCGACCCGGCCGGAAGTTCAGCCGCGGCTGGACATGGATCACGATCCTATTCCCTCGCCCGATCCCGAGGTTGTTCCGCACACTGACGCCGCATCGCAGCCCGCCCCGGGAGCCAATAACGCAGGAGCGAGTAACGGGCTGGAAAAGCGGCAGGACGGCACTTATGTGTTGCATGCCGATGTGGATGAGGTTTTGTTGAACTGCTCGGTGATCGACGAGAAGGGACAAACGGTCAACGATCTCAGGCAGAGCTATTTCAAGGTTTGGGAAGATGGCGTTGAGCAAACCGTCACCTCGCTCCAGCATAGGGACCTTCCCGTATCGATGGGGATCCTGGTCGATGATTCGGGATCGATGCTCGACAAGCGCGCCGCAGTAAATTCTGCCACCATGCAGCTGCTGAGAGCGTCCAATCCGGGGGATAGTGCGTTTGTTGTGAACTTCGCCGACAAGGCTTACCTTGACCAGGGATTTACTTCAGACCTGGTTGCGTTGAATCGAGGATTGGACCGCGACGACCCCAGGGGCACAACTGCTCTCTATGACGCGGTGGCAGCTTCTGCTCAGGAGCTGGCGCAGCACGCAAAGGAACGCAAGCAGGCCCTGCTGATTATTACGGACGGCGCAGACAATGCTTCAGAGCTTACTTTGGAGCAGGCAATTCGCCGCGTGGCAAGTCTTGGCGGGCCCGTCGTCTACACCATCGGGCTGCTGTTCGACGCCAACCAGGCGGAGTCGCAGCGGGCCAGGGATGCTCTGGAGCGGTTGTCGCAGGAAACCGGAGGGGTTGCGTACTTTCCAACTTCTCTCGCGGATCTGAATGCTGTTGCTGAGCAAGTGGCTTACGACATCCGCAATCAATATATTGTTGCCTATCACTCCAGCAGACCGGCGAGTCTTGGAGGCTATCGAGCGGTGCATGTTGAGGCGCAGGCTCCCAATCATGGCAGATTGAGCGTGAGAACGCGCCGCGGCTATTTCGCCCAGCCGGCTAAACCTTCCAATACTGCTCAGGCGAATCAATAGGTCACGAGGTCGGTCTCCTGCCTTTCGGCGGCTGCCGTACACAGCTTTGCACTTCCAAGCCATCGCCTTCCGATTTCCACCGGCACATCCTTCAGACGCAACCGCCTACCGCCAACCCCGCCGTCTTTGCATGCAATTACCCCTCTTTGCGCTACATTCAATTGAGTCAAGCAGCAACAAATTGAATGAAAGAGCAGCTTGCGGCGGCAGGCGCCGCGTGAATAATCCGCATGCATGCCGTAAGTCCTTATTTATGAGGATCTTACTCAGCAAGTCATTTGTTTTCAACGGGTTGCAGCCGGAGATCAAAGGTACAGGCCGTTCAAAACAAACCACTTAGCTTGATTTTGAGAGGGGGGGGAGGTACTGTCCGGCCGGGAAGTCACGCCGTCGGCGAGAGATTCGGACCAAATAAGAAAGCCGAGGCAGATCGCCCCGGCTTTTGCGTCTTGAGTGCAACGCGGAACTCAATGGAGGTGGAAATCCACATCGATGATCATCTGCACGGCTACGGGGTGCCCCTGGTACATTGCCGGACGGAACTTGTATTGCCTCACTGCCTCGACGGCCTTATCGTCCAGTCCCATGCCGAGGTGGCGAACGACATGAACGTTTTGCGGGTTTCCCTGCGGGTCCACGATCAGCTGAACGGAAACCGTGCCCTGAAGGTTGGCGCTGCGGGCGTTCTCGGTAAACTCCGGCATGACCGAATGAGTCACCACCGGCGCACTCACGCCGCCACCGACACTCATCACGCCGCCGCCGTATCCGCCGCCGCTACCGGCACCGGCTCCGAGACCATGCCCAATGCCAATGCCGCCGCCGGCGCCGCGATCAAATCCCGAACCGCTGCCGCTGCCTTGCGAAGCCAGAACAACCTGCTGCGACTGCGGCACACCAAGGTTGGGGACGGATGAATTATCGGGGATCTTGATCTGCATGGTTGGTTCAACAGCAAGCTTTGGCTGTTCGAGCCTCGCGATTTGCGGGGGGAGAATTTGAACTCTTGCAATCTTCGGCAAATGCCCCCTGGTGGGCTCAATCAACCGATGCTCACCGCCGCCGCCACCACCACCCTGAACTTTTGCGATCTGCATCACGGGCGGAGGAGGAGGATCGTACAGCGTGAAATTCAATGGCGTCACCGTGGTGTTATCGACGCGAAGCACAGCGCGATGCGACATTGCCAGCCACAAGATGAAAGTAATTGCGACGATATGAACGATGAAAGAGATGACTCTGGAAGTTGGATCGCGCTTAAACTCGAGTGGGCTCGTGCCTTTCCACCAGATGAGGTCCTCGCGCTCATTGGCAGCCACTGCCGGCCGTAGGCCGGCCGGCACCGCAACAGGCCCCCAGTTCAATGAGGCGGCTCCCTGTGCGTCGACCGCAAGCGATGAGCGATTGTACATTTCGTTGCTGTGCGGCTCGCTCACCAGGTTGTATGGCAACTGGCCGCTCAGATAGATCGCCTTCGGATTGTTTGATTCCGGATTGCCCATATTGTTTCGCCGACCTATTCAACTTTCCGGCGCCCCCCTTCTGTTTGTGTTTGCGAAGACTCGGATTTCTTCAGTTGATTGCTTGTGTTGAAAAGAGACGTCGAGGGTTCGATCTACCAGATCCCTTTATCGCTTCCGGTAAGTTTTTGCCCGAGCAGAGCCGCAGAGGCAAGCCAGGGTAATAAGCTGAGCCGTGCACCATTTTCGAGTTCACCCATCTTCAGTACGCCTGCCAGTTGTGTCCCGTAAAGCTCAACAGATTGCGGCATGATGGGGACGCGCAAGAAACTATCCCTGTAGAAAACTTTTTCACCGCCAAACCGGGCTGCAGCTTTTACAAACTGCGGAAGCTCCAGACCGGTTCCACGGTAAATCTTCACGTAATCGGAGACGATTTTGAGGTAAGTCGCAACGCCCTCCCAGATTCCAGCTTGCGTAGCCTGGCGCCGGAGTGCTTCGTAATCGACCAAACCCGCCTCCATGATCTGTGCGCTGTCGACCACATCGCATAGCCTGAAAAAGAAATGCCGGTACATGCGCTGCAGGGTCGAGATCATGATGCGATCGGCAATGGATGCGACACGAAATGCGTGGCCATCAATCTGCACGGGCCTTGACCGCTCCACCAGAGAAGATGCAATCGCCGCCTGCTCGCCGGTCTGCCCGAGGCGGCCAATGTGTATCTCGATAGCCTCCGGCAACCCGGGAATCAGGAAATTCCACTTGCAGGCCAACTTGTCTCCCCAGCTGCGCGGAGCAAGCGTTGCGTGAAAGTGCTCCGTCATGAAGTTGCAAATTTCCCTGGGGCTTGAATTTGTAAACAGATCCAGATCGCTGCCCAGATCGGGCCAATGATCGAGCGATTTGATGACGATAACGCTGTGCCCGTGCCCCTCGATAGACTGGCAGACTTCTTCAAGAAAACGCGTGGCGGTGCGAATGCGCGCGTGTTCAGCATTGAGCGCTTGCCGCGCCAGTTCGACGCGAGCATTGTTGCTGCTGGCTTGATCTTCGTGATCGAGAAGAGCGCTCAAAGCGCGCACCACAACGTGATTCAAGTGAGCCAGCTCAACGAAATTGCTGAACTCGCCCTTGCTCAATTCGAACAGGTACTTTCTCAGCTCATTACCCTGCTCCTCGGATGGGCCGAACAAAAGCTGAGAGAGACAGGCCATCGATCGACGCATAGATATTTGTTTATCTTTATTCGTCATTGATTTATTCGATCCTTTAAGCCGGTACTTTATTCGACACTCTAATTAGGATTCTGCGGGACATCTGGCGACGATGGTTTGCTTTGCGCTGGAGTTGGTTCGTCAGTAGATGCGCCACCGCGTGGTGTAAGTTCGATTGGCGCCGTTTGCAGGTGGCGCTGCTCGCTGTATTTATCCAATGCACCATCTATCTTGCCTTCACTATCCGCGGCGACTGTAAAGAGCCGTCTGCCTTCAGCGACTCGCTGTGTCGCCAACCCAACCTTAGCGTTCGCGTCCGTGGCTGAAGCAGCTTTCTCATAGTAGAATTGCGCTGTCTCCAGGTCTCCGTCCATTTCCGCAACATATCCACGGTTGTTTAATGAAAATGCACTGGACGGATCAGCGGAATAGGCCTGAAGAAAAGCTTTCTTCGCAGCGGCCCAATCGTTCTGGTTCATAGCGGCGACGCCGCGGCGGTTAAACCACGCGGCCTCGGAGTAGTCGGGATTCCTGCTCGCTATCAGGCGTCCCAACCGCCGGGCGCTTGCCGCGGCCATGGCGCTTACCGATTTCCCTCCCCACGCAGGATCATTGGTAATGATCACTGCCTGAGAGGATTGCTGACCGGCAACTGTGTTGTAGTAATTGAGCGCGGCCTGATAGTCTCCGACGGCTTCACTTGCAACCCCGAGATTATTCAACGTGAATGGATTCTGCGGGTCGGCGACCAGGGCCTGCTTAAGCATTCGAATGGCCTCGTCGTTGCGATGTTGTGAAAGAAGCCGCACGGCTTCAACATTCAAATGATTGACGCGCATTGGACTGCCCTGAAGCCCATCGATGGCAGCCATCATCGGTTTGCCTTTTAGTTCCTTAGCGCTGCTGCGATCTATAACTGCGTTGCAGCCTTGCTCAGAAGCCAATTGGTAAAACTTGTGCGCGCGGTCCAGTTGTCCCTGTAACTCGGCAATGTATCCCAGGTTATTCAGCGTGAACGGGTCGGCAGGATCGTAAAGATACGCCTTGAGAAAGACGGCCTCTGCCTTGTCGAACTTGCGCTGATTCACTAAATCAACGCCATCCCTGTTCAGCCGCTGAACAAGGCTCAACCTCGAGTGCAAAGGAATGACGATCGCGATCGTACCCCGATCTCGAGCCCAGCCCGCGTGGGCAGCAGCTCCGATCGATAGAACAGCGAGCATCAACATTGAGGCTCTGTTGCGGATCATGGTGTTCTTCCCTAAGCTCGATCGTGCTCGATGTCCTGAAATGCGCCCTGAACTTTTAGATGCGCATTCCCAAGTAGTGTTGCTCTCGCGGTAAACCCCGCAGGCTACTGAAACGCCTTTCGCGACATCGAAATAATTGAATGATCAGTGTTGGAGTTCCCCAAATGTCCAAAATGCTCGTTGTAATTGCAGCAGGCACCCTGTTTCTTGCGCATGCGCCAGCAATTCACTCCCAGTCGTCGTTTCAGCCGGCTGTTAAGCCAGATGTTGTATCTGCAGATTTGGGAGATATGCCTCGACTGCCCCGCGGACATACAACCATTTTCGGGGGCGCAATCAAGGACCTGGACCCGGTCCGGGATGAGTTCAAACTGAATGTGATCGGGCAACGTCCGATGCGAATATTTTTTGACGAACGCACCAAGGTGTTCCGCGACGGGTCAAGGATCGGGCTGCGCGATCTTGGCCCTGAAGAGCATGCCTCGGTGGAGACCACACTGGATGGAGACCAGGTGTTCGCGGTCAGCATTCATATCTTGTCGCAACCCGCCGAGGGTCAATACGATGGCAGAGTGGTGAGCTACAACCCCGCCACTGGCGCACTATTGATCGACGCCAGCGCGTCGCGCGACCCTTTAAAGGTTTTCGTTTTATCGAACACGCAGTTTTCCCGTGCAGGTCAGAGCCAGTTCACATCCATCACATCCGGGCCAGTCGATCTTGCGCCAGGATCGCTTGTATCAATCAAGTTTCATTCACGTGGACCTGGCCAGGCGGCCGCCAGTGCGATCACGGTGCTCGCAGTTCCGGGCAGCTCGTTTGCTTTCAGCGGCAACGTAGCCTCTATCGACTTCCACTCCGGAGTGTTGGTTCTGATTGATCCAACCGATCATAGGAACTACAAGATTTCGTTCAGCTCGGCGCTCTTTCCTCAGAGCCGTAATCTCCATTTGGGAGATCATGTGATGGTAACGGCGACTTATAACGGAACCGGCTTTATGGCCTCCATGCTTGTCCCGAATTAGCCGTAAACATCGCCTGAATGGGCGGGTTGTTGCTGTTGTCAACTCGCACCGGCTTGGCTAAAATCGCGAGACTGGGCCCTATAATGGACCACATCGGCAGTCGTGTTTTATTTGTGCGCGGAACTTCTTTTCTTCGCAGCTTGTTCGCAACACAATCAGGCATTTTTGAGGCGGCATGGGCACACCAGGCAGGCGTGACTTTCTAAAGCGGTGCATTCAGACTTTGCCCGCAGTGCTGCTTCCCCGCGCTGCGTATGCCGGTGACGTTTTGAACCTATCGGCTCCGCAAACACAATACCGCACACCCGCGACGATCGAGCGCTATATTGATCCGCTTCCGATTCCAAAGAGACTAACACCCTCTGAAGTGCACGATGGCGTGGAAAAATACAACGTGCGCATGTTGGAATTCAGTCGCCCCATGCATTCTCAGCTTCCTCCCACGAGACGATGGGGCTATGAGGCGCAGTGTCCCGGTCCGACATTTGAGGCAGTTCGCGGCAGGCGCGTTGAAGTTCACTGGCAGAATAATCTGCCCTCTCAGCATATTTTCGAGATCGATCAGACCTTGCACGGCGCAATGCCGCCATCGCCCGCAGTACGAACAGTACCTCATCTGCACGGCGCGCGCACTCGCTCTGAGAGCGATGGGCTTCCCGAGAAGTGGTTCGTGCCGGGAGGTGCGGCACACTACTCCTACGATAATGATCAGCCGGCCGCAACACTCTGGTATCACGATCATGCGGCGGGCATTACGCGGCTCAATAACTATGCAGGCTTGTCGGGGTTCTATCTACTCCGTGACGAAGTAGAGCGCACGATGGATCTGCCAGCGGGTAACTATGAGATCCCGCTCCTAGTCCAGGATCGAACGCTTGATGAAAGTGGGCAGCTCGTCTATGCGCCGACCTTTGACGACGGGAAACCGCTGGCTTCGGGGGTTTGGGGATCGGAGTTTTTCGGTCAGCTTCCGGTCGTGAACGGAGCGATCTACCCTTACCTCGATGTTGAGCCGCGCCCTTACAGGCTGCGAATACTCAACGGCGCGAACTCGCGCTTTTTCAACCTTTATTTCAACCTGGCCAAGCGGCCTACAGACATACCGGGCCTTGTAACCTTTCACCAGATTGGGACAGATGGCGGTTTTCTGCCCGGGCCAGTAGCACTCAACAAAGTACTGCTCGGACCCGCGGAACGAGCCGATCTGATCATCGATTTTTCTGAACTCGCGGGGAAAACCGTAACGCTGTCGAACGATGCTGCGGCGCCTTACCCAGGATGGGAGTTTGCAACTGCGCATCATCAGCAGTTATACGAATTGATGCAGTTTCGAGTAGTTCTGCCACCCACTCGCAAGAGCAAGTCTGTGAACCTGACGCCATCCCTTTCATTGTCTCCATTGAATGCGGCGGAATCCGTCGTGACCAGAGACTTTGTGCTGTCAGAGGAAATGGATGCGCAGGGACGCTCCGTAAGAATGCTGATTGAGGGCAAACGATACGATGATCCGGTAACTGAGAAAGTGACACTTGGCTCAGTGGAAACATGGCGATTTATCAACGCCACGGATGATTCTCATCCAATGCATTTGCACCTGGTGCAATTCCAGGTTCGCCACCGGCAAGGTTTCGATATTGGGGCTTTTCGCAGCGGTAAACTCGAGCTCATCGGGAATCCGCGCCCACCCGCAGCCAATGAGGCCGGCAGGAAAGACACTGCCATCGTGAATCCCAGAGACGTACTTACAATACTTGTCCGCTTCGAAGGTTATACGGGCAGATATGTATTTCACTGTCACATGCTGGAGCATGAAGACAACGACATGATGCGCCCCTTTGAAGTTATCCCCTAGTCTCACACTTTGCGCCTTGTAAGGATCCGTGACTCCGGTACTCTTGATGGGTCGCCAACATCGACGGAATGCCGCATAAGGTCGAGGTCTCTGCGGTCAACTGCTCGACTTGCAATTTGCGCAGGTGGCCACAGCTGCTCTATCAATCCTGCTCTGCGCAGTGTGCGTTTGCACCTTTGAAGTTTGAACCAACGAACGTAATTATTGACGACATTGCCGATCATCATTTCTCGACCGGCCATGGAATTCTGCTCGGCCATCTCGTATTCAAGCTCAGGCGATTGCAATATGGCGATCAGTTGCTCCGCGAGATCAGCAGCATTGCCTGGCTCGTAAAAGCGAACCGCCATGCTCTCGTCCTCGACCATTACCCTGAAGTCGGGAAGATCGGAACAAACAATCGGGATTCCGAATTCGCATGCCTGATGAGCTGGTCCGCTCGAACCGGTGGCGGATTGATACGGGATGGCGACAATCGATGTTGACGCGAACAGCTCCGGAATATCCTCTTCCGAGACATACCCGCGAAACTCAATTGGCAAACCAGCCGGCTGAGCGTCGCGTATCGATTCCCAATAACCAACTTTCGTATGATGATTGGCGCCCGCAACAATCAACCTTGCATTCGGAACTCTCTCCAACACCAATGGGAACGCTTCCATCAACGTCTCGAGGCGCTTGTAAGTACCCCAATGTCCAATGGCGAGAATGCGCTTGTCAGGATTGCCACGCCTGGTAAAATCTGGCGGCGTTGGAACAGACCCAAACGTTCCATGCGTTGACAGCAGTACGTTCTGAGCGGAGTATTTCGTCTTCAGGGTGCGATGATAACCGGAAAGCAGTACCGAAAGTGAGTTTGCTTTCAGTAGCGTTCTGGTCGTAACGTTTGCGCCAAACCTGAACATCCGTTCGTTCTTGACTCCTGCACCGGAAAAGTCCACGTGTTCAAGAATGTGGTGCAGGGTGACATGTGTGTAGAATCCCGCGACTCGCGTAAGTGCAGGCGCGGAGAGTCCGGCAAACGCGGCGAATGGCATGTCGGGCGTTGCAAAGCTTGAGAAGACGAGGTTATACCAGACAACGTCGGGTTTCAGGCTGCGAATCGCCTGCAATAAACGCATCGGCGTTCCCACGCTTCCGAACTTCCAGCAGCGAATCACATTGAATCCAGGTAACTCCGGCTGCTGAGCTGCCGGAAGCGGGTTACCATCCTTGTCGGTAGCGAAGTCGTAACTCGTTAATTCGTCCGCCAGGATGGTCAGCTCAATTTCAGGGTTCGCCTGAAGTTCGCGGGCAATATAGTATGCGTATTCATTCAGCTGGCGTCCGCTGGGAGGGAAGGTAGCAACTAG
>JBEKCW010000025.1:0-22346 GCA_050014675.1 Occallatibacter sp. | reverse complement strand
GTGATTCTGACGAAAGATTTGGAATCAAAGGACTTAGGCGCACATAGCGATCAGCTTACCGTTGAAAAGTCACTGCCGCTGGCCGGTCTGCCGCCGGGCAAGTACAAGGTCACAGTGAAAGTAAATGATGCCATTTCAAAACAAGTAATTGCACAATCGGCTCCTTTTGTCGTCGAATAGAAGTCACAGTGCGTGATAAAGGGCAGCCGGACTTGAGATCCGGCGCCGCGCAAGCTTGAAGTATTCAGGAATCCTGCCAGGGACGCGGCAGCTCTCAGATCTCGAGTAGATGATGCGTACTGCCCATCTCGCCGGTTTCGCCGCGCTCATTGTGCTGGGGACTGCTTCGCTTTGCGGAGCGGCCACAGTCACGGTGTCGGGCATGGTGCGTGACTCTGCCGGCGTTCCGCAGATGGGCGCCGAAGTCGAACTGCTTCGCGCCGATCTGACCGTGGTGGCCAGCGTCTACACCAACAACAAAGGCCAGTTCCTCATCGCAAAGATCGTTCCCGGCAGCTATTCGCTCAAGGCCATGGGAGCGTATTTCCTGCCCTCGATTCGCGAAAACATCCGCATCGGCAAAACCACCGTCGTCAATCTCACGCTGAGCACGCTTTATGAGGCTATGCAGTGGCTTCCCGGCAAGCCGCGCAGAGGTCAATCGCAGGCCGACGATTGGGCATGGACCTTGAAATCCGCCGCCAATCGCCCGCTGCTGCGCTGGCTTGAGGATGGGCCGCTGGTGGTGGTTTCTGACGGCCCCGGGATCGCTCCAAAGCTGAAGGCGCGCCTGATGGCCACCGGCCAGGCGGGAACCTTCGGCGAAAGCGGTCAGCGCTTCTCGAATTCCGTTGAGCTGACCCCCGACAACAGCCGCGAGCTGCTGGCGCGGGTTGATTTCTCTCCCGATTCCGACGCGGGTATGGAGTCGATGCTCGGTTTCCGCCAGGATCTGGGCTTTGCAGGGTCGGTTCAGTCGGTGGCCGCCATCGCTATCCATCCCGACGAGTTCGACGGCGCCGGAGGCCAGGGTATCGACGAGGCGTCGATCAATACCTCTGAAACCATGCATCTCGGCGATGAGTTTGAGCTCAACGCGGGATCTGCCGAAGTAGTTGGCCGCATTGCGGGCGACCGGCCGGCGAATATTACCGCCGCGCTCCCCTTTGCCTCGTTTGAATGGCGCGACGGGGCCAACGCGGTTGAATACCGCCTGGCCACCATGGTCCCCAATCCTGAAGCGAACGACCAGACCGAAGCCGCTGCGTGGATGCCCGAGGTTGCCATGCGCGATGGCAACCTGGTGATGGAGCGCGGCGTGCACCGGGAGATCGGCTACGAGCGCCAGACCGATACCTCGGGCATGGCCTTAATGGTATACACGGACAATATCGAGAATCCGATTCTTGAAGCCATGAGCCGCGCAGCCGGCGGCAACCTGGGCACTTCCAGGGCAATCTCCGACGCATTAGTTGACCCCGGCAGCGGCATGGTTCGCACCGCGGCTCCCGGATTTTCCGCTACCGGCGTGAGCGCCAGCTTCGAGCGCCAGATTACCACCGGCAACCGTGTCGCGGTCAGTTATTCAAGCGGCAGCGCCCTGGTGATGCCGGCTCTGCCCAATCAGCCATCCATTTCGCAGCTGATGGCAGCTACCCACGCGCACCGCGCCCAGGCCTACACGCTTTCGTTCTCGGGAATCCTTGACGGCACTCACACCCGATGGCGCGCAAGCTATCGCTGGCAGCCCGGCAACACTGTAACTGAAGTTGCGCCCTACGCGATCAACTCCTCATCGCCCTACCTGAACATCCATATCCGCCAGCCGATCCACCTTACCCGCGACGGCTCAGGCGGGTTTGAGGCTCTGCTCGACGTGAGAAACCTGCTTGCCCAGGGCTACCGCCCCTACATTCTCAGCGACGGCTCACTGCTGCTCTTCGCGCAAGATCAGCGCGCGGTTCGGGGCGGCGTGGCGTTTACGTTCTGATATGCGGCCCCCCGCCTGAACATCGTCGTTGCCAGCCTTTATTGGAGACGCACTCCGCGCCCCAGCTCCAGCGGTTCCAGGATCGCTATACCCCGGAGCCGATACACATGATTCGTCCCGACCCCAAGGAGGGACGACCCTGCACAAATGCTCGCCAGGGCACACATATCCTGGAACCGCTCTAGTATCATTCCTCGTGATGAAAGAAGCCACCGATTTTCCAATCGCAAAACTCAGCCGCCGCCAGGCTCTCAGATCCGGACTGGCCCTGGCAGCTCTCGCTCCAATGGCCTCAGGCCAAACACCCGTCGCCCGCAAAGGCAACATCCGCCAATCGGTTTGCCGGTGGTGTTATCAAAGCACGCCGCTCGAGAAGCTCTGCGAATACGGCGCTTCGATCGGTCTCAAGGGCATCGATCTGCTGCAGCCGGAAGAGTACGAAATCCCGCGCCGGTTCGGGCTTATCTGCACCATGGCCTACGCCGGCGGCGGGGATATTCCCAATGCCCTTAACCGCACTGAGAATCACGCCGCGATTGAATCGGCCTTTCGCACCAACATCCCGCTTGCAGCCAAGGCAGGCGTCCCCAACGTCATCACCTTCAGCGGCAATCGCCGCGGAATGGGCGAAGATGAAGGCGCGGCGAATACCATCGCCGGCCTCAATCGCCTGAAAAAAATCGCCGAAGACAACGGCGTGACCATCTGCATGGAGCTGCTGAACAGCAAGGTCGATCACCACGACTACATGTGCGACCACACGGCCTGGGGCGTGCGCGTCATGCAGGAAGTGAACTCGCCTCACGTCAAGCTGCTCTACGACATCTACCACATGCAGATTATGGAGGGCGATTTGATCGCCACCATCCGCGCCAATATCCAGTGGATCGGCCACTTCCACACCGGCGGGGTGCCCGGCCGTCACGAGCTCGACAACACGCAGGAAGTTCAATGGGACGGAGTCATGCGGGGCATTGCCGCGCTGCCGTTTAACGACTACGTAGCGCACGAGTTCATTCCCACCCGCGACCCGTTCACCAGTCTTCGCGCCGCCGTCGATTTGTGCGATGTGTAAGAGTGAATCATGAAAGCCCTTCTTCTTTCTAAGTACAACCATCTTGAGATCGTCGATATGCCGGCTCCTCCTGCCGCGCCCGATGAGGTTCTGGTTCGCGTTGAGGCCTGCGGCATCTGCGGCAGCGACGTGCACGGAATGGACGGCTCGACCGGCCGCCGCATTCCACCCATCGTGATGGGCCATGAAGCTGCCGGCATCGTGGCTGCCGTGGGCACCGGCGTCCATGACGTTGCCGTTGGCGATCGCGTCACCTTCGACTCCACCATCTCCTGCGGCAAATGCGGCTATTGCCTGCAGGGCGACATCAATCTCTGCGATGACCGCGAGGTGGTTGGCGTTTCCTGCGACGAATACCGCCGCCACGGCGCATTTGCAGAATATGTCGCGGTGCCGCGCCGCATCGTTTACCCGCTCCCTGACGAGCTGCCTTTTGCCGAGGCCGCCATGCTTGAGGCAATCTCAGTGGCCATGCATGCGGTGCGTGTTTCAGGCGCGGCAGCGGGCGAAACCGCGCTGGTCATCGGCGCCGGCATGATCGGCCTGCTCACGCTGCAAGCCGCTCGCGCGGCAGGCTGCTCGCCAATCTATGTCTCCGACATCGACACCTCGCGCCTCGCCCTGGCCGCAAAACTCGGGGCCGATCATGTGCTGCCATTCACGGGCAGGCAGCTGGCCGCGCGTATCGCTGCTCTCACCGGCAAACGCGGCGCCGACCAGGTCTTTGAAGCTGTCGGCAACAATCAGGCCGTCTCCACCGCCATCGATTCTGTGCGCAAAGGCGGCACTGTCACGCTCATCGGCAATGTCGCGCCCGAAGTCACTCTGCCGTTGCAGAAAGTGGTCTCGCGACAGATCCGCTTGCAGGGCTCGTGCGCTTCGTCGGGCGAGTACCCGCAGGCCATTGAGTATCTGGCCGCAGGACAAATCGATGTCAAGCCTCTCATCACCGCCGTCGCGTCGCTGGACGATGGGGCGCAATGGTTCAAGCGCCTGCATGCGCGCGAGCCCAACCTGATGAAGATTGTGCTCACACCGGGAATATCATGACCGATTCAAATCCCGACTCGTTGTTCGACCTGCGCGGCCAGGTTGCCATTGTTACCGGAACCAGCCGCGGGCTTGGTCAGTACTTCGCCCGCGCACTAGCCAAAGCCGGCGCAGACCTCGTCCTCACCAGCCGCGACAGCACCGCGCTCAAGCCCTTTGAAGAAGAGATCAAGGCCATCGGCAGGCGCGTGGTTTCGCTCTCACTCGATGTGCGCAATCAGCAGAGCATCGACCAGATGGCCGCCGAAGCCCAGGCCGCCTTCGGCCAGATTCACATCCTGGTCAACAACGCCGGCTGCAACATCCGCAAGCCCGCGCTCGATGTCACCTGGGACGACTGGAACACCATTCTCGACACCAACCTGCGCGGCTCGTTTTTTGTCTCTCAGGCAATAGCCCGCGGCATGGTAGCAAATGGCTACGGACGTATCATCAACATCGGGTCCGTCACCAGTGTGTTCGGCTACCCAGGCCTTGCCCCCTATGGCGCCAGCCGCGGCGGCATTCGCCAGCTCACCATGAGCCTTGCCGCCGACTGGGGCATAAACGGCATCACCGTAAACTGCCTTGCGCCGGGATGGTTCAAGACCGAACAGAACAAGGTCCTATACGAAGATCCGGGCTGGCTCGAATACCTGGTCGATCGCATTCCAGCCAATCGCCCCGGCCTGCCGCGCGATTTGGATGGCGCGGTGGTCTTTCTTGCCTCCGAGGCCAGCCGTTATGTGACCGGCCAGACGTTGCTTGTAGACGGAGGCATTTCAACCGGCACGACTCGCGCCACGGTCGCGAAGAAGACCGGGAACAAGGGAGCAAGGGAGCAAGGGAACGAAGCGTGATTCGTGTTTCGTGGACCAGAAACAAAGCCTGGGTGCCCCAGGTCGGGATTTTCGGACCTGGGATAGCACGAACCCACACCAACCTCTATAAACAATCAGACCAAAAACAAAGCGGCCGCGTCCATTAGAAGCGCGGCCGCAAGCTTTCCGCCTACTCTAATTCACGTTCAGGGTAACCGTGCTGATGGTAGCCGTCTCTGCCCCAGAATTGGCAGAGCCCGACACAGTAATGGTGTAGGTCCCGGTCGTGGTTCCCGGATTTCCACCGCCGCCGCCACCACCGCTGCCGCCGCCGCAGGCAGTCAGCCCGCCTGCCGCAACCAGCACCAGCAGCCCCACCATGCCCAGCCAGCTACGGCGCCGCCGCGGCGTAATGAAGAACAGCATCAGCGCCAGCGCCGATCCTCCCGTCGTCGGCCAGAAGAGCTTTGGCTTCTGGTTTTCTGAGCTCGTAGCAGCCGTAGTGATCGCCGACAGCGTCGACGTCTGGGCCGTAGCGCCGCTGATGGTCACCGACGTCGGGCTCAGGCTGCAGGTTGGCGCGTCGTTCACGCTGGTTATCGATGTAGTCACGGCGCAGGTCAGCGCAACTGTCCCGCTGAACCCGTAGGTCCCCACCACGCTGATGGTTGCAGTGTTGCCTGTAGTCGCGCCCGCAGTCACCGTGATGCTCGCGCTGCCGGTGCCCGGGCTGGGACCAAAGCTCGGCTCATTGGTAATCGTCAGCGAAACCGTGGTGGTCTCGGTCAGCGACCCCGACGTTCCGGTGATGGTCACCGTCGCGGGAGTCGAAATAACCGCAGCCGACGTAGTCGCTGTCAGGGTCAGCACTTCAGTATCCGAAGCGGTTCCGGCGGCAAAGCTCGCCGTCACTCCGCTGGGCAGGCCCGATGCGGCGAATGCGACTGTTTCGGCAAATCCACCCACCGGCGCGACCGTAATCGTGCTCGTTCCCGTACCGCCCTGGGCTACTGAAACGCTGGTTGGCGAGGCCGAGAGACTAAAGCCCGGTGGCAGCGCTGTTGTAACGCTCAGCGCAACTGTAGTGGTCGCACTCAGTGAGGCCGAAGTTCCCTTGATGGTGACTGTCGCCGGGCTCGACGTGACCGCAGCCGAAGAGCTGGCGGTCAAGGTCAGCACTTCAGTATCCGGAAGGGTTCCGGCAGCAAAGCTCGCCGTCACCCCGGTAGGCAGGCCGGTTGCGCTGTATGTGACTGCTGCGCTGAATCCGCCAGCGGGCAACACGGTGATCGTGCTGGTTCCAGTACCGCCCTGGGGAACCGAAACGCTCATTGGCGAAGCCGAGAGCGTGAAGCTCGGGGGCGCTTTAACGCTCACCGCAACGGTTGTGGTCTCGCTGATCGAGGCCGAAATTCCCTTGATGGTCACTGTCACCGGGCTCGATGTCACTGGAGCCGAAGAGCTGGCGGTCAGGGTCAGCACTTCAGTATCCGCCACCGTTCCGGCCGCAAAGCTCGCCGTTACCCCGGTAGGCAAGCCGCTGGCGGAGAATGAAACCGTTGCTGTAAATCCATTCACGGGAGCAATGGTTATGGTGCTGGTTGCCGTACCGCCCTGGGTCACCGACACGCTTGTCGGAGCGGCAGAGAGCGTGAAGCCCGGCGTTGATGAAGCACTCGAGTAGTCGTTAAGAAACGTAGTCACGTCGAGCGAGCCCCAGCCGGTGGCCTCGTCGTAACCGGTCTGCACCAAGTACCCTTGGGTGCCGCCCGTAAGGGTGGTAGCGGCAGCAATGCTGTTGTTGCACATGCTGGGCGTGCCCACGCTGCACCCTGCCACTCCGCTGGTCGTCACAGTCACGTCATGAAACGCCGATGCATCGTTGGCCGCCATCGAATAGATCGTCGGCGTAATGTTGCCCTGGCTCGAGCCCAGCTTCTGGTCGAGCAGCGCGGCAATACCCGCCATATCCGGAGCCGCTGCCGAGGTGCCCGAAAACGCGAGGAAGTAGTAATCCGGTGCGCCGCAAGACCCGCCGTCCGCCGCCACGCATCCAAAATATCCGTCGTGATTCGCAGCAGAAAACGCCACATCTGGCGTGTACCGGCCGGCGCGGGCTGAGGGAACACCGGTGCCGGTTTGCCAGCTGGGCGTGGCCACAATCGAGCTAACGCCGCCCCCCGTCGCAGCTACATCAAATCCGTCCGTCGGGTCGCCCGGCTCGTTCCATGCGCCCTCCGGAATGTAGCTCAGCGCCGAGCCTCCGTCTGCTGTGCTGCTCGAGTTCCAATATGTGGAGGGGTCGCTGGCGTCGTTAAACTCCGTGCCGCCCACGCAGGTTTCGTAGGCCGGCGAGCAAATGTAGTTAGGGCTCACAACTCCAGCGGTCACCGGAGGCGTTGAGAAATACTGATCGCACTCCGCCGCACCGCCGTCGCCAGAAGCTACAAAACCAGAGACGCCTTCGGCCGCGCCCGGCTCAAAGATGCCGTTCCAGAAATCCACGCCCGAGGCGCCGGCCTCAGATTCGCAGCCGCCGAAACTGACGCTCATTACCTGCGCCGGCACCGGCGTGGTCTGGGTCAGGTACTCGGCGCTGATCGCAATTCCGTCGTCGTTGGCGTTGTTGGCCACCAGCAGCAGAGTCGCGCCGTTGGCGATGCTGCCTGATCGGCTCACGTCGAGCGAAGCCTCGCCTTGCGCGTCAATGTACTCATTCTCGCTATCGCTGCAGGTGTTCGTGCTTCCCGCAGCGCACGCCGGCTGAGATGTATAGGCGGGGCCGGGGTCCACGCCGCCCAGGGCAGTTGGAATCACCTCCGTGGGGTCGGTAAACGTGGCGCCGCTCAGCGCCTTGAAGTTGTCGAAATCCGTAGCGTAGGTCCGCGCCTCTGCCACAATGCCGATGGTTACGCCCGCCCCGGTGTAGGTCGCAGGCACGTCGTAAATGGTCGCGAAGTCCTCCGGAGCAATAAAGTAGTAGTTCACGCCGCCACTGGTAATAGTCAGGTTGGGTTTCGCCGGACCCACGCGACGCGAGGCGAATTGCGGCTCTTCGTGAATAGTGAACAGCCCGCGCACCGCCCCAATCACCGGCGTCAGTGCCGCGGGAATTTTAGGATCGGAGGAGACTGAGAAGCGGTCTTCGCCGCGCACCCTGTAGGCGTGCATCGATGTGCCAAAGGCCCGGCCCACGTTCGCCGCCGTGCCTCCGAATCGGAGTAGAGACTTGGTGGGCGCAACCCAGTTCACGTGCAGCCCCTGGCTCTCGAGCCATCCGCTCACAGAGGCAATATCGTGGTCCGTCAAGCCGAACTGCGTGCCGATCTCAACCGGCGTCAGCCAGTGGTGAAACTGGGGCGACGACGGGTTCCGCTGGTCTTCGACAAGCTGGTCGAACGCCTGCTGCTGCTCGGGCGACCGGGCCAGCACCAGCGTCACGTACTCCATATTCTTGCTGGGATTCACTGCGCCCAGGTCATTGGCCGGCGAAGCCCAAAGCGGATGATGGTTCTGGAGTACGGCCGTCGGCGTGGGATCGAAGGAGTCCGGAACGCGGTCGGCAGTCTGAGCCCCCGCCTGGGCCTGGGCAGCGCCGGCGCAAACCGCCAGCATCAATATCGCGGCAAAGGGCTTTGCCATGGTTGTTCTGGCCACCAGGCGTGAAAGCGGAGAAGGTATCGAGAGAACGTGCGGCAGTACCATTGGGATTGACTCCTAGCGGAAACAGCAGACAGCGATTGCAGTTTGCGAGGGCGTCGAGCCCTCGGCAGTTTGCATTGAGGGTCCAGTAAATAAGGAAAAATATCTGAAAAATCGATCCGTCAGGTGCAGCAGTGCAGCCAGAATCTAAGGGGCAAATCAACCCGGCTGCCCTGGAGATCGATTACTTCTTGCGGCGCCAGATTTTGATACTAGGTTGAAAGCCGAGACTAAGTGATTTATAGGAGATTTGCAAGGTAATATTGGTGAAAATCACAGCCAGGAGACCTCGGGGGGGAGACGTCGAACCTCACCCCGCCTTTAGCGTCTGCGTGAGAACCAGCACCGCGCTAACTTGCGGTCTTTGATGCAAGACATGGCCCGTGCACCATCCATCGAGCGTTTTTTGCTCGATGGGTGGGATAGCACAAACCTCACCCCGCCCAATCCAACCAGGCACGACCCGGCAGGTGCAATCCCCGCTAACCCTTCGCCCTCCACTTCCCCACCAAATCATTCGCCGCCTCAGCCCACTCCGGAAATTCAAATTCAAACCCCGCATCCATCAGCCGGCCCGGAATCACGCGCCGGCTCTTCAATACAAGTTCGGGCTCAGTCCGCAGAAGGATCGCGCCCAGTTGAATCAGCGGCGCGGGAGCAGGGAATCCGTTCGGCATATCCCACGCATCGCGCAGAGCGGCCATAAACTCGCGGTTGGGAATCGGGTTCGGCGACGCCAGGTTCACCGGCCCCTCAAACGCTTCGTTCTCAATCAGGAACTCAATCGCGCGCGCGTAATCCGTCTCATGCATCCATGAGACATATTGCCGCCCGTTGCCCTGTGTCCCGCCCAGGCTGAAGCGCACCAGGTTCGAAAGCACCATAAAAATGTTGCCCGGCATAGGGCTGAACACGAGCGAAGTCCGCATGGCAATTCGTCGCGTGTGTGGCGTCGCAGATTCATACAGCGCGGCCTCCCAGGCCTTCGCCAATTCAATCGTCCAGTCCCATTTCTTCGGCGCGCGACAGTGCTTTGAAATCATCTCCCCGCCGCCGATCTCGCCGGTCGCCTCATCCATGGCGCGATCAAGCGCGTGCCGATAGATGGTCGCGGTCGATGCGTTCATCCACAGGCGCGGCGGGCTTGTCATTCCCGCAATCACACGGCCCAGCAGCCGCGTAGGCCCAATGCGTGAGTCGTACAGCACCCGCTTGTTGCGCTCAGTCGCGCGGCAGTTCACGCTCTTGCCAGAAAGATGAATCACCACATCCGCACCCTCGAGCGTTTCAACCCACGGGCCGGGATTGATGCCGTCCCAGTGCACGGTTTGCCAGTTTGCCGTGTACGGCCCGCGCGTGAGCACCGTGACGTGATGGCCGCGCTGTTGAAAAACCCCCGCCAGCATGCGCCCCACCTGGCCGCTGCCGCCGGGAATCACGATGCGCAAAGCACGAGTCTCCATGGTCATACTTCCCCAAAAAGCGTGTCGAGCAGCTCGCCGGCCGGGCGAAACAGCGGGCGCAAAGGTGGCAACTGGGCAAGCTTCAACCCCAGCAGCACAATGGTCAGAGTCTTATCGAGCAGCAGTTGCGTGCGCGACTGGTTCTGCGAGCGATCGTACACCCAGAACAGAACGATGCCCATCTGGTAGAGCCACAGTAGCCGCGGCAAATGCGGCTCAATCGACTTTGGCATCTTCAGGCCGGAGTCGTAGACGGCCCTGGCAAAGAATGCAATGTCCGAGTCGCGGATGGGCGCAGTGGCCGCGCTGAACGGCGAGAGCGAATGCGCAGGATCGATGTGCGCCGTCAGCGCGCTCACCAGTTTGCGGTCAGGCTCAAAGTAGTCGAGCTTTTGACCGATGATGGCGCGCAACCGCTGCTCAAGCGTCCGGCTCGAGGCCAGCTGCGCATCCATCAACGGAGACATCTCGTTCTGCGCCCGCTCGTAATACGCCATCACCAGCGCATCCTTCGAGTCGAAGTAGTAGTAAGCCGCGCCCACCGCCATCTGCGCAGCGGCCGCAATCTCGCGCATGGTCGCGGCTTCGAAGCCACGCTCGCGAAAGACTTCGAGCGCCGCGGCAAGAATGCGTGCGCGGGTTTCTTCTGATTTGGGGGTCTGGCGAGGCATATCAGGCTCCTTGAGAATATGGACGCGCCGAACGCTGGCGGAACAGTGCAAGCAGCAGCATATTGAAAGTGTGGCCAACGCCCATCAGGATAAGCAAACCGCCAATTTTGCCAATTATGCTTTTTGCCAGCGTTGCATGGTCGTTGATCTCCCAGTCCGGCACACAGCTGAGCCCCACGTACCCCAGGCTGAGCAGGTAGAACCCCACATCCAGCAGTCTTCCCACGGCGCGCGCCAGCGTATGGTTGCCGGCAAACGCATTGTTCAAAAAAATCGCGCCCGAACGATGAAGAATAAACCCCAGCAGAGCGATCACAATCGCGCAACAGCTGAGGTAAACGGCATAATACATTCCCAGAAACATGATTCCACCTCCAAAGCTCCGATTACTGCGCAAGCGGACGATTGTTGTGACGCCGCATCCGCGTCAGCACAAACATGTTGAAGAAGTGCATCGCGCCAAAAATCAGCAGGACGATCCCGATCTTCGCGCTTTCGAGCTCGATCACTCCGCGAAAATTGGCCAGCGGATCGGCGGTCTTGAGAGCAAGGGCGATGTAGCCGACATTGACCAGGTAGAACCCGACCACCAGTAGCTGATTCACTGAATCAGCCAGCACGTCGTTGCCGTGGAAGGCGTCGATCAGAAACACACGGCCGCTGCGGTGAAGCGTTCTGGCCACCCATATGGTGACCGCAATGCTGATGGCGAGGTAGCTGAGATAGCAACCGGCGACGTACATTGTTGAGCCTCTCTGGGATAATTTGAACACGTTCAAATACAACGTAAACCTGCCCGCATGCTATGTCAAGAACATTTTTGAACATGTTCGAAGAAAAGCCCGCTTGGGCGGGCGTGAGACCTGAGCCCCAGTCGCTCGCCGAAGTTGTCAAGAAGGGCGAAGCTTACCGCGTTGCATTTCAAGCTGATAAACGTTGCCGGTAATTATCATCCCCCGGCGCACAATTCTAAATAGGAAAGGATTTGGGTCCGGTCAGATGAAAAACAGCAACCTCCCGGTTGCCAGCACGGCCCCCCAAATGGGCCAATCCCCCGCCTCTTCCTGCACTCAGAACCGGTTTTGCTCAAAAGCCACGCAGAAACCGTATAGCGGTGATCCTCTCTAACAGAATCAATAGCTTGGCGCCAGAAAACTGCACAGATTACCTACAGAAACGATACAGATCCCACGCAGAAACCATACAGATTCACCCAGAATCTGTGGTTCTGATCTCTTAATCCTTTGTCTGAAATGCGCCTACATCCTCGGCGGGTAGGGGTAGCCCTGCATCATCATCCGGCGGCGATAGGCGCGGCGCTCGCTGATGATCACCACCACGATGATGACGATGACAAATCCCGGAATAGAAATTACCAGCCCCGGGAACACCACGCGGTCGTGACCGACCGAGATGGACTGCGGCGCATGGACAACGCCGAGCATCGAAACAAAATCGTGGCCGATGCTCACATTCTGGCCCAGATGGATGTCAGTGAAAAAACTCACCATATCGTGGCCAATCGCGGAGTTGTCTGCGGCGCGGACATTGCTGAAGAAACTCACCGAGTCGTGCGCTACCTGGCCGTTGAGGCGGACGCTGCCGAAGAAGACGACCATGTCGTGCTTAACCGCACCTTCAACGCGAACGTTGCAAAAAAAGCAGACCACGTCGCGGGCGGGTGAATCGGGTGTCACTTCAACGTTGCCGAAGAATGAAACCGCGTCGTCATCGGCGCGCGCCGCCGGGCCAGCTGCGAGGGTCGCGGCGGCGATCAAGAAAGCGGCGAGGATAGTCAGTTTCCCCGGCATTGAAACCAATATACGCGCCGGGGTTCAAAATGGTTCCCCGGCGCACATAATTTTATCGCCGGGGATCCCAGGCAAGTCTTAGAACTGGAACCGCATCGCCAGCTGGATGCGGCGCGGAGGCGCCACGCTGGTGATTTCACCGAAGGAGCTTGAGGTATCGACGGTGTCGATACCCTGGCCGTTTACGTGATTCACCACGTTGTATGCGCTGGCCGAGAAGCCAAGCCGTGGAGCCTCGTCGGCCTTGTTCGCGGTAATGGCGAAATCGTGGCCCCAGCGCAAGTCCAGATCAACATAGCCTGGACCGGTTTCGCTGTTGCGCTCCACGCCATCGGGTCTGGCGTTAAATAAGCCGTCGCCGTACGGGTCGGTTCCGGTCAGGATGGTCCATGGAGAGCCGCTGTTTGCAAACACGCCAGCCGCAAGATTCATGATGCTCTTTTGGTCGAAGATTGCATACATTCCCATGCGCTGGCGCCGGTCCCAGTTTGAATCGGACCACTCGTCGTTCGGGGCGGACTGATTCTGTGGATACCACCACATTCCGCCGGTGTTGGCTTCGTAATGCGACCACGTATAGCGGCCGAAGCCGGTAAAGTACTTGTTCCAGCGGCCCCGGTACGAAATGTCGAACCCGTTGCCAACATAGAATCCGGCAGGTTGCATCTCGCGGATGCGCCCGTAATCCGGGTTGGGGCGAACGGTGTAATCGGATTCTTGAGTGGGCGCGTTAATGTCGACCGAGCGGAACATGTCGATACCGCGCATGGAATAGGCGCTGATCGTTCCGGTGGCCTTTTCTCCCAGCTGTCGCTCAATCGAGAGGCCGTAATGAATCTGGTAGGGGATCTTGGCGCCCGGCGCCAGCTCAACGATGTTGGGCGGTTGAGCCGTGACGGCCATGCAATCGGTAATGGGCACGCAGCCGGTTTGCGGCAGGGATGCCGGATCGAACGAGAGCACAATCGAGCGCCGGCGCGCATTCTGGTAGCGCGCGAGATCGAGCAGCGGACCGCCGCCAAACCGGTCGTAATAGATGCCGCCGCCGCCGCGCACCACCAGTTTGGCTGCTGGATCGACCACCCATGCAAACGAGAGCCGCGGCGAAAAACCAAGCCTGCGCGCGGCTAGAAAGTTCTGCCAGTCGTAGCGCACGCCGGGATTAATTGCAAAACGGCTGCTGATCTTGATCTGATCCTGAACAAACGCGCCCACTTCCTGCTGGTGGTAGATAAAGTGGGTATCGCCGGTGTTCAGCGAGTAGGCCGAAGGCAGATTCGCCGTGTAATTCTGCAGGGTACTCTCGAGTTCGGTCACACCGTCGGCGGCGAGCGTGGGACCGAAGGTGTAAGTGCCCAGTTGATTAGTCTCGTCGTCGAAGGCGCGGCGGTCGATGTGCGGAACGTTGATTCCGTACTTCACCAGGTTGCGCCCATGCGTCCAGGTCACCATGTCTGAGAGTCGCGCGTTGTACTCCGTTCCGAACGAGTCATTCTGCGCGGAGCCTGAAGTGAAATACCCAGGCAGGCTGATGCGTGGCGCTTCGGCAACATTCTGGTTTCGGCTGCCATCGTGTTCTGCAACCAGCGAAATCTGGTTGAGCGTGGTGGCAGAAACCGCCGAGTCAACGTGGACCACAAAGTCGTCTTCGCGGTATTGACTGTTGTAACCGTCTGAGGCCAGCGACTGTCCGCCAACCCCCTGGTTTTGTCCGGTCCAGTTCTGGAAGCTGTATTGCGCGTACGCCGAGTTGTTGCCGAACTGGTGCGAAGCGCGCACGCTGAATTCCGTGTCTCGCGTAGGCGCGGGCACATTGGCATTAAAAGCGCCACTCGGATTCGAAACCGTGGGAACAATGCTGGCGCTGACCACCGAATCCAGATCTTCTTCAGCGCGGTTGAACGAGATCAGAAATCCGGAATTCTTTGAGTGGGGGATGGGTCCCAGAACGCTGCCCTCGTAGATGCGGCGCTGCTCGAAGGGCTTCGACGGCGCCAGCGCATTTTGCGCGTTCATTGCCGAGTCGCGGAAGTAAAAGTTGAACTCGCCGTGGTAGGCGTCGGCGGTGGACTTGGTAATGATTTCCATCTGTCCGCGGCCGGGATAGTAGTAGCGGGCAGAGTACGGGTCCTGGTTAATCTGCACCGACTCCACGGCCGAGGCGGAAACAGTTACGCGGTTGGACTCTACGCCGTCGACCATCAGACCGCTGCCGCCGGTGGCCGCAACGTCGGAGTCGAGAAACGCGCCCATCGCACCCACAAAATCGTTGTCGAAAATGGGCAGCGACTTCAGATCGCTCGCCGTCAGCACTGAAGAATCGCGATTCTCATCGGTCGAAGTCAGATCGAGACTCGTCTCAGCGTTTACCACAATGTTAGTGGCCGCCGGAGCCACAGCCATCACGATATGCGTGGGTGCGGCGAGCTTGACCGCTGCCTGGGCTTGGACGGCGGATGTGCCCGGAGCGGAGATGTTTACCGCGGATTGAACGGTCTTGAAGCCGTTCGCGCTCACCACAAGCGTGTAGGAGCCTGCGTGGGGAGCGGTCACTTGAAATGTGCCGTCGGCTGCCGTCTGAGATTTGCCGATGGTTGCGCCGGTCGCATCTACGACGTCAACTTCAGCATTGGCAATCCCGTCTCCGTTGGAGGCGGAAACGACGCCGTGAAGACTGGGGCCTTGTGGAGGGGTGGGTGTTGCGGTTGTGCAAGCCAGCGCTATAAATGGCGCAAAAGCAAAGAGGGCAAGGCCAGAGACAAAAGAGCGCATCGGTAACCTCAGGCAAAGAAGTTGAAACAAAGCACGTCAAGCATTTGCTTGATGGGCCCCCAAATCTTGCACGAGAGCCAAGCCGTCCCACGAGAAGGCACAAACCCGCAGTCCGGTCACGCACTGGCCAAAATTTGACGCACCTGTTCTGTACTTTCTCCGGCGCGTTCGTTCGAAACCATTCGGTGTCCTATTTGAAATAATTCAGTGTTTGAAAGAAAACGCTAACATTTTCCCTGCGTAACAGCTGTTAGGAGAGACACTCAAAGGGCTACAAGAAGATTTTCGCAGGAGTGAGGGCCGCCGTCCAGTCCAAAGGTCGGTCTACCACGATGTCGGGGGGAATCTCCATCAGGTTCTGTGGCCCAAAACCGAACGCGCAGCCCACTGCCCAAGCCCCCGCGTTACGCGCCGTCTGCACATCCACTTTGCTGTCGCCAATCATGGCCGTCTCTTCGGGTTTTGCGCCAACCTCGTCCATCAGCGCCAGCAACCCCTTTGGATCTGGCTTTTTAACCGGAAAGCTGTCGCCGCCGTAGATGTGCAGGAAGTAGTCCGCCAGCCCCAGCCCTTCGCAGATGCCCCGCGCCGGCCGCACCGGCTTGTTGGTAAGCACCGCCATTGCGCGGGTTACGCTAAACGGCCCCTCATGCAGCTGGTGCAGGGCCTTCAGCGCCTCAAGAACTCCCTCGTAAGCGTAGGTAAAGTCAAGTTTATGTTCGCGATAGTACTTCAAAAAAAACTGGTAGCTCTTATCGAACAGTTCCTGTTCGACGGCTTCAGGCGCGATATTGCCGGCCATTGCCAGCGAACGGCGAATCAACAAAGGCGCCCCATTACCCACAAAGCCGGCAATCGCCGGGTCGGGCAGGGAATCGAGACCAAACTGCTTGAGCGCCGCGTTCACGCTGTTGCACAGGTCCTGCGCCGAGTCGATAAGGGTGCCGTCCAAATCGAAAACCAGCAGCTTGAGCCGCTCAACCGGGATCGGCCGCAAAACGTGAATCATGGATACAGTTTATCGGGAACGGCGCGATTGGCTCGCGCCGTTCCCGCAGTGTGGTCACTCGCGGAAAAAAGTAGTTACGGCTTGCGCCGTCAAATCTAGCGGATGTGAGACCGCAACATTTGAAATCTGAGCCCCGATCCGCACCGATAATTTCCGGGCTGACCTTTGCCTGCAAGTCTTCGCGGATATCATAGCTATTTATGAAGCAAATCCATGTTTCCGAAAACCAGAGAAGGCAAAGCCTCGCCGGCAAGAGTGTTCACAGCGTAGCCCTGCGGGCCGTCGTAATCCTGATTGCAACGCTCACCTCTGTCACTCTCGCCAGGGCCGTTCCGGCGGCAGAGCCCGCCGCAGACGCAAAGGCCTGTACGGCTTTTCCCGATATGGATTTGACCAGCATTCAGGATGCACCGACCCAGGTGTTGAGCGCCCAGATCGTAGCGGCGTCAGACGCGTCGCCCGCGTTCTGCAAGGTGGATGCCTACGTTTATCCGGAAGTATCGATCGAGATACACCTTCCCCTGTCGGCAGCCTGGAATGGAAAGCTGATTGTCTCGGGGAACGGTGGCTGGGCAGGCGGAATCAACGGCAATTGGTGCGATGGGAATGTCAAGCGCGGCTATGCCTGCGCGACAACCGATACCGGGCATCGAGGCCGCGGCGACGACGGGCTGTGGGCCCAGGACAATCTGGCGGCCCAGGTGGATTTCGGCTATCGAGCCATCCATGTGTTGACTCTCGCGGCCAAGTCGATTCTCAGCCGCTATTACGCCAAAGACGCTCAAAGGTCCTACTTTATGAGCTGTTCCACCGGCGGGTACCAGGGCATGGTTGAAGCGCAGAGATTTCCCTGGGATTTTGACGGAATCGTCGCCGGCGCACCCGATATGGATGAAGCCGATTTGACGATGCGCGAAGTCTGGGCGCAGAGAGCGCAATTGGATGCAAATGGAAAGCCCGTTATGGATGCCGGCGCGCTCGCAATCCTGCACCAGGGTGCGCTCGACGCATGCGACATGGACGACGGCGTGAAAGACGGCCTGATCAGCAATCCTGTCGGTTGCTCGTTTGATCCTTCAAAACTTCTGTGCAAGTCGGGAGAGACTAAAGGATGCCTGACGGCTGTCCAGGTCGAAGCCGCTAAGCGTATCTATGCAGGCCCTCCTCACACCCAGGAACGAGCCGTCCGCGGCGCATTGCCCGGATCGGAAAAGACGTGGGAATTCGGATCAGGCACAAAGTACAGCGACAGTTTTTTTGAGTACATGGTCTATGGGATAAACCCGACCTGGACTACGGCCAACTACGATTTCGAGCGCGACTACAAGCGCGTCGGAATGGCCGCGATTTACACCGACACCAATCCCGATCTACGGCGCTTCAAGGCTGCCGGCGGCAAACTGCTCGTCTACCAGGGCGGAACCGACACGGTTGAAATGCCTACGGCAATCGTTGACTACTATCAAACGGTCGAAAAAGTGATGGGCGGGCAGCAACCGACGCAGGATTTCTTTCGGCTCTTTGTTATTCCCGGCATGAATCATTGCGGAGGAGGCGACGGCGCCACTTCGATTGACTATCTGCCTTATCTCGAGGCCTGGGTCGAACAGAACCACGCGCCCGATAAGATGATTGGCGCGCATGTGAGCGATTCTTATCTTCAGTCGCTGCCAGAGGGCGCAAGGAACGTGAGTCTCCCGCTCGATCCTAAAATTCCTGTTAGTTTTACGCGGCCGATGTATCCGTTTCCGCAATATGCGAAGTATGCAGGAGGAGACCCGAACGATGCGGCCAGCTTCCGCCCCGTTCAGCCGTAATGCGCGAACAAATCACACACGAAGATGGGTGCCCAAGAGCCTGACCTGAGCTTGCCGAACGGTCTCGCTTTTGAGACCCGGGATGAATCTTCACATTGGAAGGATCCGCCATGAAATATCGCTTGCTGGCATTGCTGGCCTTAACCGCCGCCATCGCCCTTCCAGGCGCGGCTCTCCACGCGCAAAACTCAGCGCAGCCGGCCTTCTCCACTGCCGCCTCGGCCGAGCGCATTCCCAACCTCGATCAGCTCGTTTCCGAGCTCAAGCAATACCACGAGTGCACTTGCAAGTGCGGCTGCTACGCGCACGATCTCGATCTTCAAGCCGACCGCGCCATCGATTTTCTTCGCAAGCGTGTGGCCCACCGGGGACCCAACGAGAAACTGGCGCTGGTTCTCGACATTGACGAGACTTCGCTCTCGAACTACGCCGAGATGCTCAAGCAGAATTATGTCTGGAACGGCACTGCTTTTGACGCGTGGGCAAGTACGGCCGAGGCGCCCGCGATACCCGGCACGCAGCGCATCGACAAAGAAGCAATGCAGCGTGGCGTTACGGTTTTCTTCATTACCGGCCGCGCCGAAGCCGAGCGCGCAGCCACCGAGAAGAACCTGCGGGCACAGGGCTATGAGTGGAAGAGCCTGACGATGCGAGCGCCATCCGCGGCCAAAGAGACTGCCCTCGTCTACAAGTCCGCCGCGAGATCGCGCATTGTGGCCGAGGGATACACCATAGTGCTCAACGTAGGCGACCAGTGGAGCGACCTCAAGGGCAAGCCCGAAGCCGAATTCTCGGTGAAGTACCCAAACCCGTACTATTTCATACCGTAACGAATCAGGGACGCCCAGATTCATTCAGCCGCGCCATCTGTTCACTCTTTCACTTCTTCGCTCTTTCACTAATCACTGATCACTGACCACTGACCACTGAGAACTGCTATTCTCTCCACCGTATGCACGGGCTTACTCTGCTCAAGACGGCTGCTGTGGCCATGCTCATCCTGGCCAACGCCTTCTTTGTGGCCGCTGAGTTCGCGCTGGTCTCGATTCGCGAGACGCGCATTCAGCAATTATTTGAGGCCCATGTCCCCGGTGCGCGCGCCGTTCGCCGTTTGCAGCAGGGCCTCGACGACCTACTGCCCGCTGTTCAACTGGGCGTCACTCTCTGCTCGCTGTCCCTCGGCTGGATCGGCGAGCCGCTGGCGATTGCGCTGTTCATGCCGTGGATCGGCGCGCTGCCCCACGCGCGGCTTTACGGGCAACTGCTGGCGGTCGTGGTTGGCTTCGCCATCATCACATATTTTCACGTGGTGGTTGGCGAACTGGTGCCTAAATCGCTGGCGCTGCGGCGTCCCGAGGCGATGGCAACGGCCGTGGCCCCTCCCATGCTCGTCTTTATGGCCGTTGTGCGGCCGGCGGTGCGTCTGCTGCGCAGCTCCGCAGCCGCGGTTCTGCACGGATTCGACATTCCCATGACCGAGCGTGCCGAAGTTCACTCGGCCGAGGAACTGAAGCTGATTGCCACGGCGGCGCGGCGCATGGGTATTCTTCCGCCCTCCCAGGAGACGCTGATCCATCGCGCCGTCGAACTCGACGAAGTGCCGGTGCGCGAGATTATGACGCCGCGGCAAAAGATCTTTTCGCTGCCTTCAAACATGCTGCTTGAAGAAGCCTGCGCAAGAACGATTGAGCGTCACCACTCGCGGATTCCCGTCTACGACGAAACCCGCGGGCCCGAACATATCGTGGGCGTTGTATACTCGCGCGACCTGGCGCGGCTGCTTTTCTTCCGCACCGCCGGCGCACAGCCGGGCACGCCGCAGGTTGAGCTCCGCCTGGGGCAGATCATGCGCGAGATCCTCGTCGTTCCCGAAACCAAATCGGTGCTCGATCTGATTCGCGAGTTCCAGCAACGCCGCAGGCATCTTGCCGTGGCCGTGGACGAGTACGGTTCGATTGTGGGCCTGGTAAGCGCCGAGGATGCCGTAGAGCAGTTGACCGGCGAATTCGAAGACGAATTCGATGCGCCGAGCATGCCTCTGCTTACCAGCGCCGGCGGCCCCGTGGTGATGGATGGCGGCGTGAACCTGCGCGACCTTGAGACGCAAATGCATTGGGACCTGCCGCGCGAGGGCGGCGTGGAAACGCTCGCCGGTTTCATGCTCGTGCAATTCGGCCACATTCCGGAGGTAGGTGAGTCGGTGGTTTACGACGGACGCCGGATGACGGTTGCAGCCATGGATGCGCTCCGTATCGCCAGGATTCGGGTAGAGCCAGTGGCGCCGGAAGCTCCAGAAACAACTTAGTCGGCATTTCCCGCTGGCCGTGTTCGTAGTACCGCCGCTCTCTCGACCGGCAGTACGGGGGTCTCCAGACCCTCCGGTAGGATGCATTGGACAACCGATAACTGACCACAGTTTCCAACCTTCAATTTCCCGGCGCCGGTCCTTGCGGCGGCGGCGAGTTGTGCAAGGCTGCGTGGTATCCCTCACGGAAGCCATGACGGTACTCTTCAAAGGCTGGCGGGGGCACCGGAGGATTGCGGAAGCGTGGATGATGCTCGAGGTCGGGCGGCCGATTGTGAACAATGTCGCGCCGCGCCGCGGCAACGCCGTCGTTGTATCCCTGCTGCGCGGCGGCGCTGAAGTTCGGGTTAGGCGGGGGCGCCTGAACGTAAACCACTGTGCGGTGCGAACAGCCCGCCAGCAAGAAAGGCATAGGCAGCAACATTGCTGCCAAAACGAGAATTTTCTTCATTGCCAAACCTCTACTCGGGGTTTAAGGATTGCCGCGCGATCGGTTCGGCGCGGCGTCTTTGTTTGTGAACACGGTTCCCGCAGAAGGGTTGCTCTCATTCATTCGTCCGCCGCCCAGCCGGACTGAATTGGAGCGGGGGTGCCGATTCTTCGCCGAAATCACAGCCGCATCCGCTCAGGTTGGACTAAACTTGCAGCCGGAAACATATGAACATTCTGGCTTAGGCGTCCGATAGAGGAGAATAGCGGGCCGGAATCCGAATCTGTCAGGAGATCGAACATGGCAGGCAAGAACAAACACAAAAACAAGCACAATCCCGGCCACGTCGCAGGGCAGGGAATCGAGATTGCAAATCATCCAACCAAAGAAGTGAAGACGCTGGACCTGGGCAAAGACTGCGGATATGAAAAGGAGCTTCGTAAGCTGCAGGTTGAACTGGTAAAGCTGCAGGAGTGGATCAAGCACGAAGGCCTGCGAGTAGTGGTGCTGTTTGAGGGCCGCGACGCAGCGGGCAAGGGCGGAGCCATCAAGAGGATTACCGAGTCGTTGAATCCTCGTGTGTGCCGCGTGGTTGCACTGGGCACGCCCACCGAGCGGGAGAAGACGCAGTGGTACTTTCAGCGCTATGTAACCCATTTGCCTGCGGCTGGCGAAATGGTTCTTTTTGACAGGAGCTGGTACAACCGCGCGGGCGTGGAACGTGTGATGGGCTTTTGCACCGAGCAGGAATACGCCGACTTTATGCAGGCCTGCCCGGAGTTTGAGCGCATGCTGGTGCGGTCAGGCACCATCCTCATCAAGTACTGGTTCAGTGTGAGCGATGAGGAACAGGAGCGGCGATTCCAGGACCGCATGGACAAGCCCACCAAGCGCTGGAAGCTGAGCCCGATGGACCTGGAGTCGCGCAAGCACTGGGCCGATTATTCGCGCGCCAAGGATGAGATGTTTGCGGTAACCGATACCAGGCAGGTTCCTTGGTACGTGGTGAACGCCGAAGACAAGAAGTGTGCGCGGCTCAACGTAATCCGCCACCTGCTTTCGTTGATTCCTTATCGCGACATGACGCCCGAGCCGCTCAAGCTGCCGGCGATCGGAAAGTCGAAATACGTGCGGCCGCCGATGAAGGAGCAGAATTTTATTCCGGAAGTGTATCGATAGAGCAGAGAAAAGAAGCTAGCGGGGCAAAGGTCCCCGCAGAATGGTCGGGGAGAGAGGATTTGAACCTCCGACCCCCTGGTCCCGAACCAGGTGCTCTACCAGGCTGAGCCACTCCCCGAACACGGATGAGAGCGTATCGTAAGGGCGCGGCCTGGCGCGTTCAATCCCTCGTTACGCTTGCTCAAGTGTAACAGAGTCCCGGCCTTGAGCCCCCCCGCCCCCATTCCCTCCGATTGACCTGAAGGCTTAAAAAGAGGCGCCACTGCATCACG
>JBEKCW010000024.1:0-22440 GCA_050014675.1 Occallatibacter sp. | reverse complement strand
ATTCATGTGCGGCCTGTCGCCCCGCATGATGGAGTGCTGTTGGTACAACACAAATATGGGAACTCTATTGAGGTATGGCAGAAACATGCTGGTGAACATGATCCGCAAGCCCGAGGCCGAACTTGCACGCCTCTTCGAGGACGCTTCGTAGCGAGAAACTTAGATCTTAAGACAGGAATATACATAATGCTTCGAGAGCGAGTAGTGATCGTAAGACACTTTCCGGAGACCTTCGTTGGCAGGAAGAGAAAGTACTTCTTCAACGAGATTAAGGCATGTCTCAATGTCGATCGCGCTTGCCTCGTGCTCGAGTGCTCGCGATTAGTCCAGATGGATAAGCAGATCGTCCTGTTACTTCTTGGCTGTCTTGAAGAGGCAATGAAGCGCAATGGAGATGTAAGGCTGGCGGCCGTTTCGCCTCAGGGTAAAGCTGCCTTAAAAATCACGGGAACGGATATCCTTTTCAGATTCTTTGAAACAGCGGACGACGCGATTGCAAGTTTTCAGCGGCGCGCAATCATTTTCTCGCCACAAGACACCACAGAACGCGCCAACAAGCCCGCAGCCTGATTCACACAACCATGCAGCCGTCGAGGCGTACCTGATCATGGATGCGCAACCAAGTCCGGAACGGAGACAGGATCAAATGTTGCATTCTTCGTCTATAGAACGAGCCTTTGCCGTATTACTCGTGCTGCTAATTGCGATGCCGGCAGCACAGGCTAATCAGGCGTTGCCGCAACCTGGCACGCCGTCGACACAAACACAGGGCACGCAGAGCGGTCAGAGTGACGCGCAGGCGATGGCGATTCCAGATACCCCTTCACCGCAACAGGCCCAGCAACCTGCGCAACAAACTGCTTCAAAGCCGAACGCCCAATCACAGCAGAGCACACCTGCCGCTCCAATAGGAACGGCCGCAGCGCCCGCTGAAGAGCCCGTGGGAGCAGTTGGCTCCAGACCCGCTGGTGCGGTCATTGCGCCAGCAAAACAGCGCCGCGCGCACACCATTCTGATCAGAGTCGGATTGATTGTGGGGGCAGGTGTAGCCATTGGAACTGTCGTCGCACTCTCTCACGCCAGCCCGAGTCAATCTCATTGAGCACTTATCGCTCCGGAGCAGAAACGATGCATTCATCCGACTCAAAACGTACTGCGATACTGGTAAGTTTCTCAGGTATCGACGGCGCCGGGAAGAGCACCCAGATCAATGCCCTTTTCCAACGCCTGCAGAATATTGGGACGAGCGTCAAACTGATTCGATTCTGGGATGACGTTTCTAAGTTGAAATGGATCAGGGAGTCGATCGGACATTCACTATTCAAAGGTGATAAGGGGATTGGCTCGCCCGACGCGCCGATCACTCGAAAGGATAAAAATGTTCAATCGTGGCCTATGACCTGTATCCGGCTGGCTCTCTATTTCTTTGACGCCATTTCCGCTCGCACTGCAGTCAACAAATCCCTTCGCTCTGATGCTGACTTTGTCATCTTCGATCGCTACTGTTACGACGAAATAGCCAATCTCAACTTACAAAGTGCCCTGTTGCGGCGGTATGTCAAACTGCTGTTGCGGTTTGTTCCAAAGCTCGATAGAAGCTATCTGCTCGATGCAGATCCATTTCAGGCGCGCATGAGGAAGCCCGAGTACCCGCTCGACTTTGTCTATCGGAACTGGGCAGCCTATTTGGAAATGCAGAAGCTGACTGAGAGAATGATCGTCATATTGCCAGGGAGTGTCGACGACGTTGAACGAGAGATCTGGCGGCTCACATTAGATGGCCTGCATCCGCCTTCTAATGCGGGTAAGGGGCAGGGCTCTTCTCCCAGGCAGCATGACATGGGGGCAAACACACTGGATGGGTCTTATACCCGCCCAGCCGCGTAAAAATAATTCGCTCCTGTCGCGGTGCCACAGGGAAGATCATCTTGCACATCGGCAACACAGTATTTCGCCGCATGCAAATGACCTTGATTTCTAACGCAAGTTAGATTCAACACGTTCTTCTCGAAGAAAACCTGAATCTTGGCAATGACGAAGTTCGCCATTGTTTTTCTTTCCCACCGTTGCGCGGCCGGCGTCTCGCGCATCTTAGTGTGTAAGCGAAAGAATTGTTGTTCTCTCACAAACTAAGTAATCGCAAGAAAGGCTCATTGCCATGTTATCGAGCTTGCTGCGCAAACAACTCCTAATCCCGGCGCTTTTTGTATTTCAATTTGTTACATTGCTGCCGAAGGCCTTTGGCGCCTCATGCTTAACCCAGGCGCAAATGACGCCGGCGCAGCGTGAAACTCTTTCAAATACCGCGCGCATGATGGCAATGCAGATTCAGGTGGGCGACGCGGCGGGTCTCCGTGCAATTACGCTTCCCGCCGTAGCCGCGGACTTTGGTGGAATCATGGATTCAGTGGATCGACTGAAGCCGCTCATACAGCAGGCTACAATCACCGTTGATGCGCTTTATATTCTGGATGCTTCGGCCGATCCAGCGGGCGAGCCGAGAACCGACTTCTACTGCGGATCGCCAGTAGTTGTGCTCAATTTCGTCGATCTCCCTCCGGGTACTTATGCACTGGCTCTGCTTCATGCCACGGGCGTTCCCCACCCACACCAGATATCGCTGATCTTGTCTATGACACCTGGCAATCGCTGGCTGCTTGCCGGCTTTTTCGACAAGCCAATGACTGAGGCAGGTCACGATGGTCTCTGGTATTGGGTCTCAGCGCGCAAATTCACGCAAACTCCGTCAAGCTGGGCAGCCTGGTTCTACTATCGTCAGGCTGCGTTTCTGCTCGACCCACTCGACTTGCTGACGAGCCCCAACCTGCAGAAGTTGGAACATGAGACCGATGAGGTGCATCCGAACGGGCTTCCGATCACCGGCTCAATGATTGTTAATGCTCCCGGCGAGTCGTTCAACGTGACTGCAATTGATACGACCACGCAATTCGGCGCTCTGGACCTTGAAGTGCATTACACGCCCGATGCAACACAAGCCGCACAATTGCGAGACCCTCCTTCAGCGCGCAAGCAGGTGACCGACGTTATGCAGGCCCTGCTTAGCCAACATCCTGATCTGCGCGAAGCCTTCCATGGTTTTTGGGTGCGTGCCGATCAGGGCGCCAACTCTCTGTTCGCGCTGGAACTGCCAATGGATGGTATTGCTGCGACGAGTGGTGCTGCCGCGACCCCAGCATTGCCGAAGGCAACTATCTTTCCCGCGCAGCAATAGAGAGCCCAGGTGTTGACGCGCGACAGCCGGGCCGTGCGCCTGCCCGATCCGCCATGCTGACCCCACGCATAGAACCTCATTGACGTTCGAAGCAGTGTTGTCCGAGATGAGGTCGAGAATGCCCAGTCGTTTGCCGGCATTGCCGTTCGATCCCCAGACGGCGGAATTCCCGACATATCCGCCGGCGTGTACCACCGGATAAGTCGTTCAGTCGGGCGTCAAACCAGCGGCTGGGGAGCCTGACCGGCTCTACCGGTGAGGGCGAGCTGCAGATCTGGTTCTGGCCCACCAGGACAAATTCTTGTACCGCCAGACAACCTGCCGAAATCTGAATGCATCTTTTCGTCCATCCCGGGTCGGGTTTTCAACATTGTGGGGCCGAACCCGCGGATTGATCCTTCCCTCCCTTTCTGGAGTCAACAAAATGGAAACAGCGGTTGAAGAGCCCGTTGGCGGCCCTAAGGGCCAGGAATTTGTTTCGAATGGCAACCCGGTTCTTGAGTCTGCGCTACAAGAATACCTGACCGCGATTCTTGAAAGCCTTCAGACCATGAAGAATGGGGACTTCAGTGCGCGCCTTCCCGGCACGTGGACTGGATTGCCCGGCAAAATCGCCGACAACTTCAACGAAATTGTTGCGGCCAACGAACAGATGGCGCTGGAGCTGAAGCGCGTCGGCCAGGCCGTGGGAAAAGAGGGCAAGACGCGCGAGCGAATCCGTATGCAACAGCGTCGTGGTGCATGGGACGGCATGGAGGTTTCGGTCAACACCCTGGTTGAAGATTTGCTGCGCCCCACGACCGAAGTCACGCATGCCATCGCGGCTGTCGCTCAGGGCAATCTTACGCGGACGGTTCGGCTCGACGTGGACGGGCGGCCGCTGGAGGGCGAGTTCCTGCGCTCGGCAAACATTGTTAATACGATGATCCAGCAGCTCGGCGTATTTACCGAAGAAGTGACGCGCGTGGCCCGCGAAGTGGGCACCGACGGCAAATTGGGTGGGCAGGCAAAAGTGCCCGGCGTGGCCGGCACCTGGAAGGACTTGACCGATTCAGTCAATTCCATGGCTTCAAACCTTACCGGCCAGGTGAGAAACATTGCCGAAGTGGCGACTGCTGTGGCCAGCGGCGACCTTTCGCGCAAGATTACCGTGGACGTGCGCGGCGAGATTCTGCAGCTCAAAGAAGCCATCAACACAATGGTTGACCAGCTGCGCTCCTTCGCATCTGAAGTGACGCGCGTGGCGCGCGAAGTGGGTACGGACGGCAAGCTCGGCGGGCAGGCAGTAGTGCCCGGCGTGGCCGGCACATGGAAGGATCTGACCGACTCAGTAAACGCCATGGCCGGCAATTTGACGGCACAGGTAAGAAACATTGCTGAAGTAACAACGGCCGTGGCGCGCGGCGACCTTTCGCGCAAAATCACCGTGGACGTGAAGGGCGAAATCCTCGAGCTGAAAGACACAATTAACACCATGGTTGACCAGCTCAACGCGTTCGCCGGCGAAGTAACGCGCGTGGCGCGCGAAGTGGGTACTGAGGGCAAGCTGGGCGGCCAAGCCAACGTACCCGGCGTTGCCGGAACCTGGAAAGACCTTACTGACAACGTGAATTTCATGGCGGGCAACCTGACCGGCCAGGTGAGAAACATTGCCGAGGTGGCGACCGCCATTGCGAACGGCGATCTTTCGCGCAAAATCACTGTGGACGTGCGTGGAGAAATTCTGCAGCTGAAAGAAACACTGAATACCATGGTGGATCAGCTGAATCGTTTCGCCGGTGAAGTAACCCGTGTGGCGCGCGAAGTGGGCACCGAAGGCAGGCTCGGCGGCCAGGCCAACGTTCCCGGCGTCGCCGGAACGTGGAAAGATCTTACCGATTCGGTGAACTCGATGGCCGGCAACCTGACGGCGCAGGTGAGAAACATTGCTGAGGTCACCACGGCCGTGGCCCGCGGCGATCTGTCGCGCAAAATCACCGTCGATGTGAAAGGCGAAATTCTCGAGCTCAAAAACACCATCAACACCATGGTCGACCAGCTCAACGCGTTCGCCGGCGAAGTGACGCGCGTGGCTCGCGAAGTTGGCACCGATGGCAAACTCGGTGGACAGGCCCAGGTATCGGGCGTTGCCGGAACATGGAAAGATCTTACCGACAACGTGAACTTCATGGCCTCGAACCTGACCGGCCAGGTAAGAAACATTGCCGAGGTGGCAACGGCCGTAGCGCGCGGAGATCTTTCGCGCAAGATCACTGTTGACGTGAAGGGCGAGATTCTCGAGCTGAAAGACACTCTGAACACCATGGTTGACCAGCTCAACGCGTTTGCCGGCGAAGTTACGCGCGTGGCTCGCGAAGTCGGCACCGACGGCAAACTCGGTGGCCAGGCGCAGGTGCCCGGTGTGGCCGGAACTTGGAAAGATCTCACCGACAACGTCAATTCCATGGCCTCGAACTTGACCGGCCAGGTGAGAAACATCGCTGAAGTTTCCACCGCCATTGCCAACGGTGATCTCTCGAAGAAGATCACGGTCAACGTGAGCGGCGAAATTCTGCTGCTCAAAGAAACCATCAACACCATGGTCGACCAACTCAACCGCTTCGCCGGCGAGGTGACCCGCGTGGCGCGCGAAGTGGGAACCGAGGGGCGTTTAGGCGGTCAGGCAAACGTGCCCGGCGTGGCCGGCACATGGAAGGACTTGACCGATTCAGTCAACTCCATGGCCTCGAACCTGACCGGCCAGGTGAGAAACATCGCTGAAGTCACAACGGCCGTAGCTCGCGGCGATCTGTCACGCAAGATCGCGGTCGATGTGAAGGGCGAGATTCTCGAGCTCAAGAACACCATCAATACAATGGTCGACCAGCTCAATGCGTTCGCCGGCGAAGTAACTCGCGTGGCGCGCGAAGTGGGCACTGATGGCAAACTCGGCGGACAGGCGGTTGTGCCGGGCGTGGCCGGAACATGGAAGGATCTGACCGACTCGGTGAACTTCATGGCCGGCAACCTGACGGCGCAAGTGAGAAACATCGCGGAAGTCGCCACAGCTATTGCGAATGGCGATTTGTCGCGCAAGATTACCGTCGATGTGCGCGGCGAAATTCTGCAGCTCAAAGAAACGCTCAACACCATGGTCGAGCAGCTTCGCAGCTTCGCGGCCGAGGTTACGCGCGTGGCGCGCGAAGTGGGATCGGAAGGCAGGCTTGGTGGCCAGGCCAACGTGCAGGGCGTGGCCGGCACCTGGAAAGATCTCACCGATTCAGTGAACGCAATGGCTGGCAACTTAACGGCGCAGGTGAGAAACATTGCTCAGGTAACAACTGCCGTAGCGCGCGGCGACCTCTCGCGCAAAATCACTGTCGATGTGAAGGGCGAAATTCTTGAGTTGAAAGACACCATTAACACGATGGTGGATCAGCTGAACGCATTCGCCGCCGAAGTAACGCGCGTGGCGCGCGAAGTGGGCACCGAGGGCAAGCTTGGCGGCCAGGCGCAGGTTTCAGGCGTGGCCGGAACGTGGAAGGACCTTACCGACAACGTAAACGTGATGGCCGCAAACCTCACCGAGCAGGTGCGAGGCATTGTGAAGGTGGTGACCGCGGTCGCCAACGGCGTGCTCACCCAGAAGCTCACAGTGAATGCCAAAGGCGAAGTGGCGGCACTGGCCGAGACCATCAATAACATGACAGACACGCTGGCAACTTTTGCCGACCAGGTTACGACTGTAGCCCGTGAGGTTGGCGTTGAAGGGCGTCTCGGCGGCCAGGCCAACGTGCCCGGCGCTGATGGCACATGGAAGGATCTGACCGGTAACGTGAACCTGCTGGCAGATAACCTGACCAACCAGGTCCGCGCCATTGCCGAAGTGGCAACCGCCGTGACCAAGGGCGATCTTACCCGGTCGATTCAAGTGGAAGCGCGCGGCGAAGTCGCTGAGCTCAAAGACAACATCAATACCATGATCGACAATCTGCGGCTCACCACCGACCGCAATACTGAACAGGATTGGCTCAAGACCAATCTTGCGCGGTTCACTGGAATGCTTCAAGGGCAGCGCGACCTGGGCGCAGTGGGCCGCATGCTGCTCTCAGAGCTGGCGCCTCTGGTAAGCGCGCAGCAGGGAGTAATTTATCAAATGGGCGGGAGCGAGCCAACTGCGGATGCCGGAACGCTCGTACTGCTTTCAACATTTGCCGACACGCCTGAGGGTTATGTAAGCGAAGTAAGAATCGGCGAGGGCCTGGTAGGTCAATGTGCGTCAGAGAAGAAGCGCATTCTCATTACCGAGATGCCCAAAAAGACCGCTCCCATTCGTTCCGGTCTTTTCAAAGCACCGCCCAAGAACGTCATCGTGCTGCCGGTGTTGTTTGAAGATCGCGTGAAGGCGGTTATCGAACTGGCCAGCCTGGGCGCATTTACCGCGTCACAGCTGGCATTTCTCGAGCAGCTCACTTCAAGCATCGGCATTGTGCTCAACTCGATTGAAGCCACCATGCAAACTGAGGGTCTGCTGAAACAGTCGCAACAGCTCGCCGCCGAACTGCAGACACAGCAAAAAGAACTGCAACAGACAAATGAGCAGCTCGCACAGAAGGCGCAGGAGCTGGCTGAACAGAACTACGAAGTCGAACGCAAGAATCAGGAGATTGAGCAGGCCCGGCGCGCTCTCGAAGAGAAGGCCCGAGAACTCGCTCTCACTTCCAAGTACAAGTCGGAGTTCCTCGCCAACATGTCGCACGAGCTGCGCACGCCGCTCAACAGCATTCTGGTGCTGGGCCAGCAGCTGGCAGAAAATCCCGATGGCAGCCTGACGCCGAAGCAGGTGGAATTTGCGCGCACCATTCACGGCGCAGGAACCGATCTTCTCAACCTCATCAGCGATATTCTCGACCTGTCAAAGATCGAATCGGGCACGGTTTCGGTCGAGGCGGAAGAAGTCTTCTTCAGCGCGGTGCTCGATGCCATCGCCCGTCCGTTCCGGCACGAGGCTGAGAATCGGAGATTGGCCTTCGATGTCAGGTCCGATCCAAAACTGGGCCGCAGCCTGGTTACCGATTCAAAGCGCTTGCAGCAGGTATTGAAGAATCTTCTTTCCAATGCCTTCAAGTTTACTGAGCATGGCAGTGTGCAGCTCACCGTTTCACAGGCAAAGAGCGGCTGGAGTTCAGATCATCCCGTTCTGAACGGCGCGGGTTCGGTCATTGCGTTTGAGGTGAGCGATACCGGCATCGGCATTGCGCCGGAGAAGCAGCGCATTATCTTTGAAGCGTTCCAACAGGCCGACGCAGGCACCAGCCGCAAGTTCGGTGGAACCGGCCTTGGGCTCGCCATCAGCCGCGAGCTGGCCAACCTGCTGGGCGGCGAAATCCAACTAAAAAGCGCGCCTGGGCATGGAAGCACATTCACCCTGTATCTACCGCAAACCTACGTGGGTCCCGCTGCTCCGCCTGTATCTAAGTCCGCAGAGAAAACCGGCACTGCGTCGGGCACAGCCACCTTCCTTACCACTGTAACTGTGGCCAAACAGGAAGCCAGAATCGTGGACGATCGCGACGATTTGCAAGACGGCGACAATGTGCTGCTGATTGTCGAGGACGATCCGCATTACGCCAGCGTGCTCCTGGAGCTTTCGCACGACAAGAGATTCAAGGTTCTGGTCGCGAGTACGGGAGCAGAGGGCCTTGCGCTGGCTCGCGAATATCATCCAACGGCAATCTCGCTCGATGTATTCCTGCCTGACATGCTCGGATGGACGGTGCTGAATCATCTTAAACAGGACCCCGCCACACGCCATATTCCGGTGCAGATGCTCACGCTCGATGAAGACCGGCGGCATGGCCTTTCGCGTGGCGCATTCGCCTTTGTCACCAAACCCTCCACCACCGAAGAGATCGATGCAGCTCTGGGGCGAATCAGGGATTACGCGCAGCGGCAGCGCAAACGGCTGCTGGTGGTTGAAGACAATCCGGCAGAGCAGCTTAGCATCCGCGAGCTGCTGGGCCACGAGGATATCGACATTGATGTAGCGTCGTCAGGCCACGCTGCAATGCAGGCGTTATCCGATGGAAACTACGATTGCATCGTGCTCGATCTCCGTTTGCCCGACATCAGCGGCTTCGAGGTGCTGGCGCAACTTCGGGACGACGCGGAACTAAAAGATATTCCTGTCGTCGTCTTTACCGGAAGAGAATTGAACCCTGAAGAAGACGCGCAACTGCACACACTCGCACGCAGCGTGGTCGTTAAGGATGTTGAGTCACCCGAACGCCTGCTGGATGAGACTGCGCTCTTTCTTCATCGCATCATCACCAAACTTCCGCAGGAAAAGCAAAAGATGCTCGACCGCCTGCACCGGTCTGACGATGCGCTCGCGGGCCGCAAGGTGCTGGTTGTCGACGACGACGTGCGAAACATTTTCGCAGTCAGCAGCGTTTTGGAGCGGCGCGGAATGACAGTGCTCTCCGCAGGAACAGGAAAGGAAGCAATCGAAACGATTGAGTCAACTCCTGATCTGGCGATTGTGTTGATGGACATCATGATGCCTGAGATGGATGGTTACGAAACCATGCAGGTGATCCGCCAGAACCCGGCACTGAGGCGTCTACCGATTATTGCTCTTACAGCAAAGGCAATGAAGGGCGATCGCGAGAGATGTCTTGAAGCGGGTGCTTCAGAGTACCTCGCGAAACCGGTAAATACTGAACAACTCCTCTCCGCTCTGCGAATCTGGCTGCATCGGTAAAAGGAGTTCGAACGCAACTTATTTATGCGCAGCGCGAGCCAAGTAAACGCGCAGCGGAATTGTAGATACAGATGCAGATTAGAGGTCTTGCACAGCGGGGGAAGAAGGCGATGACGACGGGTGAGAAAGTCAACATCCTCATGGTTGACGACCAACCAGCCAAGCTTCTGAGCTACGAGGTGATTCTTGCGGACTTAGGTGAAAACCTGATCAAGGCCCGGTCCGCGAGCGATGCCTTGAGTATTTTATTGAAGACCGATGTTGCGGTTGTGCTGATGGATGTAAGCATGCCCGACGTCGACGGGTTTGAGTTAGCCGAACTTATCCGGCAACATCCTCGCTTTCAGCAGACCGCGATCATCTTCATCTCCGGCGTTCATCTTACCGATTCTGACCGCATCCAGGGCTATCGTCGCGGCGCCGTCGACTACATTTCTGTTCCGGTTGTTCCCGAGGTTCTACGCGCAAGAATCAGCGTCTTTGTGGATCTTTACCGCAAGACCCGTATGCTGGAGTCTCTCAATAAGGAGCTTGAGCAGCGAGTAGAAGACCGCACCGTCGAGCTGAGAAAGAGCGAAGCACAATTCAGAATGCGCGCGGAGCTGCTCGACGTTGCCTCTGAAGCTATCATGATGCACTCGATTAACGACGACCTCATCGAGTTTTGGAATGTTGGCGCGGAGAATCTCTATGGCTGGAAGCGCGATGAAGTCATAGGCAAAGACATGCACAAGCTTTTGCAAACGGTTTTTCCGGTTCCACGAGCTGAGATTGGTGAAGCTCTTCTGCAAGGCAAACCCTGGCAGGGAAATTTGGTCCAGGCCACCAAGAGTGGCGCGCAAATCGTGATTGCATGCAGAAAGACTGTCAATCAAGAGGGTAATGCCGTGCTGGAGATTGGCCGCGACATCACCGCCCAGCTGCGCGCCGAAGAAGCGCTGCGCGAAACCGAGAAGCTGGCTGCGATGGGCCGCGTGGCCAGCATCATCGCGCACGAAATCAATAACCCCCTCGCAGCTATTACCAATATCTTTTATCTGCTGAGCGAGCACCCATCGCTCAGTCCCGACGCGCGCGCGCTTGCGGAGATGGCAGAGAAGGAGCTGCAGCGCGTCAGTCACATTACGCGTCAGACTCTCAGTTTTTACCGGGAATCGAAACACCCGATATCGATTCAAATCGCGGAGCTGCTCGATGACGTGGTGGGCTTGCAGCAGCGCGCGCTCAACTCCGCCAAGATTACCGTGCGCAAGGAATACTCGTCGGTAGCGCCGGTAAATGGATTCCCCGTCGAGTTACGGCAGGTGTTTCTCAACCTCGTTGGCAACGCCATACAGGCCATGCCTGACGGCGGGACCCTGGGCATCCATATACGCGGAACCACCGATTGGACCAGAGATCGAAGAGGCATCATGATATCGATTCTCGATACCGGCACTGGTATTCAGCCCGCCGACGCGGCCAAGTTGTTTCAGCCTTTCTTCAGCACCAAATCGACCAAGGGCACGGGGCTCGGGCTATGGATCAGCAAAGGGATCATTCAAAAGTATGATGGGCGCATCAGTTGCAGAAGTTATCGAAGCAAAACCGGATGCGTCACATGTTTCCGCGTCTTTCTCCCGATAACCAGGAACTTCGATCGCAACTTCATAAGTGCTGAGGAGAATGCTCAAACGGAACGCACGGAGATCGTGGGCAGTCCGAGTTGATCGCGGCCGTTTGGTCAAAAGAAAGTTTACTCGTCGCGCGCTTGCCTGGCGAAATGGTGCGGCCCGATGCCGCATCGCTTCGACGCTGCAATCCGTCAAATGGAACCTCGGCGGCGCAAAAACAGTTCTTGGATACAACGAATAGAGCAGAAACGTGCATCTGAGTCTCAAGACATTGTCGAGAAGTCTCCGGTCCTTTGACCATAATTAGAAGCGATCGACAGGCGGTGGTTCGGTGACGTGACCTGCGCGCTTCGCGCTCTTCCACACATCCCGAACGTACAGACGGGTAACAGGCAAAAGCCAAGGAGTCTGTGACAAATTGCAAATTAGCAGGGGAGTTGTTTTTGTCGTCGACGATGAAGGATTGATCGCGAAAACTCTCGCGATGATCCTCAACCAGACGGGCTTTGCCGCCAATGCCTTTGAAGATCCCTATCGGGCATTGGAAGCCGCGGCGGGTGGTTTGGTGCCCGACCTTCTAATCACCGATGTGATCATGCCGGGTATGACCGGAATTGATCTTGCAGTTCAATTCCGCGCAAATTATCCAGAATGCAAGGTCCTGCTTTTTTCAGGACAAGCGGCCACCGCAGACATGCTTGCTGCAGCCAAACGTCACGGACATGATTTCGAGGTCCTTGCGAAACCCGTGCATCCGTCAGATCTCCTCGCTAAACTGCGCGACCTCACCGGCAGCGGTAATGAAAAGGTCTAACTTCAAATTCCGCAGTCGCAATTTGATTCAGAGATCTCAGTTTAACCCGATGTGCTGAAGCATCCCCGCCGATCGTTTCAATTCCTCTAATTCCACTGAAGCTGGAAAGCGAGGCGCGACCCATGAAGCACATAAAATCGCGCCTCCGTGATTCAACCTTTGGTCTTTATGCAGCCTTGGTCGCGTTCGATTGGGCCTGCATCTGGATTGGCACTGCGAAGCTGCCGTTCTGAACCGCAATATATCCTACGGGGGTCGCGAGCGTGACCTGAGCGCGGTATACCTCACTGATGAGTGAGACCGGTCGGTCCCGCACCTCATCGTAAACGCGGCCTACGTACTCGCCCAACAGTCCCAACGACAGAAGCAGCAAAGTGCCCACAAAAAATACCGCGCTTGCCACGCCCAGGCCCATGGCCGCTACCGGACTGGACGAAAGCAACATTGCTATCATCAGAATCATTGCCAGACCACCGGTAAAGCAGCAGAGTCCGAAACTCAGCCGCAGCGGCTTGTAGCTGAAACTCGTGATCGCATCCATTGCGTACTTGATGCGGCTGATGAACGATAACTTCCCGTCGCCGGCCAGGCGATCCTGCCGATCGTAATAGACGATCGCATTGCTGTAGCCGACCCAGGCACGTAGTCCCGGCAGGTAACGATTTCTTTCCCGCAGGGCGTTCAGTGAATCCACCGCCTTGCGGTCCATCAGACCGAAGATACCGGCATTGAGAGGAATCGGATAGTCGGAGAGCATGCCAAGAACGCGATAAAACAGAGGGAATAGAAAGGCAAGAATCTTGCGGCTCTCCTGCCGGCTACGGCGCACGCCGACCACAACCTCGGCTCCTTTGCGCCACTCATCAATCAATTGCGGAATCACTTCCGGAGGGTCCTGGAAGTCACCGTCCATCAAAATCACTGCATCGCCCTGGGCTGTGTGAAGTCCGGCGGAGATTGCTCCCATGTGCCCCCAATTGCGAGAGAGTTCTACCACCACAACGTGTGGATCCTGACTCTGCAGGCCCTGGAGCAATTCGAGAGAGGAGTCCCTCGAGCCGTCATTTACGTAAACAACTTCCCAATCGTCAACAACGCTTTGCATGGAGTTGGCGACAGCCTCGTGAAACTTCACAACGAGCTCTTCTTCGTTATATATGGGCACAACTATGGAAATCATTTTGAGCTCCTGAATATCTATATTGATCGGACGATCCTGCAACGATCGTCTCTACTAGTTTGTTTCTAACTGTTGTCTAAGTCAGACTCGTACGCTAATTCATCGCTTGAAAGACGCGTACCTTCCATTGCTCCACGGCAGGTGTCAACACAGCTATGTAGCGCGTGCGCATGTGCTGGTTAGCAATCAGCTTTCCATGTTCTAGAACCTTCATGTCGTACTCTACGGTATCTGTCAGCTCAATCGATAATCCTTCAGGTGAATAGAAAACAATCTGGATGTCGTGCGAACTGACTTTATAACCAGTGCTCAGGCCGGCTCTAACTTGCTCCTGCATTGTCTCACCAAGTTTATCTAAAGCCGTTCCTGCAAAATACGTGCTCAGCAAATCGGACCGGTTTTGTTTGAGTGCCGCGCTTAAACTCTGCCAAGACTGCAGATAATCTCGAATCGCGGCCGATGCTGTTTGCTCCTGCAATTCGCGAGGCCCTTGTTGGGCTGCTGGTGGTTCGATGCGTACGTTGGCCTGCGAGGCTGCTTGGCTCGCTATTGCGAATACAAGAACAGAGAGCGCCGGCAAACATTTCAATGACTTCAAAATCATTGTCTCTCCAACCGGATCTGATTGCCCATTACAACACCACTGGCAGCGGAGAGCACGGCCCCGTTATGAGCTGGCATGCTTATCTGCGCAATGCCTTTCTTAAGGGGCACGTCAACGGTAGTCTGCGCGTTTTGGTAGGTTTCCGTGAAAGTAACAATCATTCCATCTGGTATCGCATTGCCACTGCAATCGCGCAAAGGCTCAGTTGCGAGCTGGACATGTTGACCGGATGGTGTTGCGGTCATCTTGATTCCACATGGATCGCCAGGAACCTGTCCTACAATGCGGGTACTGGTAACGGCTCCCACCCGCGCAACGAACTTGTCCGCGCCCTGTTCCTGAGTCGAATCCATTGCAGTGAATGCGGCGCCGTCGTGCGTCGCTACCGTGCGTGCTTGCGTGGCCCCGGACGGAGTGGACAGCTCGAAAGACACTGGCGCAGGGGAGGTGATCAGATTCTTGTAGGCGTCAAAGACGTAAACCGCTCCGGTGATGCCATCGTGAATTCCGACGGGCAGACGCGAAGGTTTAGCGAGGAAGCTCAGCTCTGAAGGTGTGCGTGCAGCTGTGACATCGAGTTCGCTTTTGTCGATCGAGTTATCCGATCTTAGAATCACCAGGTAATGCCCGGCGTTATGCAGCAAGCCTGGCGCGAACGATGTCGTTTGTCCCCGCTCCACATCGCGCCTTAACACTTGATTCGGACCCACAATGTAGAGAGTCGCTTTTCCGTTCCCGGTGGTTTGAATCGAAAAGCCACCACCAGCTTCGATCGATTGAGGGGCCTGTATTTCCCCGGCCTGGGCAAAAAGGCACGGCGTGGCGATCAGCAGACTGCTAACAAGCAACGTCATTGTGGCTTTCACAGCGCGCCTCCCTCACTATAGGAAGCGACCGTCGTGCGCTCGCTGTTGACCTTGCGGGCCAGATCTTCAGGAATGTGGATGTCAAAGGGTACCGGATTCTGAGGAAGCAGCGCGGAATTGACGTAACGATCGGCGACCCACACCAACTGGCCAGACTTGTCGTAGAAGGTTCCAAGCACGTGAGCGACGTTCACAATCTGCCCGCTCTGATTGATGAGCTGCCCAGACAGGGATGCATCAGGGGCCGGGTTGAGGTGCTCATTATCAATCTCGATGACCGGATCTGCCGATGCTGAAATCAAGGACGAGAACGGCGTCATGCGAATGCCACTTACGCTTGAAAGTATTCGATCAGGAAAGCGTATAAGGAACGGAGTTACCTGCTTGGGCAGCAGAAGATGTGAAATATTGTCGAAACTCTCTGCCGTCGCAATCGGCGATTGATCCTTGCCCAGCAGCGTCGCCGTCACGGATACGTAAGCAGGCACAATGTCCTCATTAAGCAGCTCGCCCATCACCATTACTCCATCGGCGCGCTGAACGGGATGCATATCCACAATGCGAACGTGCGGCGCTTCAACATCCTGCGTGCCCCAGTCGTCTTCTGCGCCGCGATAGATAACATCCCACCGAAGGTAGTTAACGGGGATAACCTGTGGTGGAACAACGGATTGCTTTTGAATGGGCCATTCGACCTGCCACTGATCGCCGTTCTTGGTTACGTGAAGCTCTCGGCTAATGGTAGAGATCCCAACGACTGTGGACCAGTACAGCTTGAGCTGGATGTCCGCATCACGGGCGGAAGAATGCAATGGCCGAACGTCGAAATGGTCAAGCGTCGCGTATGTAAGCAGGCTTGGGTAGTAACCGGTAAGATCGTGTTGAAAGTGCGCCTCGGTAAACGTGGCCTTGTTTGCCAGGCTTGAATAGGCCTTACCCCAGGCCTGTTCGCGTATCGCCTCTCCGAGACTGGTCACCGCTTCCTCAGGTGTCGATGAGGATTGAAACAGGTGCTGGTCGCCCGCATAAGCGAGCGCGGAGGGAGCAGGCCACACAGTTCCAACAACGATCATCGCTACGGTGGCGACCATCAAAAATGCGGCGAGTAATCCCCCTTTGTTCATGATGCGAGCCTCCCAGGTACGAGATTGTCGGTACAAATGGGGCGCTCAACCACCACCCGAATCCCTTTCTTTTCCGGAATCAAAAGGAAAATGATCGCTAATATGCTGCTGCCCACGGGAAGAATTCCCCACATGAGTCCCTGCCAGCGCGGCGGCATTTGCGGTGTGTTTATCGGGGTAGCCGGCGGCACGCCGTCTTTACTCCACACTGTAATTGTGCTGTCTTCAAGGTTGTCGACTGGTCGCCAGCCTGCGAAGGCGAGCAGGGGATCATAGTACCGGTCTCTGACAAAGACCCACTTGAGGCCGTACCGATTGGCATCCGTCAGCATTGCTCGCAGCGAGTCAAGACCAGCGGCGCCAAAATACTTCGCACTGGTGAGCGCGCCGCCGCCGTAGCGGGTCAATTCCGGCAGCATGCGGCCTGAATTCCATTCACCGTCTACGCTGCTTGCATCCGTCATCATTGCCAGTCGCGAGATTTTATTCCCGAATCCAAGTGTGATGTACCTGTACTGATCGTGACCGTCACGATTGAGCCACGCCGCAACAGAATCTACCTTGAAGTCCTCGGCATCAGCGGGGTGATAAGTCGACCACGCTACAGCCAGAGCGCAACTGGATGCGCCCAGGATCGCAAGGCTGATTGCCGCGCGTGAATGGAATCGATCGATCAATTGTTCGGCCAGCAAGCCAACAAAGGGCAGCGCGAGCAGGGTCGCCCAGTAACTGAACCGCTCCATAGTCAACACGTAGAAAGCGCGCCCGAGCAATATGTGACCGACCGGAGTTGTTCCGCCCAAACCAAGCATAAATGCAAGCCAGAATCCGAAGAGCAGGGGACGAAGCCGGGCATTGATTGAGCCACGGATAAAGATGAATGGTAACGCCAGAATCAACGCGCCATATGGAACCACAAAGTAATTAAGACCCCACTTTAGGCTCAGGATGAAGTTTGCGCGGCTAGGGTGTGGAATCGGCGTCTGTGTCACAGGATTGTGAATCAGTGCAATCCAGAACGGGAGCAACACAATTGCAATTGCCCCGCAAACAGCCAATGTGATAGTCACGGTACGGAAACCGAAGACTGATGCTGGTAGCCGATCTCCATTGTCACGATCAATCAAAGCAAGCGCCAAAACCGGCACGACAAAGAAAATCGATCCGAACAGCAGCGTGGCATGATGAGCGGCCCCGGCGGCTGTAAAGAGTGCAGCCCCTTTGATGAAAGAGCGCCAGCTCCCGTGCCTTGTCCATTCGAATAAGAATGGCAGCGCGTTCAGATAGATCGGCGCGGCAAATGTTGTTCCGAGTTGCCCGGCAGAGTAAACAAGGAAACTCTCCGAGCCGAGAAAAACGGCTGCCAACGCGGCGATCGACGCCGCTCTCGGGCCCACCCATAACCTCGAGAAGCGGTAGACCCCGACAACAAGAAGCAGGATGGCAGTTAACTGAACAGCCATGTATGCCAATTCCAATCCGAGCACATTTGAAAGCAATGCGGTCCATTGTTGCGGAAGGGGCGGATAGGTGGTTTGTGAAAAACCGGCATACCACTTTGCATTCCACGGATCGAACCAATGGTGAAGATAGTGGGACGCAAAAAAGATATGGAAATTCGTATCATACGATTTCAAAGGCAACTTCATCAGCAGCAGAGGCAGATGAACTGCAACTGCCGCTAACAGAAGGTATGCAAAAGGTATGGGTTGTGGCGAGGATTCGGGCGACGGTGTTTGGTCCACAAAAATAACCCTCAAAACTGAATGGAGTGAAGTCTGTTCAATATCAGCTGAATGTTCTATGAGCGATGATCGTTCCGGCTTTAATGCCGCAAAATCGTCGAACGTGCGCGCGACGGCAAGAGCAGGATAAGAGTTGCTCCGACTTCTATTTACGATTGAAAAACAATAGTTATGGTTGCTTGTCACTTCAATACTTGTGAGTTATCACAAGGCTTTTGCGGGACGCCGCTTCCTCTTTTTGATATAGCCAACATCAACGGCGATTTGGGCATCACAAGAGATGCTTGAAATTTCTGATTCTGGTGAAATTCCCTTGAACGCTCTGGCTCGGGTGATGCAGTTGCTCTTGTTGTTCGTGTCGAGCGCATTAATATGCGCCGTGCACGCGCAAACTTATCAACTCGGTCAACCGGACTCGAAGACCACCCCGGCAGAGACCGGGAAGACTCAGCCGGCGAATCAGCAGCTGGGCTGGGGTTCGAATATTCAGAATGCGCGACTTGCCCGCGCCGCTCAATTGGCGCTTCAGCGTGGAGACCGTGCTCAGGCGTACGACTATGCGCAACGCGCGGCGCAGGCGGCCCCAAACGACCCTCAGCTGTGGTTCTTGCTCGGATATGCGGCCCGGCTCGACTCGAAGTATCAGCAGTCTGTTGACGCCTACAATCGAGGGCTTCGCCTTAGTCCATCTTCGCTCGACGGGCTGTCCGGTCTTGCGCAATCCGATATGTTGCTGGGGCGGACCGCGGATGCAGAACGAATTCTGAAGCAAATAACGTCAGCCAATCCGGGACGCAAAGATGACCTCGTATTGCTCGGCAACATTTACCTCAGGTCAAAGGATTACGCAAACGCCATCGATACTCTCGAAAGAGCAGAGAGGGTTCAACCAGGTACACGCTCCGAGCTTCTACTGGCTCTTTGCTACCAGCAGACGAAACAGCCTGATCAGGCAAACCATTACATTGAGTTAGCGGAGCGGCGAGCCCCTAATGATCCTGACGTCCAGCGGACACTGGCAGGTCAGTATCGCGACTTGGGTGATTATGCGGCGGCGATCACGGCACTCAGGTCCATTCGTAACCCCAGTCCCGATGTAACTGCGGAGCTTGCGTATACCTATCAACTCAATGGCGATGTTAACAACTCCGCGAGACTCTACTCGCAGGCTGCGAACGCTGCGCCTCGAGTTATGGATCTTCAACTTACTGCAGCTCAAGCCGAAATTGCAGCCGGCTCAATCGATTCGGCCTCTCCCTTTCTCAAGCGCGCCGCGGCGTCTGGCGCCGATAACTACCGGCTGCATGCAATCCGGGGAGAAATCGCGCAGTTACAGGATCAAGACGAAGTCGCCATCAATGAACTCAACGCCGCTTTGGCTCGTTTACCGCAGACCCCTGCCGAGGGACCTCTCTATGGCATTCAATTACACATGGACCTGATGAACCTTTATCGGAACATCTCCGATACAGTGGCCGCACAACACAATCTCGAGACAGCCCAGAGCGAGATCAAGGCTCTGGACGGCGCTGGGCCTGGCAGGGAGCAATTTCTCCGCCTGCGTGCGTTGATCAAGCTGAACACAGGAAACCCCGATAGCGCTCTTAATGACATCGACGAAGCTCTCGCCACTAATCCTTCGAGCCATGACGACTTGCAACTGCGCGGCGATATCCTGATGAAAGTAGGACGCACAGACGACGCGCTCACGGACTACAAGAAGATTCTTGCCGTCGATCCAAATAATAAGTTCGCACTTATCTCAGCTGGATATGCGTCGCGGACTGCAGGACACAATAAAGACGCTCAGAGTTACTTTCAGCACCTGGCGCAGACTAACCCGTCCCTGTACATTCCCTATCTCGCTCTCGGCGATCTGTATACAACACAAAGTGATTTCGAGTCGGCTCAGGCGGCTTACAGTAAGGGTCACTCCTTAGCCCCGCAGAATGCAGTGATTGTTGCGGGGGGAATCAACGCGGCAATTGAGGCACATGACATCCCGTTGGCAGGAGTGTGGATGAAGCGTGTTACTGATCCGATGCTGAACGAGCCCCAGATCCTTAGAGAAGAAGAACGGTATCTGAGCTTCGAAGGCAAGTATCAGGAGTCTGCCGCGATTGGCGAAAAGGCGATCAAGGTGCTCCCTAAGGATCGCGATGTCGTGGTCTATCTCGGATACGATTTGTTGCATCTCGAGAACTACGATGAGCTGCTCAGTTTGACCAAAGCATATCTCGATGTCCTTCCTAAAGAAGCAGACATTCCATTGCTCGAAGGCTATGTGCATAAACACCAGGGTCTCAAGCAAGAGGCGCAAGATGATTTTACTGAAGCTTTGAAAAGGGACCCGAACGTGGTTACCGCCTACGTAAACCGCGGATACATGCTCAACGACCTTCACCAGGCAAGGCTCGCATCGGAGGACTTCAAAGCCGCTATTGCGCGCGAGCTTGGCAACGGAGAAGCGCACCTCGGTCTTGCCTATTCAAATCTCGATCTGGGTAAACCCCAGGCCGCACTCGAGCAAGTCGACATGGCAGAGAAGGTGATGGGCGAATCGAGAGATGTTCACGTGATCCGCGCGACCGCCTACGGCCTGCTGGATATGTTGGCAAAGGCTGTTGCCGAGTACAGACTGGCTCTGAAATACACTCCAGACGATGGCGATCTTCACCTCGCACTTGGCAATGCGCTGCTGTCTGAGCGGCAATGTCGCGCTGCGATCGGCGAACTCGATACTGCACAAAGGTTGGTCCCCGACAACCCAAACATCTATATGTTACTGGCGCGTTCCTACGCGAGTCTGGATGAGAGGGATCGCGCGTTGCATAACGTTCAATTGGCAGAGCAGCGCATGCAATCGTTGCCCCCCGACCAGCAAAGCGAAAGTCTAGTCTCTGCTGGGCAGGCGCTCAGTCTGCTGGGAGAACAAAAGGACGCGATGCAAGAGTTTCGGAAAGCGCTGGAAATTGCAGGAAACAACCGCGTGGGCGTGCGTATTGCAATCGGGCGGTTGATGGCACAACAGGATCATACTGAGGATGCACAGAGGCAGATCGCTCTGGCCTGGATGGAAGCTGCCGCAGGTGAAGCCAAACAACCAACTGGCAGCCAATTCATTGCTGCAGCGGATGTGTTACGTTCGGCTCATGAGTATGACCTGTCGCAAAATTATCTTCAGCGTGCAAAGCTGGCCGGCGCGCCAGATGCGGAGGTTCGCATAGGCCTGGCGAACAACGACCTGGCAATGGGCAGTACGGCGCGGGCCGCTGCCGAACTCTCCGCTGTCAAAGCTGCGAGCGACGGTGGTTCGGATTACCAATATCTGCTGGCCCAAGCGAATGTGTATCGCCAGGAGCATCAGAATGCTCAAGCGCTGACTGCATTTGCGCAGGCATCCAATGCAGCCGGCGATGACCAGACGGTCGAGCAAAGCATGCTTCAGGCCGGCGCCGACGAAGGATTGAGGGTTACACCAAATATAAGTCTGCTCGCCGATTTCTCGGTGCAGGGAATTTTGGAGGACTCGACGGTTTATGTCCTCGACTCTAAATTGGACGCCCAACAACCGATCCAGAGCAACAACTCCTCGCTCCTTCCGCCGCCGCGCTCTTCCATTCAAACGCAATCGACGGAGGCATACCACCTGCATCTTGCGAATTTCCCCACAATCGGCGGATTCTTCCAGGTTCGCAACGCACAAGGCGAAATCTCGGTCCCCGCGACCAACTCCATTGTCAGCAGAAATACAACGGATTACGTATTCAACACTGGCGTAAATCCAGTTCTTCATCTGGGCAGCAATGTTCTTGTCTTTAATGGAGGTATTCAGGCCACAATCCGCCGCGACAGTGAGTCGCCTGTGGAGATGAATCAAAATCTATTCCGCACATTTATTTATGTATCTTCGAGCAGCTTCTTCAATGCGGTCTCATTTAGTGGATACGCTATCCGTGAAACCGGCCCATTCACTGAGAGCAAACTCAATTCCCGGTTGCTAACCAGCGCACTTGACTTCCGCGTTGGGTCGCCATGGGGAAAAACCGCTCTGGTTACTGGCTGGGGAATGAACGATCAGGTATTTTCACCGGTCAACTTCGAAGACTATAACACCTCGTCCTATATCGGACTTGAGCGCAGGTTCTCTGATCGGCTCGATATCCGCGCGATCGCTGAAGATGTGCGCGCGTGGCGAACGGTTAGCGCCAAATCAGGCATCGCCCAAAACCTGCGGCCGGCAGGTTCAATCGAGTTCGCTCCGAAAAAGAACTGGGAAATCCAAGCATCGAGCGCTTACTCAAATGTCAGAGGCTTTCGTGTTTACGACGCTATCCAAAGCGGAATTGCAATCTCTTATGCCAGGCCTTTTCACCGCAAGTATAGCGACGAGCTTGGTTCTGTCGATCTGAAATATCCGATACGGTTCTCGGCTGGCATTCAACAAGAGACGTTCATGAATTTTACTGGGGCTCAAAATCAAGCCGTATTGCCGTATATAGAGATCAGCGTGTTTTAAA
>JBEKCW010000023.1:0-24374 GCA_050014675.1 Occallatibacter sp. | reverse complement strand
ACTCTTGGGAGGATCCCAAGTCAAAGTCGTGCCTTCCAGCACACCCTATCGCCCGTAACGCCTACCCTCAAGGCGGCGGGATGAGGCAGGAAAATCGGATGCTGCGGCGTTTTCGAGGAATAATATCTTTCTGACTGCGCATCTATGTCTCCCCGGTCCCGAACCGCGAGGGACCGGGGCCGCCCGCCGAGTTGTGCAGTAAGGAGTACCGGAATGCTCTCGCCTCTTATTACTTCTTTCGTTACCTCCCTTTGCGTTTCTACATTGAGCGCACTGGCTCTTCGAACGTACGTTGCCAAGCGCATTCGACATCACTTCGACCGGGAACTGGAACTATACAAAGCTCATCTTTCCCTTGAAAAGGAGCTTCGATTGGAGCTCGAAATGCGTCGACTTCGAGGCTATCCGAGGCTTGTTGAGATAGCGTATAGAACTCGAAATTTGACGCGTGACATGACAGGTTCTATGCCCTCCCAGCGGGCAATTAAAGAACTCGTTCGTCGTTGGAAAGAACTAGAAGACGAAATCTACCGTGAGCGCAAGCATCTCGAAGATGATGGGTTATTCAATGTGATTCATCAATACAAGAGAATTCTTTGGCGATTCTATTCGCAGGTCGAAGAACTTATGACTCACGAACCGGCACTGACCGTTAGCCAGATGGTCAGCAGGCTAGCGATAGAATTCGAGGCCATAGAAATCAGCTATGCCAATGTGATCGCTAGCTTCACGCGATCAGTGGAGATAGATGTGTGACGCGGACTTGGGGCGTCAGTCATTACCTGGGTTCCTACACATTTTGGGCATTCGGTCTTCTCCCCTCCGGCAGAATGAGAGTCCATCGAAATGCTCGTGTTCGGACGATATAGCGCTGGCTTCACTCGGCTTTCCTTGCCACTACCGACAAAGGTACTGGCTGGCGAAACGTCATAGGACCGGACAGTAGCATTAGCCGCATCTGAACGGGTTCCGATGTTGCGAATCATCCCGGCCTGTGTCGAGCCTGTCGCGAGAGTAAAGTCCCCTGACACCGAGACACTGTTGACTGTTACCGCATTGGCGCTGGTGTTGCTGACCATCACGGTTTGCGATGTGCTGGACGTATCCACAAGTTGAGAGCCGAAATCCAGAGTAGACGGTACCAATGCCAAACCCGCACTGGTTCCGTTTCCAGACAAGGCAAGAATCAACTGTCCGCTGCCCGAGCCTACGGTGTAGTTAACGACAGCGGTTCCGGTGCGTGTGCCCAGAGCTGCCGGAACGAACGTTACGCTCAACCCACACTCATCGCCGGGGTCGATCGGCGTCGTGCACTGATTGACTAAGCTGAAGTCTCCTGAAACCGTAACGGCGGTCACCATCAACGAGCCACCGGTGAGTGCATCGAGATTGACATTTGCTGTCAATTGGGCGCTGCTACCGAGTGTTACGCTACCGAAGTTCAGATTGGGTGGCGCCAGTGTGACACCGGGCGCCGTTCCCGTCCCAGAGAGGGCAATTGTTTGCGTTCCATTGCTGTCTGTAATCGTCACCGTGCCTGTACGCACGCCGGTGGTGACCGGGTTGAAGATTACCTGCAGAGTGCAGAGGGCATTGACTGCGACCGTGGTGGGGAGCGTTGGGCAATCCAGACTGGACACCGAGAAATCGCCTGAGGCGGTCAAGCTCATTACGGTCAAATCGCTGCCGCCAACATTGGTCAGCGTGGCGGACTGCGTCGCGCTGCCGGTGCCCACAGTCTGACTTCCAAAGCCTATTTGAGACACCGAGAGGTTGACTCCGGGCGCATTGCCGGCGCCTATCAGAGTTACCACCTGCGTTCCCACGCTATCGATCAACGTGATGGAACCGTTGCGCGTGCCTGTTGCAGTTGGAGAGAAGGTCACCTGGATGCTGCAACTGGCGCCAGCCGCAACCGTATTGCAGTTATTGGTCTGCACGAAGTCCCCGGCGGCCGTAACACTGGAAACGGTGAGCGGACTCGTCCCAGTGTTACTGACACTAACCATCTGCACAGCGCTGGCGACGCCCACCACCTCACTGCCAAAAATCAGTGTTGACGGTGCAAGGCTGACTCCCGGAGCATTGCCCGTGCCGATGAGCGTCGCCACCTGGGTTCCTGCACCATCGACGATGGTCACTGTTCCGCCGCGAACACCGGTAGTGGCAGGAGTAAAGGTTACGTTGATCGTGCACGAGCTGCCGGCGGCTACGGTAATGCAGTTGTTGGTCTGCGCAAAGTCTCCGGTTGCTGTGACGCTGGAGACTGATAAAGGGCTGGTACCGGTGTTGCCGAGCGTCACCGTTTGCGTCACGCTGGGGACGCCCACTACCTGGCTTCCAAAGGTCACCGTGGAAGGCGTCAGGTTGACCCCCGGCGTATTGCCCGTGCCGGAGAGGGCGACGACGTGCGTCCCAGCGTTATCGATTATGGTGATAGTGCCGTTGCGGGTGCCCGGAGCCGCCGGAGTAAAGATTACCTGAATGGCGCAACTGGCGCCGGGCGCAACCGAATTGCAGTTGTTGGTCTGAGCGAAGTCGCCGGCAGCGGCAATGCCTGAGACTGTCAGCGGGCTCGTCCCGGTGTTGCCGACCCAAACAGTCTGCGCAGCACTGGAGACGCCCACCACCTGGCTGCCAAAGGCCATTGTGGAAGGGCTCAAGCTGACTCCCGGCGCATTGCCCGTGCCGGTTAGTGTCGCCACATGGGTTCCGGCACCGTCGACAATGGTGACCGTCCCGTTGCGTGTGCCTGTGGCCGTGGGAGCAAAGGTTACGTTGATCGTGCAGGAGTTGCCTGAGGTGATCGGACTTGCACAATTATCACTCTCGGCAAAGTCGCCCGCAGCGTTGATGCTGGCGATGGCCAGATCGCTGGTGCCATTGTCGGTAAGTACGGTGCTCTGCGACGGACTGACGATACCCACTACCTGACTGCCAAAGCTCAGGGTTGACGGAGCGAGGCTGACTCCCGGAGCAGTTCCATTGCCTGATAGCGCAAGGACGAGTTGCCCGCTGCCGGTACCTACGGTGTAAGAGATGACTGCTGTTCCGGTGCGAATGCCTGGTGCGGTGGGGGCTAAGGTGATGCTGAGGCCGCAACTGCTGCCGGCGGAGACTGGTGACGCGCAGCCGCTGACCACGCTGAAGTCGCCGCTGATGCTCACAGCAGTTACTTGCATTGGGGCGCTGCTCGACGGATCGAGATTAACGTTGGCGGTCAACTGAGAACCGTTGCCTACCGTTACGCTGCCGAAGTTAAGGTTGGGTGGCGCGAGGGTGACGTTGGGCGACGCGCCTGTACCTACCAAAGCGATGGTGTACGTTCCGTTGCTGTCGGTCACAGTTATTGTGCCCGTGCGTGTGCCGATGGCCGCTGGGCTGAAGATCACCTGCAATGTGCAAACGGCGTTGACCGCGACTGTTGCAGGCAGCGTGGGGCAATCTGGACTGGAGACCGAGAAGTCGCCCGAAGCGGTGATGCCGGTAACTGTCAATGTGCTGCCGCCAAGATTGGTTAACGTGGCGGACTGCGCTGCGCTGCTTGTGCCTACGGTCTGACTGCCAAAGCTGATAAGAGAAGCCGACAGGCCGACTCCGGGCGCATTGCCCGTGCCGGTCAATGCCGCCACCTGGGTTCCCGCGCCGTCGGCGATGGTCACTGTTCCATTGCGTACGCCGGTGGCTGTAGGCGTAAACGTGACGTTGATCGTGCAGAAATTGCCTGTAGCGATCGGACTGACGCAGTTGTCGGTCTCTGCAAAATCGCCCGTAGTGTTGAGGCTCGTGATAGCCAGACTGCTGGTACCGGTGTTGGTAAGCACTATGCTCTGCGACGGGCTCGCGATGCCGACCACCTGACTGCCAAAGGCCTGGAATGACGGGGTGAGGCTGACTCCCGGCGCAGTTCCGTTGCCTGAGAGAGCGAGGACCAGTTGTCCGCTGCCTGTGCCGACGGTGTAGTTGATGACTGCTGTTCCAGTGCGAATTCCTGGTGCGGTGGGAGCAAAGGTGATGCTGAGGCCACAACTGCCGCCGGCTGATACCGCTGATGAACATCCGCTGGCGACGATGAAGTCGCCGCTGATGCTCACTCCTGTGACTTGCATTGGGCTATCGCTGGACGGATCGAGATCAACGTTGGCGGTCAACTGAGCACTGCTGCCTACTGTAACGCTGCCGAAGTTCAGGTTCGGCGGCGCGAGGGTGACGCCGGGCGATGCACCCGTTCCGGTCAAAGCGATGGTTTCAGTGCCGTCGCCGTCGGTAACCGTTACTGTGCCGGTGCGTATGCCAATGGCCGTGGGACTGAAGACAACCTGCAATGTGCAAACTGAGCTTGGCGCAAGCGATGCCGGCAGAGTTGCGCAATTGGGACTCGAAACAGTAAAGTCGCCCGTGGCAGAAATTCCGATTACCGAGAGTGTGCTGCTGTCGAGATTAGTCAACGTAACGGACTGAGTGCTGCTGGCGGTACCAACTGTCTGGCTTCCAAACGTGAGAGTTCCGGATGAGAGGCCACCAGTGAAACTATACCCAACGCCGCCCAATGCGACGAGATTGCTTGAAACGCTATTGTTGATTGTGACCGAACCCACACGCGTCCCTTCGACGGTCGGCGTGAAAATGACTGTGATGGTGCAATAGGCGCCTGCGGCCAGGGTTGAACAGTTATTAGTTTGGCCAAAATCTCCCGTAGCAGTCACGCTGGAGACCGTAAGCGCGCTTGTGCCGGTATTTGTGAAGGTGAAGCTTTGGGGACCGCTGGGTATACCAATCACCTGACTGCCGAACTGCAGATTCGATTCACTGGTAAGGCCGCCTGGATTCGTGCCATTTCCGCTGGTCACGACCTGCCAGAGTCCGGCGTTGGTGGAGATTGTTACTGCGCCGTTGCGAAGTCCGGTGGCTGCGGGCGTGAAGGTCACGGTGATTGTGCAATGAGCACTGGCGGCCAGTGAACCACCGCATGTGTTGGTTTCCGCAAACTCACTACTCGCAGCGATTGAAGAGATTGTCAAACTGCTTGTGCCGTTGTTGGTGAGCGTTACGGTCTGTGCGGCGGTGGTTGAGCCTACCGATTCATTGCCGAAACTCAGATTTGCGGCCGAGAGATTCACTCCAGGAGCAGTGCCTGTGCCGTTGATGGCGAGTACCAGGACGCCGGTGTCAGTGCCGACGGTGTAATTGACGAGAGCCGCTCCAGTGCGGGCTCCGGTCGTGGTGGGAGCGAAGGTGACAGTCAGACCGCAAGAGCTGCCCGGAGCAACGAGGGTGGAACAAGTATTAGTCAGGGTGTAATCGCCATCGATGGATGTGCTGGTTACCTGCAGTCCGCTGGAAGTCGCAGCTGAGAGCAGGACCGATGCCGACAGTTGCGATGTGGAGCCAACTGCTACGCTGCCAAAGGTCAGGTTGGCCGGCGACAGGCTTGCTCCCGGCGCTGCGCCTGTGGCCGTAAGCGCGATAACCTGGTTGCCGACGCTATCAGCAATCACAACCGAGCCGGTTCTGCCACCGGCAGCAGCGGGGCTGAAAGTAATTTGCAGAGTGCAGGTTCCGCTGACTGCCAGGACGGTTGGAAGGCTCGCGCAAGTCGAACTCGTGACGGCGAAATCTCCGCCTGAGGTGAAGCTGTTTACCGTGAGTGGGCTGGTGCCGGAGTTGGTCAAAGTTACGGTCTGCACGGCGCTGGTGGTGCCCACTGTCTGGCTGCCATAAGTCAACGTGGAGCCGACCAATGTCGCGCCCGTCAATGTGACACCGGGAGCAGTGCCGGTTCCGCCGAAGGCGGCGAATTGTGTTCCTGCGCCGTCAGTGATGGTCAATGCGCCGTTGCGCGTTCCGGACGCCACAGGCGTAAAGGTCACCGTGATGACGCAGGTAGTATTGGCAGCCAGCGGGCTGATGCAGGTATTGGTTTCTGAATAGTCGCCGGTAGCGGCGATGGTGCCGACGGTCAGGTTACTCGTTCCGCTGTTTTTCAGCGTCACCGTCTGCGTCGCGCTCGGAGTGTTGATTACTACGCTGCCGAAGGCGAGTGTCGATGGCGTGAGGCTGACGCCAGGCGCTGTTCCCGTTCCGGTCAACGCGATCACATGCTGAGTGCCAGAGCTGTCGGTGAGAGTAACAGAGCCAGTTCGCGCTCCGGTAGCCGTGGGCGTGAAGGTCACAATGACTGTGCAGGTGGCATTGATGGCCATTGGGCTGGCAGTGACGCAACCGCTGGTTTGTGCAAAGTCGCCCGTAGCCGGAGTTACGCTGGCAATGGTCAGCGAACTGGTGCCGTTGTTGGTCAACGTTACGGTCTGTGAAGCGCTGGTTGTGGTGATGACCTGAGTGCCGAATGTGAGAGAGCTGGCGGTCAGGCTCACGCCCGGTGCATCACCGATACCGGAGAGCGTAACGACATGAGTTCCCGCACCATCGACAAGGGTCACTGTGCCGTTGCGGGTGCCCGTGGTTTTTGGAGTGAAGGTTGCCTGTATGGTGCAACTAGCCAGCGACGCAATTGGGCTGACGCAGTTATTGGTCTGGCTGAAATCGCCTGCCGCGTTGATGCTGGCGATGGTCAGATTGCTCGAGCCGCTGTTGGTCAGGGTAATGCTCTCTGTCCCGCTGCTGCTGCCGACCACCACGCTGCCGAAGCTATAAGTGGTGGGAGTCAACGACACGCCCGGCGCGTTTCCTGTGCCGGATAATGCCACCGTTTGCAAGCCTTCGCTATCTGCGACGGTGATAGCGCCGTTGCGCACTCCTGTCGTCGTTGGGGTGAAGGTGACGGTTACAGTGCACGAATCGCCGCCGGAGCCATAGGCCGCGAGCGAAGCACCGCATGTATTCGTTTCAGCAAAGTCACCATTGGCGGCGATGGCGCCCATTGACAGGGCGCTGATGCCGTTGTTGGTCACCGTTATGATTTGTGCGGCGCTGGTTGTGGAATCCACCTGACTGCCGAAGCTCAGGGTTGAAGGTGATAGACCCACGGCAGTTCCCGTGCCTGCAAGTGCGAGCACCAGCACGCCGCTGTCAGTGCCGACGGTGTAATTGATGAGCGCCGTTCCGCTGCGGACTCCTGTTGTGGTGGGCGTGAAAGTGACGTTAACGCTGCAGGAACTGCCTGGAGCAACGAGTGCGGAACAGCCGCTGACCAAGGTGTAATCGCCGCTGATGGATGTGCCGGTTACCTGCAAACCGCTGGAGGTCGCGGCTGAGAGCAGGATCGATGCAGAAAGTTGCGAGCTTGTACCTACAGTGACGTTGCCGAATGTCAGGTTGGCCGGCGACAGGCTTGCACCCGGCGCTGCGCCGGTGCCTGTGAGCGCGATAACCTGAGTGCCGACACTACCGGCGATGACAACCGAACCGCTTCTGCCACCGGCAGCTGCGGGGCTGAAAGTGATCTGCAAAGTGCAGGTCCCGCTGACTGGCAGGATAATTGGAAGACTCGTGCAATCCGGACTCACGACGGCTAAATCTCCGCCGGAGGTGAAACTGTTTACTGTGAGAGGGCTGGTGCCGGAGTTGGTCAAAGTCACGGTCTGCAGGGCGCTTGTGGTGCCCACGGTCTGACTACCATAGGTCAACGTAGAGCCGACAAGGGTTGGACCCGACAATGTGACACCGGGAGCAGTGCCTGTTCCGCTGAGAGCTACAAAGTGAGTTCCCGCACCGTCGGTGATGGTCAGCGTGCCATTTTCCGCTCCGGCCGTTGTGGGCGTGAATGTCACAGTGATAACACATTGCGCGTTGGCAGCCAGCGAGGCTGGGCAGGGATTGGTTTCTGAATAATCGCCGGTAGCGGCAATCGCGGCGATTGTCAGATTACTCGTCCCAGTGTTTTTCAGCGTGACCGTCTGTGTCGCGCTGGGAGTGTTGATTACCACGGTGCCAAAGCTGAGGGTCGACGGCGTAAGGCTGACTCCCGGCGCTGTTCCCGTTCCGCTGAGCGCGATGACGTATTGCAAACCGGTGGCGTCGGTGATGGTCACTGAGCCGGTGCGCGATCCAGCCGCCGTGGGCGTGAAGGTGACGGTAATAGTGCAGTTGCCATTGATGGCTAGCGGGCCTCCACTGACGCAACCACTAGCCTGCGCAAAGTCGCCTGTGGCTGGAGTTACGCTGGTAATGGTTAGCGGACTGCTGCCGCTGTTAGTCAACGTCACGCTTTGTGAGGTGCTGGTTGTGTTGATGACCTGGTTGCCAAAGGTGAGAGAACTTGCGGTCAGACTCACGCCCGGCGCGATGCCTGTGCCGTTCAGCGTGGCAACATGAGTTCCCGCGCCGTCGACGATGGTCACGGTACCGTTGCGGATTCCCGTGGTTGTCGGGCTAAAGGTCGCTTGAATTGTGCAACTGGCCAAAGACGCGAGCGGGCTGACACAGTTATCGGTCTGGCTGAAATCGCCTGCCGCGCTAATGCTGGCAATGGTCAGATTGCTGGTGCCGCTATTGGTCAGCGTAAAGCTCTGTGTCCCACTGCTACTGCCAACCACGATGCTGCCGAAGCCGTAGGTAGAGGGAGCCAGCGTTACTCCAGGTGCGTTGCCCGTGCCCGTCAATGTTACTGTCTGAACACCAAGGTTGTCTGAAATCGTGATGGTGCCGCTGCGCGTACCTGTTGCGGTGGGCGTGAAAGTGAGTGAAATCGTGCATGAACCAGCGGGAGAGATGCCTCCTGAGCAGTTGTTGGATTCAAAAAAATCACCGGTATACGTGATCACAGGCGCGGGTAAGGCGCCTGGGCCCGTCAATCCGCTGTTGCCGTTGTTGGTCAACGTGACCAGAGTGACACCACTGGTGGTGTTAACCACCTGGCTGCCAAAGCTGACGCTGGAAGGAGCAAGCGTAACTCCTGGAGAGTCGCCGGTTCCGGTCAAAGCCACTATCAGCACCTGCGTGCTGCTCCCTACCGTATAGTTGATGACCGCTGAACCCGTTCGTGCTCCGGTCGTGGTGGGCTCAAATGTAACGGTGAAGCTGCACTGGCCGCCCGCACTCACCGACGATGTGCAGGCGTTGACCACAGAAAAGTCGCCGTCAACACTGATTGAGTTCACTGTCATGGGATCTGCAGATGCGGCGTCCAGCGACATGTTCACTACTAACTGCGAGTTCGATCCTAAAGCGACGCTGCCGAAAGCGAGCGTCGACGGCGCCAGCGTAACGCCGGGCGCGGTTCCAACACCGGTCAGTGTGATGAGCTGAACGCCCGCGCTATCGCTGACGGTGATGAGGCCGGGCCTGGCAGCTAACATGGCCGGGCTGAAGGTGATCTGCATTGTGCAGTTCGCGCCAGAGTTGATCGTGGCCCCGCAAGTCCCAGCGGACACGGAATAGTCACCGCTGGCCGCCAAGGTCAGGCCGGTGAGACTGGCTCCGCCGCCGTTGGTGATGGTCACAGGCTGTGTGGATGAATTGGTGCCGACCGTCTGGTTGCCAAAGTTGACGCTGCTGGGTGATAGAGACACACTGGCCGAAGTGCCCGTTCCGCTCAACGTAATGAACTGCGTCGTGGTTGTCGTGTTCGTTCCGGCGTCATCGACGACGTTGATCGTTCCCGTGCGACTACCTGTGGCCTTGGGGACAAAGTACACCGTAAATGTGCAGGTCGAAAGCGGAGCAACCGTCGAGCAGGTATTGGTCTCAGAGAAGTCGCCCGTCGAAGTTACGCTGTGGACGGTAAGGGTGCTTGTGCCGGTATTGGTGAGCGTCACAGTTTGCGATGCGCTGGTGGAGTTAACGGCCTGACCGGCGAACGAAAGCGACGTAGGAGAGAAGCTGACGCCAGGAGCTGTGGCTGTGCCAGTTAACGGCTCGACAATTTGCGCACCCGAGCCGCTGGTAATCGTCACTGATCCGGTGCGTTGTGTGGATGCAGTGGGAGTGTCGGCAGCGGTAGGAGTGAAAGTCACACTTATCGTGCAGCTATTCCCCGCCGGTACGCTGGCGCAGTTGTTGGTTTGCGCAAAGTCCCCTACGGCGACAACGCCGTTCACTCCTGTAATCGTCAGACCGCTGGTGCCGGAGTTGGTAAGCGTAAAGGTTTCAACGCTGCTGGTGGTGTTGATTACCTGGCTGGAGAAATTGAGCGATGAGGGTAACAGCGTCATGCCGGGCGCCGTTCCCATTCCGGTCAAAGCGAGCGACAATTGTCCAGGGATAGTTCCGACTGTGTAATTGATCAACGCAAGCCCGGTGCCTGTACCCGTGGCCACTGGAGTGAAAGTGACACTGATGGGACATGAACTCCCCGGAGAGATTGTTTGGTTAAGTGCCGTGCAACTGTTCGACTGGGTGTACGGGCCATCGATGACGATGGATGTAATCTTCAACGGACTATCTGTCAAAGAGTCCAACATGACGTTGGTGATTAGTTGCGCATTTTGGCCGACGATGACACTGCCAAAACTCAGCAGAGATGAAGACAGACTGGCACCGGGGACTACACCGGGACCGGTCAACGCCACTGTCTGTGTTCCGGCGTTATCTTCAACGTCAACTTCTCCATTTCTGGTTCCCGTATATGTGGGAGTGAATGTCACGTTCAAATCGCAGCTAGCACCAACGGCGAGAGTAGTGGGCACAGTGGGGCAGCTCACGCTGGTAACGGAGTAATCTCCAGTGGCGTTGATGGAAGTCACCGTCAGCGGCCCGATTCCGCTGTTCGTCAGCGTGGAAGTTTGCACAGCGCTGCTGGTGCCAATTGTCTGGCTGCCGAATGTCAGAACTGGATTTGAAACGGTTACGCCGGGGAGTTCTCCATAGCCGGTCAAACCCGCCGTTTGCGTGCCGGTGCCCTCGTTGTCAGTCAGCGTCAGGCTTCCAAGAATTGTGCCCGCCTCGGTTGGACTGAAAACGACAGAAAACGTGCAATAGCCACCGATTGCTACAGTCGCTGAAATGGTGGGGCAATCTGCGCTGCTCACGGAGAACTCGGCGGTGGTGGCGACGCTGGAGAGGACCAGGTTGCCACTTCCAGTGTTAGTCACGCGCACATTTTGCAATACGCTATTGCTTCCGGTAAGCACCGTGCCAAAGTTGAGGCTCGCTGGAGTGAGATCGACTGCCGGATCCATTCCGGTTCCGCTCAATGCCACATTCCAAGTAGCAGTCGCGCTGGAGATTGACAACATTCCCCCGCGGGTTCCCTGTGCGGTGGGCTGAAAGGCAACCGAAACTGTCAGGTTGCCACCGTTGGGAACGTCAACTGCCGCGGGGCAACTGCCGGCGGTGATGGTGAAATCGCCCGTGATACTGCAATTCACTGTGAAGTCGGAGCCGCTATTGTTTGTCAGAATGACTGACTGGCTGGCGCTGGCGGTGCCGACGTCCTGCGATCCGAAGTAAAGTTCCGTGGCGGACAGAGGCGTCAAGCTGACAGTTCCCGATCCAGTCATCACAATGGCTTGGGTGCTGGCGTTGCTGAACAACGCCACAGTGCCATTGCGTGTTCCGGTTGCTGTAGGCGTGAAGCGGACAGTGACTGTGCAGGTGCCTAAAGGCGCAATCGAACCTTCCCCGGATGCGACGGAGCCGCCGTTGAGTCCGCAGGTATCGGTTTCAGAATAGTCACCAGCAGCAAGGATGCTCGTAAAGGTCAGCGCGCTGTTTCCGTTGTTGGTTACAGTCACTGTCTGTGATCCGCTGGTTGTGTAGACGCTCTGGTTATAGAAATTCAGCGTCGAAGTGGGGCTCAAGCTGACACCCGGCGCATTGCCGGTACCGGAAAGTGCGAGTGTCTGCGAACCGGCATTGTCTGTCACGATGATTGCGCCGGCGCGAATTCCAGACGCCACCGGCGTAAATGTGACGCTCAATGTGCAGGATCCGCCAACGCTCAGGCCTGAACCGCAGGTGGTGGTTTGCGCAAAGTCGCCTGTTGCAGCTATGGCGAGATTGAGAAGATTACTCTGGCCCGAATTTGTGAGAGTTACCGTCTGCGCAGCGCTGACGGTGTTTACCGACTGGCTGCCGAAGGCCAATGTTGACACCGACGACCCAGCTGAAGTGAAGCTCACTCCATGCTCAGTCCCGGTTCCTTCCAGTTGAAGGACTAACTGCCCAGGAGTGGTGCCGATGGTATAGCCGATTACGACGGTTCCAGTACTGGCGTTAGTTGCAGTCGCAGCGGTAGGAGCAAAAGTGACGCTCAACGAACAGCCCGAGCCCGGCGAGACCGAGCCCGTGCAATTGTTGACCAGGGTGTAGTTGCCGCTGATAACCGCGGAACTCACCGTCAGGGAACCTGTGGCGCCACCATCAAGAAGGATGTTGTCAGTGAGTTGGGATGTGTTTCCAACGGTAACGCTGCCGAAGCTGAGAGTTGCTGGAGAGAGACTGACTGCGGGCGCGAGTCCGACACCCGTCAACGAGACCACCTGCGTCCCCTGGCCATCGTTGATCGTTACGTTGCCCAGTCTTGTACCCAACGAGGTAGGGCTGAACAGGATTTGGAAGGTGCAGGTTCCGTTGACTGCCAATGCGGCGGGCAGAGAGTTGCAGGAGTCTGTGCTCAGCACCGATACGGAATAGTCGCCTGAGGTGGTATAACTGCTGACTGTTAATGAGCTCGTGCCCGTATTGGTCAAGGTCACGGTCTTGACGCTGCTGACCGTTCCGATGGTGTAGCTGCCAAAATCCACCAACGTACTGGAGAATCCCGTGCTGGGCGCAAGACCAGTACCGGACAGCGCCACTGTATGTGTGCCAACACTGTCAACGATGGTGACCGTGCCTGTGCGAGTGCCGATCGCCGTAGGCGTAAAGGAGGTATGAATGGCGCAGGTCCCATTGCTCCCCGCCACGCTGCCGCAACCGGTGCTTGTGCTGGCGAAATCTCCGCTGGCAGTCACGCTCGAAACGGTCAAGGTGGCGGTGCCGTTGTTCGTCAGGGTGGTCAAAGTGGCGGCGCTGGTGGTGGAAACTACCTCGTTGCCGAAGTTGATGCTTGAAGGCGCAAGGCTAACGCCCGCTGCTGTGCCGGTGCCCAGCAGCGAAAGTATTTGTGTGCCCGCATTGCTCGAGACCTGTACGGAACCAGTGCGAGATCCCGTAGCCTTGGGCGCAAAAGTGACGTTGATTGTGCAGGTCGCACCGCTGGCGGCTGTGGTGCCGCAATCGTTGGTTTCGGAGAAATCTCCGATCGGCGTCAGGGTGAGGCCGGTCAATCCGCTGGTTCCGCTGTTCTGGAGAGTCACCGCATAGGGGGCGCTGGACGAGCCTACCACTGTGCTGCCAAATGTGTAACTCGACGGTGTCAGAGTGACCCCTGGGGCAGTGCCCAGACCGGTCAGTGCGAGCACCAGTTCGCCAGTGGTGGTTGCCGAGGTGTATGCGATCAAAGCCGTACCGGTGCGCGTTCCGATTGCAACAGGAGCGAAGGTGATGCTTACACTGCAAGAGCCGCCTGGACTTACCGGACCACTGCAACTGTTGACATACGTGTAATCACCACTGATCGAAACGCCAGTCACCGACAAGGTGCTGGAAGTTGCGATGTCGAGTGTGACGCTTGCCGTCTGTTGCGAAGTGGTACCCACCGGTACGCTGCCGAAACTTAATGTACCAGGGGAAAGATTCACTCCCGGCGCAGATCCAGTGCCGCTGAGAGAGACGACATGCGTTCCCACGCTGTCGTTGATGATCAGGCTGCCGGTGAGCGTTCCGGTTGTGCCGGGAGTGAAGGTTACTTGAAAAAGGCAGCTTGCTCCTGCGGCTGCCGTTGCGGGTAGAGTGGAGCAGTTTGAACTGATAACCGCGAAATTACCGCTGGTGGAGAACGAAGAGACCGTCAAGGGGCTGTTGCCAGTATTTTGCAAACCGACCGTCTGCGCCCCGCTGGTGGTTCCTACGGTCTGACTGCCGAAACTCAGGCTGGAATACGAAAGGCTCACTCCAGGTGCTGTGCCGGCGCCGCTGACAGGCACCACATGCGTACCCTCGGAATCGACAATCGTGATGGACCCGGTACGCGTGCCAATGGCGGAAGGCGTAAACGTGATCGAGATCGTGCAGTAACTGCCCGAGGCAACACTCGTGCAAGTGCTACCAGAAATTGCGAAGTCACCAGAGGCTGTCAGGCCGCTTACGACAACGTTGCCCGCGCCCGTATTATTCAGCGTTACCGGCGTTGCGGCGCTGGTTGTGCCCACAGTTTGGCTGCCGAAGGTCACTGCGGAAGGGGTGAGGCTGATGCTCGCTCCCATACCGGTTCCACTCAAATTGACTACTTGAGTTCCAACTCCGTCGACGATATTAAGAGCGCCTGCGCGAGCTCCAGTTGCTGTCGGCGTAAAGGTGACATCGATCGTGCAGCTTCCCCCGCCGGCTGCCAGGGTTCCGCAGGTGTCGCTCAAGGTGAAATCGCCGCTGGCGCTTATTCCACTCACGGTAAGACTGCTGGTTCCGTTGTTGGTGAGAACCACCGGCAGCGCAGTGGAGGAAAATCCTACCGTTTCGTTGCCGAAGCTGAGGCTTGTGGTTGAAAGGTGCGCGCCCGGCGCCGCTCCCGTTCCATTCAACGCCAACACCAACTGCCCAGTGTCAGCGCCGACAGTGTAACCAACCAGAGCTGTGCCTGTGCGGCTTCCCGCGGCAGCCGGCGTGAATGTGACGGCGAGGCCGCACGAGCCTCCAGCGACAATCGAAGACGAGCAGTTATTCACCGCGGTGTAATCACCGCTGATGGTCACGCCCGTGACGGTGAGCGAACCGGATGTACCCAAGGGCAACTGGACGTTTGACGTAAGCGGTGCACTGCTCCCCACGGTGACGCTTCCAAAACTCAGCGTAGCGGGCGAAAGGCTCGCTCCCGGAGCAGCGCCTGTGCCTGTCATAGCAACTACCTGGGTTCCTGCGCCGTCGGTAATGATTACGCTGCCGGTGCGCGTTCCAGTGGCCGCCGGAGTAAACGTGATGGTGATGGTGCAAGTCCCGCTGGACGCAATCGGGCTGCCGGAGGTGCAATTGTCGGTTTCTCCAAAGTCGCCACTGGCGCTGACACCAGTGATATTCAGATTGCTGCCGCCGTTGTTGGTCAGAGTCACGGCTTGCGAGGTGCTGGCGGTGCCTACAGTCTGGCTGCCAAAGCTGACACTGGTGGGCGAAAGCTCTACACCCGGTGCGATGCCGGTGCCCGCGAGGGTGATCACGTGGCTTCCTACACTGTCGACTATTGTGACGGTTCCGCTGCGCGCGCCCGTTGCCGCAGGAGTAAAGGTCACGCCGATGGTACAGGTAGCCAGCGGCGCCAATGTACCTAGGCTCACGCAGTTGTCAGTTTCACCAAAATCTCCAGCGGCAGTGACGCTGGTAATGGTCAGATTGCTGTCGCCGGTGTTGGTCAGCGTAACGTTATCCGCAGCGCTCGGAGTGTTGACGGTCTCACTGCCGAAGGTCAGATTTGAAAGCGACAGTCCCACACCGGGCGCATTGGCCGTACCCGTCAGTCCAATAGCATGTGTACCCACGCTATCGATGATCGTGATGCTGCCGGTGCGCGTGCCAGTCGCGGTCGGATTGAACGTGACTGTAATGCCGCAGGTACCGTTTGCCTGGATCGAGTTGGACGCGCAGGTATCGGTCTCAGCAAAGTCTCCGCTGGCGGTCACAGAGCTAATCGTGAGATCGCTGGTTCCGTTATCGGTGAGAGTCACAGTCTGCGAACCGCTGATGGTGCCCACAGTCTGGCTGCCAAAAACAAGACTAGCTGGAGAAAGCCGAACACCGGGAGCGATGCCTGTCCCTGACAGGAGAACCACCTGAGTCCCTTCGCTGTCGCTGACAATGATCGATCCGTTGCTGGCTCCTGTGCCAGTCGGTGTATAAGTGACAGAGATTGTGCAATTCGCGCCCTGCGCAATCGTGGTGCAAGTGTTGGTTTCAGCAAAGTCGCCCGCGGCTTCGATTCCGACTACCGTCAATATATTTGCGTAATTGTTGGTCAGCGTGATGATTTGCGGGGCGCTGGGACTGTTGACGACCTGGCCACTGAACGTGAGCGAGGATGGCGCGAACGTGACGCCGCTGGTGACCATCAGGCTTGCATAAGCAGCGTTGCCGGCACCGCCATTGCTTGCGGTTACCGGATTGGCTGTATTCGTGAAACCGCTGGAAACCAAGGCGGTCACATTCGCCGACAAGGTGCAGGAACTGCCGGTGGGAATACTCCCGCCGGTGAGTGAAATGCTCTGCGCTCCGGGAACGGCTGTTGGCGTTCCCCCGCAGGTCGAAGTTAGCCCGTTGGCGGCGGCAACAACAAGGCCTGCGGGCAGGTTGTCGATCAGAGATATTCCACTCAGCGCGACAGTGTTGGCCGCCGGATTCGTGATCTGAAATGTCAGCGTGGTGACGCCATTGAGTGCAATCTGGGCGGGCGCAAAAGCCATGGTCAGCACTGGCGGCGCTACCACGACTTGCTGCACTGTGCGGGGAGCCGGGGTGTTGTAATCCGCTGTATCGGTTGGCACGAAGGAGACCGACAGTGTATCTGTGCCTACTGCTGGAATGGTCCCGGCCAGAGGAGTGTAAGTGTACGTACCCGCTACGCCGCCTGTGCTGGCGTTCAGTTGCGCCGAAGTGAGCGCAGTTCCAGCTGGAATGGATGCAGGCATTGGCCAGGTTATGACTGGGGTCGTCAGACCTATGATCAGAGTTCCGCTCGCGGTACCGGTGTAGTTAGGATCGTTGATTGTCGCGACAACCGCGTAGCTGCCAGCCGTGGTTGGCGCAGTCGGTGAGCCGTTATAAGTGAAGGTCACTGTCAGCCCGGTTGGAACGGTCGTGGCTGTCGCCGAAAGCGGCGAACCAGTGTAGGCCTGAGAAAGACTGCCCAGCGTAACCGTTGCCGCAGCTTGATTGACGGTCAGCGTATAGGCCTGAATACCAGTATTGGAGTAGGTGTCTGTGGCGATAACGGTGAAGCTATATGGTCCAGCCGTTGTAGGCGTGCCCGACAGCACTCCTGCGCCGCTCAATGTCAATCCCGGGGGCAGAGTGCCGAGGCTTGTGGCAAAGGTATAGGGCGCGGTCCCATTACTGGCCGTGAAGTTCTGGCTGAAAAATGTTCCAATCGTTCCGGCGGCGAGAGCAGTAGACGTTCCACTTGACGGCGAAAGAAGGATGGTCATCCCCGTTCCGCTCAAATTGATCGTCTGCACAGTCCCCGGTGGGGTTGCGACGTTCAGATTGCTGTCTGTCAGCGTTAGTGTCCCGGCGATGGGACCGTTTGATGTCGGGGCAAAATCCACCGCATAAAGGCATGTGTTGTTCGCGGGAAGATTGAGAAGCGTGCTGCCGGTAGCCACTCCACCGGCCGTGATCTCGGGGCACGTCGTCGAGGAATCCAAGATGAAACTGCCGGTGCTATCAGTAATCTCAGCATCCGTATTTGAGCCAGGCGTGAGAAAGGTCAGGGTTGCATTGCCCGCATTGAAAAGTGTGAAGTTCTGCGGTCCATCCTTTGTATCGGTTCTTCCTAAAGAGGTCGCTGTAGCGAAGTTCACAGTCGGGGGAGTAGCATAATTCCACATCAAGACCAGCGGCCCAAAATTGGACGAGCCACCAACATAGAGGTTGCCGCTGCCATCCAACGCGAGGGCGGTTGGATGCCATAGTGCACTGCTCGGCGGAGAAGTGATAACAAACGGGGTCGTGTAGTTTCCCGCCTGTGCCTCATAGACCACGCTACCCTGTATACCTATATAGACATTGCTGTTAGCATCGACAGCGACACCGGTGGGACTGCGAGTGAGACCGATTACTGTTTCACCGTTTGGGCTCAGAGACGAGGTTCCACACGGCGGCTCGATCAGCACCTGCTTACCCGTTGAGTCGGCAATATAGATGTTGCCGCTGCCATCCACTACAATCGCAACAGGTTCGGCCATAGGTGTATTGGTGGGGATTGGGGTCAGGGGCCCATATCCGCCGCCCGGTAGCAGCGGCATTTCCAAGACACTCACATTTCCGATGTCGGCAATATAGACATTGCCTTCTCCATCCACCGCAACGCCAACCGGAGAAATCAGACCTATATTAGAAGTTGAATCCGCAATGTCAATTGGTGCACCAAAGGTGCTGGGAGCAGACAACAGCGGAGCCATCCAAATGGTGGCAGAAGCGGAGTCGGCTGCATAGAGATTGCCAGCCCCATCAACGGCCAAACCTAGGGGCGTGCCTCCAGAGGGGACGGTCATCACAATAGTGAACGTCAGGTTTGGGCCGGGTGTAACCTGCCAGACTGCCGCGCCATTTTGGTCGGGAATATAGACATTGCCGTGGGCATCCACCGCTACCCCGCCGGGATATGCGAGTCCTGAGATGGTGGTCCTGTCGGCTACAACGCTTTCTGTGCCAGGCCGGAAGTTTGCCATCGGGCCTGTGCCCTGGCCATAGACATAGGCTGTCGCCAGCAGGTTGCCGCCATTATCTTCAAGCAATACCGCGCCGTTACGGCCTCCCGGAAACTGCGGAGTAAAGATCACGTCTACTGTGCAAGTGGTGTTGGAGTAGTTGTTCCCCGATATGCAGCTTCCCGAATGAGCATCGCTAAAATCAAGCCCTGTCACGCCCTCTGTAACCACCACCGGCGCACCGATCACAGGCGCACTACTACTGAATGTGAAGATAACGGTGTTAACGGCGCTTGGCGTCCCCACAGCTACCGCGCCGAAATTTGTCGCGGGGCCCGCGCTGACCGTGGACTGCGCCAGCACGACCGGAATTGCCAGAATCGCCAGCGCACTGATCGCCGCGAGGGACATGAGGCGCGCCATCGTGGATCGCCGTAAGACCAATGGCACGGCAAGATACAGCCGTCTCCCCAATGCGGAATTTGTCTGATTGACGGTAAGGAGAGCGGTGAATGTGAGAGAAATCTGGCGAAAGAGATTGAATATAAAAAGACTCAGGACTGGCATCTGGACCTCAGCGACACACGATTGAAGTCAAGGCGTTCACTTTTCAAGACATGGACGTTCCCAAGTTTGAATCAGTCCTTGGAAGGAAACCGCATATGTCTATCGGCATTGTGGTCAATTTTGTTCAACGGTGTCCCGGGAAATCCAGTGGATGATGTAAACCCTTTGACTGCATGTATTTTGGATGTTCAGAAGAGAGCCTGCCCCGCAAATTCAGACAGGGGTTCAAGCGTAGGTCACCTGCCCCTTTTCTTTCATCCAGCCATAATTAGAGTTTTCCGGCTCCGGGTCGCGACCGCCCTCGCTCATCCTACGACGAGCACACAGCCCCAATGCTGTAAAATCGCGCTGCACTGCTTTGCTCGTATGACCTCTTCTCTCTTCGGGAGATTAGGGTTCGATCAGGGTGCTGAAGGTTATTTTTGAGCGCTTTTGTGCGCTTTCTGAGCCATCAGTGCGCCTTAGAATCAATGGGTTACCATTCTTCATAGTTCTGTCACGGCAGAGGTCGCGGGTTCGAGCCCTGTCGTCCCCGCCATTCATCCCAAAGGAGTTAGGAATGAATGGCATCCATAGTGGCAAACCGCAAATTTACCCACACCTAGTGGATCGCGCCAGAGGGCATTCCGATCTCTTTCAGGAAAGCTCGCCGACTCCGACAGAGCCAGTTGTTCTCAAGAGCACGTCATTCACCGAGCGATGAGCTCTCGCCCCGGCAGCTTGCCGCCGAGGAGAGAGTCGCCATCACTGCACTCCAGCGCCATTTCTTCCCTGCAATCTCAACAACTTGACGCACGACTTCAGGCCTGTTCTGATTCTGCCAGAGCAGCCTAATTGCTCTGTGTCCACAACGTGTTGACAACTATGAATTCCGATGATAATAATCTTGACATACAAACTAAACATTACGAACCAAGTATGTTTAGTTCCTCCGAGTGAGTCGCTCCGGGGAAGGGGATATTTCCTCGACTGACGGCTTTTGGCCTTACGAATTAGGCATTGCAACGCCATGAGGCTGATGGGTTCACGGAAACAGCACGAATGGTCCGTGGAAGCGCGAGCAGCCCGGGAACGCAGTTTGAAGAGGTTGTCAACGGCGCCGTGATGGTTGGGCGACTTGGCGCGTCACCGGCAGAACGCATTGCACTACTTTGTAATTAATACTAAGAAAGGCGGAAAACTGTCGATTATATTCGAGAGGGCTGTAAGGCAGTTGCGTCACATTTGCTGCGAGCAAGGACGGGAAGCTTCTCTGCCGGCAGTGCGCTCGAACCGATAATCGCGGGCTTTGTAATGAATAATTACATAATGGCGTATGACCTGGGGACCGGCGGTATCAAGGCGTCACTATACCGTGAGGATGGTGTCCAGACGGGCCGGGCCTTTGCAGAATACTCGACCGCGTACCCCAAGCCCGGTTGGCACGAACAGCGGCCCGAAGACTGGTGGCAAGGAGTCTGTCAGTCGACCGCAAAGCTTCTCGCCGAAAGCAACGTGCCGGCCCGAAGCATTGTTGCTGTCGGCTTAAGCGGCCAGAGTCTCGTCGCCGCGCCCCTCGACCGGGGCGGGCGCCTGCTTCTGGACAGTGTACCCATCTGGTCCGATGCCAGGGCGACGGCCGAAGCCGGAGAGTTCTTCGCCACCGTACCCTACGAGCAGTGGTACCTCACGACAGGCAACGGCGACCCGCCCGGGACCTACTCCGTAATGAAGTTGTTATGGCTGCGCAAGCACCACCCCGGCATTTGGGAGCGGACGGCGAAGGTGATTGGCAGTAAAGACTACGTCAATTTCAAACTGACCGGTGAAATTGCGACGGACTATTCCTATGCATCCGGCTCAGGTCTGTTTAGCCTCGTGGATTGGAATTACTCAGATGAGCTGCTGGCCGCGGCCGGAATCGACAAGTGCATCCTGCCCCCGATTCTAGATTCCCATGCCGTCGTGGGGAAAGTGACCAAGCGGGCTGCGGCGGAATGCGGACTGGAAGCAGGAACTTTGGTCGCGTCGGGAGGTGTGGACAACGCGTTGATGGCGCTGGGCGCACGGGGCGTGGGAGAGGGCCGTGTTTATATGTCACTCGGTTCCTCCTCGTGGATCGCTGTGACGTCACGGGAGCCGATCCTTGACGTGAAGACACGCCCTTTCGTCTTCGCCCATGCAGAGAAGGGCTATTACACCTCCGCTGTTTCCATCTTTGCAGCGGGAAATGCGTATCGGTGGGCCCGCGAAGAACTCTGCAAAGACCTGTCGGGCAACGAGGCCTACGCGGAGATGGACCGGCTCGCTGCCGCCTCACCTACCGGAGCAAACGGGGTTCTGTTCAATCCGACGCTTTCCGGCGGCAGTTCTCAGAGCGCCGGCACGGAACTGCGAGGCTCGTTCTCGGGAATCACGATGTCCACCACGCGGAGCGACTTGCTGCGGGCCGTTCTCGAAGGCGTGGCGATGGACCTGAATTGTTATTGCTTAAACGTCCTGCGCCAGAAGACCAATCTCGAGGACGCGATGCTGCTGTGCGGAGGTGGAGCGATGAGCCGGCTGTGGCGGCAGATTTTCGCGGACGTCTTCGGGATGAACATCCTGAAGACCAACATCGATCAAGATGCGGCAACCCTGGGAGCGGCGGCTGTGGCCTCCCGCGCCGCCGGTCTGTGGCACGACTACAGCCCAATCGAGAAGCTGCACGGGATTGAGCAGTTACATGTGCCGAATCCTGAAAACGGGAAATGCTACGAGCACATCGCGGATGTATATAAGGCGTGGACGCAAGGATTGGCTAACGTCGGAAGAAGGATGGCCGGCGCCTGAGCCGGCATTCAATTTTGGAAGGAGGCATCTGTGAAAGTCGGTTTCTGTGTTGTCAACCATTCGGAGAAACCCGTCAAAGAGGTCGTAGAACTCGCTGCGCGAAAGGGGTATGAGGCCGTCGAACTCCCATCCTATACCGGCAACGGCCAGGTGGATGCGGACGAACTGCTGAAGGGCAACAATGCGAAAGAGCTGAAGAAACTCGTAGAGGATGCCGGTTTGTTCATCTCCGGCATTTCCAACCACGCGGACTCGCCTCTGGTGCTGGGTCCGCACGGACGGGACCTGGCTAGCGTGTGCGACGGCACGCCTGCCGAACAGATCGCCTTCGGGACCAAGAGCATGATTCGATCGGCGCAACTGGCAAGCGCGCTGGAAGTTCCGGCGGTGATCGCCTTCTCCGGCATCGGAAATTTTGGCCGCTTCAATGACTGGCCGTATCCAGGCGGATGGGCCGATGAAGAGGCGGCCTTTGTCGAGAACTGGATCCCGATCTTCGACGAGTACAAGAAGTACGGCGTGAAAGTGGCCTTCGAACCGCACCCGAACAATATCATCTACGACATTCACACGACACAGCGGTGCCTGGCGCTCTGCGACAATCACCCCAGTTTCGCCATCAACTTCGACCCGGCCAACTTGTTCTTCACTGGCATCAACGTTTGCAAGTACATCGACGAGATTGGCAGCCGCATTGTGCAGGTGCACGCAAAAGACTGCGAGATCGTGGAGCACAACCTGGCCAAAGGCGGCTACTGGATGCTGCAACGCGACTGGGGCACACTCGACCGCTCGTTCCGCTTCCGCGTTCCGGGATGGGGCTCCATCAACTGGAAGAGCGTAATTACGGAGCTCTTCATGGTCGGTTACAATTTCCTGAAGCCCCTGATGATCCAGGCTCCCTACGAGGGCCGCAACGACAAGCTATTTCAACGGTAAGGAGGCCCTATGGGCACGATGAAAGCAATGGTTCTCGAAGAACCAAAGAAATATGTATACAAGGATGTACCGATCCCGGAAATCAACGATGATGAGGTGCTCATCCGGGTGAAATACTGCGGCATCTGTGGATCGGACTGGGGCTCGTACAACGGCAAGTATGCAGACGAGGTAGCTTGCCTGCCGCTCGCGACCGGCCACGAGTTCTGGGGCATCGTGGAACGGGCAGGTAAGAACGCCCAGGGCATTCAAGCGGGCGACCGTGTGGCATGCGATATTTGCTTGACCTGCGGCACATGCTATTACTGTCGGCGCGGCGAGCCGCTGCTGTGCTCCGCCTTCAAGCAAATCGGCATCCACACCAACGGCGCCTTTGCTGAGTACGTGAAGGCTCCGTGGAGGAACTGCTATATCGTACCTGACGGGGTAGACGACTATGCCGCCGCGTTCATCGAACCCCTGACAGCCTGTATCAACGCGTCCCGAAAAATGAACTGCGAGCTCGGCTCCTCGGTGGTCATCATCGGCGCGGGCCTCGGCATTATTCACGGCGCGCTGGCGAAGCTCCGCGGTGCTTCCCCAGTCATCGTCATCGACTCGCAGCCGTCAAGGCTCGCATTAGCCAGGAAGTTGTGCGCGGATTATGTCATCGACATCACCAAAACTCCGGATTCGGTGGCGGAAGTGATGCGGCTAACCAACGGTGTGGGAGCCGACTATGTTCTGGAAGCCGTGGGCAGAAGCTCGACATATGAGCAAGCCTTCCGGATGCTGCGCCGGGGCGGAAAGCTCGAAGCCTTCGGCATTTGCTCCGACGACGACCTGATGCGTGTACCGCCGGCGCAATTCGTGATCCACGAGAAGAAGATCGGCGGCTCGTGTGCAGGCATCGGCCATGATTGGGAAGTTGCAATCGGATTGCTGCAATACGGCCGCATCGACCCTCGGCCATTGATTTCCATGATTGTGCCGCTCTGCGAATTGGAAGTGGCGCTCAATGAGTTACAGGAAAACAAGAGTCTGGTCAAGGTTCTTGTCTCGCCGGAGATCACCCGTCGCATCGTTCTATAAGGTGGAAAGGAAAATCATCGTGGATTATAAACAGACGCTGTTGTCTCCGATTAAGATCGGCAATTTTACGGCTGGGAATCGTTTCTTTGCGCAGCCCATGGAATGTACCGACGCCGACGCCGCTGGCAATCCCTCGGATCTGACCTACGCCCGGTATGAAAACCTCTTCAAGGGCGGGTTTGCCCTGATCGACCTCGAAGCCATCACCATCACCGGCGAAAGCCGCGGGCGGATGAACCAGCTCGAGATCATGCCGAAAAATGCCACGGCGATCGCCAAGTTCGTCGGCACTCTGAAGGCAATCAACCCAAAGGCCCTCTTTGTCTTCCAATTGACTCACGCCGGCGAGCTTTCCAATCCCGCGTTTTCCCGCAGGGTGACCGTAAAGAATCTGCCCGGCTACGAAGGAGAGTTACTCTCCGACGAAGAAGTGGACAGAATCATGGATGAGTTTGTGCTGGCTTCGCAGATCGCGCACGACGCAGGCGCAGATGGTATTGACATGAAGTTTTGCCACGGCTATCTCGGCAATCAGATTCTGCGTCCTTACAACGACCGCAAATGGAAGTACGGCGGGAGTTGGGGCAACCGCTCCCGGTTCGCCTACGACCTCTACGAGCGCATTCAGAAGGC
>JBEKCW010000022.1:0-23437 GCA_050014675.1 Occallatibacter sp. | reverse complement strand
GGGCAGCCGCGCAGAAAGTTCTCGCTCAATGAGATCGGAATACTGTTGGCCGAGTTGGGCAACCCGCAACTCAAGTTCCCTGCAATCTTGATTGCCGGAACCAACGGCAAAGGCTCTACAGCAGCCACGCTGGCGTCAATCCTGAGCGCTGCAGGCGTACGCACCGGCCTTTTCACCTCGCCGCACCTGGAGCGCGTCAACGAGCGCATCCGAATCGACCGGAACGAGATTGCGGACGATGATTTTGCGCGGCATTTTTTCCGCGTCCACGACGTTGGCCAGCAGCTTGTGCTCGCCGGGAAGCTCCCGCAGCTGCCCAGCTTCTTTGAGATCCTGACCGCGCAGGCCTTCCTTTACTTCGCCGAGGCCGGAGCTGACATTGCCGTGCTTGAAGTTGGCATGGGCGGCCGCCTCGATGCCACCAACATTGTCGACCCGCTCTTCTCGGTAATCACCGACATCTCGCTCGACCACATGGAGTGGCTGGGGCCGACCATCAGCGCCATTACCCGCGAGAAAGCGGGGATCATGCGGCAGAACGGTACGCTGATCACGCTGCCGCAGCATTCTGAAGCCAACCAGGTGCTGGGCGAAGTAGCAGCCGAGCTGAACGTGCGTGGAGTAAATGCCGCGCGCTACATGCCTGCGATGGGCGACGCAGCAGATGCGTACACCGTCGAAGTCCTGGGCGCGCAAATTGAAGTCAACTCGCCGCTCAAAGGCGCACATCAGCACCGGAATCTGGCGCTGGCGATTGCGGCTGCGGTCGAACTCGCCGAGCGCCACGGATTCCCCGTGACTCCGGCGGCGATTTCCGAGGGCATAAGGCTCACGCGCTGGCCCGCCCGGTTTGAGCGTGTCAGCAGCGGCGGTCTCGATTGGATTCTCGACGTGGCCCACAATCCAGCCGGAGCGTGGGCGCTGCGCGCAGGGCTGCGCAGCCAGCTTGGCGATCGGAGCCCGAAAGTACTCGTCTTCGGCTGCCTGCGCGACAAGCCTGTCGCTGAAATGGCGCAGATTCTGTTTCCGCTTTTTGAGCAGGTAATTCTGGCGCCGATTCACTCGAGCCGCGCGGCATGCATCGATGAGCTTCTTTCGGCAGCCCGCGCCACAGGCACGTCGGCGGTTGCGGCAGAGAGCGTAAGCCAGGCGCTGAAAGCCGCGAAAGACAAAGCGGATGGCAGCGCGGTTGTTGTCTCCGGTTCGGTGTACCTGGTGGGCGAAGCGCGAGCGCTGCTGATGCACCCGAGGCAGCCATGAAAGTGCGCCGGCCCAATCCCGTGCCACGCTTCTATCGCTGGCGGACAAACGTAATTCAGACCCCGGCGCTGAGCATCGTTACCGGTTTCTGGGGCTCCCTAGCCCTGCTGGTTTCTCTGTTTGAGAAAAGCGGACGCATTCAGCACCGCATCGCACAAAAATGGGCGCGGATGTGCGTGTGGGTCTCAGGCTCGCATGTCACCATTCGCGGCGCTGAAAACCTGAAGAAGCATCCCGTGGCCGTTTACGCTTCGAATCACACCTCGTACATGGATACGCCGGTGGTCTTCGCTTCAATGCCCTTCCAGTTCAGGATTCTGGCCAAGAAGGAACTTTGGAAGATTGCGTTCATCGGCTGGTACCTGGAGCGCTCGGGTCAAATTCCAATTGACGTTGGCGGCAACGCACATGCCGGACTCGCCAGCCTGGGCGCGGGCGTGAAGGCGCTCCGTGGCGGCATGCCGCTGTTTGTCTTTCCTGAAGGCGCGCGCACTCCCGACGGGGAGTTGCAGGCGTTCCTTTCCGGCGCGGCGTTTCTCGCCATTCGCGCCCAGGTGCCGCTCATTCCGGTAGCGCTGAGCGGCGTGTACGATCTGCTGCCCATCCACACGCACCACTTTTATCCCAGCGAGCTGACGCTGAGTGTGGGCGAGCCGATCGACACCAAAGGAATGACGTTGCGCCAGACCGAGGAGCTGACGGCGCGACTGAAAACCGCAATTGCCTCGATGCTTGAGGTCTGTGAGCCCGTTGAAGCGCAATCACTCGCGGTTTGATCTGTGGGTGATTTCCGCAGCCAGTGCTTTAGCTGAGCACTGGCTGTGGAGTGGTGGGTTGAGCTGCGAACGTTAGCGTCCGCCGCCGATGTTGAAAGTAAAGTTATATTGCTGCCGGGCATTGTCGATGTCGTAGGCGTAGAACGTGCCATGGTGCTCGCCGCTTGGGAACTTTCCCGCCCAGTCGAAGTATGCGTGCGTGTCCCAGGCGTCGTCCTGCTCGTGAACCTTGGCTCCATCCACCCACAACTCAATCTTGCGCAACTTGCCAAAAGAGTCTGCCGCCGCGCTGAAGCCTGCCAGGTTTCCGCGTGAGATTCCGGACGCGCACACGTTGATTCCTTTGCCGCTCTTTGGATAAGGGCACAAACCAAAGTAGCCGTTGGTTGTGTTCAGCAGCGCAGGCAGTGTGGTGGGTGTCGTATCGTCGCTACCCAGGTTGCCCACGTTCGTCGTTAAGTCGGGTTTCAGGTAGCCACCGCTCAAAAGCCCAGCGACGGGAGAAGTGGTCCATGAGGGTGTCACGGGCAACGTAACTTCCTGGGTGGTAAACTCGCCCGGGTTGGCGCCCGCCAGGAACAAAACGGTAACCACGTCATTCGTACTGCTATCAGTTCCCGCGGTCGCTAAATCCATTCTCCCGTCCCCGTTGTAATCGCCCATTGTCAGCACGGCCGCAAATGGCGGAGCGGCCGATCCCGCGCCAATGTTGTACCCGGTGGGAGCATTGATCCAGTAACTGTTGAACGTGTTCGATTGGGTTCCGTAAAACGCGCCAAGTTGCGTTGTGCCGTTGTTGTTGGCGATCGCATACAGGTCGGTGATGCCATCGCTGTTCAGATCGCCGCTACCGATCATCATCATGCCGCTGGATGTGTACGGCGTGGTCTGGTTGAACGTAAAGTCGCCGTTCCCGTAATAAACGGTAATTGTGCTCGGACCTCCGGTCTGGCCCGGCGCTGTGACGATGTCCGCTTTTCCGTCACCGTTGTAATCTCCCACGAACAGCTGTGGCCAATATCCATTAAGGGTCGCAGGCACAGAATTAGCTGTGGCATTAAAACTGCCGGTCCCTTCCCCTTGAATCACATAGAGCCCGGCATTGCCCCAGGCCGCCAGGTCTTTATTGCCATCGCCATTGAAATCCGCCGCCGCGCAGCCGGCATCGTTGAAGGTATCGTCATTTGGCAACGTGACCGTAGTGACGATGGGTGTCTGGAACGTGCCGTTGCCACTGCCTAAGTAAACAGCGATCTGGTCGGTGCCGTCCAACGGCACGGCGAGATCGACTTTGCCATCGTTGTTGTAGTCACTCGGGGCGATGCACACGGGCGAATAGCCCGCGGGGAGTGTGTATGAGACGGGCGCCGAAAACGTCCCATTGCCGGTGTTGATGTTTACGTATATGTAATTGCCGGGCGAATACCCGTTATCTTCAACAATGTCGGTGAGGCCGTCATTGTTCACGTCGACCGCGTAGATATTTCCGGGGTTATCGGGCTCGGCGTTGCTGGTAACAATGTTGAAAGTGGCGGAGTTTTGGGCAAAAGAAAAGACGGGCGCCAACAACGCGCAAGCCGCCGCTACATGGAAACGTCTGTAATTTATGGGTTGCATTTTGAGACCTCAGAATTGGCCGGTTTACGGCGGGTGGGCTGGCACTGCTTTAACTAAAGTGCTTTAACCAACTAGATCTATCTAGCGGGTAGGAGCGGCCATGCGGGCTGCGGGTTGCCTCGGTGCAGTTGAAGCAAGTTGTTCAACAAACAGGAATTGCGAGCCGATGAATAGGGGGCCGGTTTTGCCCTCGAAGAAGTGCACGCTAGACTGGAATTGCCCATGACCATTCGCATTGCCATTCCCGAACCGAGCAGCGACGACGAATACAACAGCCGCACATTGCCTGCGTATGTTGAGGCGGTCGAGGCGGCTGGCGCTTCGGCGATAGTCGTCAATCTCAACCATGCCCAGGATCAGGTGACCAAGCTGCTTGCGGGCGTGCAGGGAATCCTATTGCCCGGCAGCCGTTTCGACGTCGATCCCGGGCGTTACGGTGAGGCGCGCGAGCCCGAGTGCGGCGACGCCGACGCCGGCCGAACCGCGATGGATGAGCTGCTGCTCAACGACGCGTTCAATGCGAAGAAGCCAATCCTCGCCATCTGCCACGGCGCACAGACGCTGAATGTTTGGCGAAACGGCTCTTTGATCCAGGATTTGGAAAGTCAGCTTAAGACTCCCGTGAACCATCAACCGGGGCGCAGCGTGGCTGAAGCGCACCCGGTGAAAATTGCCGAAGGCTCGCGGCTGGCGGCGATGCTGCCGGTTGGCTCGGTTTCAGAGACGCAAGTGAATTCAAGCCACCATCAGGCCATCCGCGTCCCCGGTGATAGCCTTCGCGTTACAGCGGTCTCGCCGGTCGATGGAGTAATCGAGGCGGTGGAACTGGATTCGTCCGAGCACTTTGTCGTAGCCGTGCAGTGGCACCCCGAGCGCACCCGCGCGGAGAGCGCGGTTTCAAGGTCGATCTTCAAGACGTTCGTTGAGGCGGCCAATGTATGGCAGCCGCCGCATGTCGAAGATTCAGTGATCGCAAAATGAGCTCAGCAGTCAGCGACAGGATCAGAGACGCAGTCGAGGGAGCGGGTCTGGGACCGCTGGACGAGACCGCCGTCGGCCGACTAAGCGCCTATGTTTCGCTGATTCTTCGCTGGAACTCTCGAATCAACCTGACCGCGATCCGCGGCGAAGATGAGATTATTGATTTGCATATTATTGAATCAATTAATGTTATATCTCTCATTCCTGCCGGAATCCGCACCTTGCTGGATTTTGGATCGGGTGCGGGTCTGCCTGGGATTCCGATCGCCATCTGCCGGCCTGAGATTGACGTGACTCTCGCCGAGTCACAAAACAAAAAGGCCGCATTCCTCATGGAGGCGGTCCGTGTTCTTGGCCTCAGCGCCAGAGTCCACTCCGGGCGTGCCGAAGAACTGAAATCCAAGTTTGACTGCGTAACCCTGCGAGCCGTAGACAAAATGTCCGCAGCGGTCAGCTCTGCGGCAGACCTGGTCGCGCCCGGCGGATGGCTGGCGTTGATGACGACGGTGCCCGGCCTCGAGGTACTGGAGGTCGCGGCAGGATCAGGATTTGACTGGACTCGCAAACTGCCGCTTGCCGGAGACACCGCAAAGATCCTGGCGCTTGGTCAGAAACTCAGTTCGCAAGTTTGATCTCGACTAGTTTTCGGGCCGCAGCCAGATCTGCCGGTTTGCGCACCAGGATGCGCACACCGGTTCCTTCCGCGTATCGCTTCGCCTCCGCAATCTCCTTCTGCAGGCTTTTGGGTAAGTTGCTGGTTCGCGCCGGCCGCTACAGCCCTATCGCCAAGGACGAAGGAGGCACGGAAGCATTGCTGGCACGGGCCGAGGTAGAGAATGGTGCGCTTGCCGAGGGCTGGCCGCAGGCCCCGGCCGTATTTGGGAGAGACCGACTTCCATTCTCCGCCTGCGATGCCCTGCGATTCGAGCCAGGCGAGAAGTTCATTCCAGACCGGCAGTGCCGGGCCGAGGCAAGGGGCTAGATCCATCTTCGTGGGCGGAGTCTTGCAACCGATGAATGCATTTGGGTGGTCCATGGGCTCTATCTTTCTGGTTGGGTCTGGATGCGGAGTGCTCCGATGAAATGGGTGAGATCGATCAGTTGCCCTTGAATTCGGGCTGGCGCTTCTCAAGAAAAGCCCGGATTCCCTCCTGGTAGTCGTTGCTGTCGTAAACCTCGCGGCGAAGCGCCTGCAGTCTCTCATAGGTTTCTGGATTCAAGGGATGGGCGTTGGCTAGGACCCGCAGCTCTTCCTTGAGAACCCGCAATACGAGTGGAGAAGACTGGGCGATTTGCGCGGCAAGGTTCATGGTGAAGGATTCGAGCTCTTCCGCCGGCACAACGTGATTGACGACCCCGGTAGCCTCGAGCCGATTGACGGAAACTGGCTGTGCGGTGAAGAGCATTTCCTTAAGTAGATGGATTCCCGCCACCTTCACCAGGTTCAGGGTCCCGTACAGATTGTAGGGAACGCCGAGCTTGGCCGGTGTAATCGCAAAGGTGGAGTCTCGCGCCGCAATAATCACGTCGCAGCCAAAGACAAGCTCGCATGCGCCACCCCAGACTGACCCTTCGACCATGGCGATTACAGGTACGGGCAGGGTTTCGATTTTGCGGACGAGTTGGCGGAGGGGGTCGTTATAGGTGAGTGGGTCGCGGCCGTTGGTGGGGAGTTCGTTCACATCGTGTCCGGCCGAGAATACGTAGGTGCCTTTTGGCGCACGGAGAATGACGGCACGAACATTCTCCCGCTCCAGCTTGTCGATTGCGGCAGAGACTTCGTTCAGCAGGTTTCGGCTCAGTGGATTGACGCGGCGATGATTCATGGTAATGGTGCCAATGCGGCCATCGATTGAAGTGAGTACGCTCACGCTGGGGTTCTCCTGGTTGCCGAGTCGATGGTAGCCGTCGGAGGCATTTGCGGATGTGATGGCTGCCGCCCAGATTTGCGGTTGTTCCACGTGGAACATGTGGGGAAGAAATAGGAACGGCTAATTTAGCCGGATTGCTCATGTTCCACGTGGAACACAGGGAAACTGATCGCCGTCGCCCATCAGGATACCTACCTAAAATCACGGTCGAAGCCAGCACAAGGCCTGACTTGAGAATTGATTTTCGCCGCCCGCTCGACAGGCGACCCGCGCTGAAAAACGGCCGAGTTTTCCACTTTCATCCCGTTTCCCGGCCCCCGTGCTCCCAGCTCCGGTCTTTCCCGCAAGTTCATGACCGGCAGGGGATTGCAGCAATTCCGCAATTGGTTGACCGGCAACTTTCCACAGCTTGTCCGAGTTCTCCACAGCGGAAACGGCTACCTTCTTTATGCCGCTCCCGTTAGTCTTGATTGCCATGGGCAGGATTCTCGGTGTGGTGAACCAAAAGGGTGGGGTCGGCAAGACCACAACCGCGATAAACTTGTCGGCCTGCCTGGCAATTGAGGGCCTCAAAATTCTCCTTGCCGACTGCGATCCCCAGGCAAACGCCTCATCGGGCCTTGGCTTCCAGCGCGACGACAACCGCCACTCGATCTATGACGTGCTGGTGGGCAACAGCGCAGCCGACCAGGTGATTCTGCCCACGGAACTCGATCATCTGTGGCTTTTGCCGGGCTCAAAAAACCTGACCGGAGCCAATATTGAACTCGCCGGCCAGGAAGATCGTGCTACCCGGCTCCGCGATGCCCTCGATCCCGTTCGCGACAGCTACGACTTGATCATTCTCGATTGTCCACCGGCCCTCGATCTGTTGACCCTGAACGTCTTATGCGCGGCCGAGATCCTGATGGTGCCCATGCAGGCCGAGTACTTCGCACTCGAGGGCGTGTCCGAACTGGTTTCGACCCTCGAACGGGTGCGCGCGGCATTTAATCCGGAGCTGACGATCGAAGGCGTCCTGCTTACCATGTACGACGACCGCACCAATCTCGCGCAACAGGTCACCGAGACGCTTCGCGAGCACTTCCGCGACAGGCTCTACCGGACGGTGATTCCGCGCAATATCCGGCTGGCCGAGGCGCCAAGCCATGGCAAACCGGTCGCGCTATACGATGGCAAGTCGCGCGGCACCGAGGCCTATTTCGAACTTGCAGGCGAGTTTATGGCGCGAAACAATATTGTGGCGCCCCGCAGCCGGGAACGAAAGGTTGCGGCCTCAGTCAAGCCGGTGGCCGAGGTTCGTTTCTGGCCTTACTCTTAGGAGCATCCGATTCGCTTCCCGCACGGACCGCTCCCGCAATTCAAGAATCCCCCGAGCATAAAGAGATTGAAACGCATCAGCCGTATTTGGGCAGCATTTCAGAGGAACACATCCGATGACTACCGCAGCGATTGACACCAAACGACGCGCCCTGGGCAAAGGGCTTGATTCACTGCTGCCACGCACACTCTCTGGCCCCACCCCCGCTCCTGAGACTGAAGGCGGCCGGCCGAGAGAGATCCCCCTTGAACTGATTGACCGCAATCCCTTTCAAACGCGCGGCCATATCAATCAGGATCAGCTTGCCGAGCTGGCGGCCTCGATCACGGCAAACGGTGTCGTGCAGCCGGTCCTGGTTCGCCCGCAGGCAAACGGCAGATTCCAGCTGATCGCCGGCGAACGGCGGTGGAAGGCCTCGGAGCTGGCAGGCAAAAAGACGATCCCGGCTATCCTTCGCCAGGTGTCGGATGAGCAGGCGATGGAGATAACCATCGTCGAAAACCTGCAGCGAGCCGACCTGAACCCAATGGAACAGGCGCGAGCCTTTGAGCGGCTTTCCCGTGAGTTCCACATGACCCAGGAGCAGATGGCGCAACGTACCGGCAAGGACCGGGCGACAGTGGCAAATTTTTTGCGGCTGCTCAAATTGCCTACGTCCGTGCAATCCCGGGTCGAGTTAGGCGAACTGACCTTTGGCCACGCAAGAGCATTGCTGGCCTTCGAGCACGCCGAAGAAATTGAGAAAGCAGCCAAGCGCACAGTCGATCTTTCGCTATCTGTTCGCCAAATTGAGAGCTATGTCCAGGGCCTGCTCCACCCCGAACGCAAAGCCAAGAAAGAGCCTGCGCCCGAGGTGCAGGTCGACCCCAATGTGCGCGACGCCCAGGAGCGGTTGCAAAGGGCGCTAGGCATGAAGGTGACAATCGAGGACAAGAACGGCCGCGGCCGTGTGATCATCGAGTACTCAAAACTTGAAGACTTTGACGCGATCATGGAGCAGATGGGCGCAGGCGAGCGCGGGTAGGTTCTCAACGCAGACGCGTTAACTCATTTGATTCCCTGTGGCTTGCAGCTACATAAAATCATATAATCTGATTTTATGCAGACCCGCTCGATCAGCGTTACCGAGGCGGCGCGAAACTTCTCCGACTGCGTAAATCGCGCCCGCTACCAGGGTGTTACGTTTGTCTTACATCGGAATGGCGTTCCCGTAGCCCGCCTCGTCCCCGAAGGGCCGAAGCAATCAAGCCCTGTTCCTGAAACTCCCGCAAGCGCAAGAGAGGCTGGCGCAGTTGATGCCGCTCAGGCTCCGCCGGCCAGAAGTCTCTGGTAAGACACTCGGCGCAAGAAGCATTCGCTTGCGATCCTCCTAGTGCTTCACCGATCCGTATTGTCCTGCTTCGAAGCTGCGGCGATCGAGCCGCGGCAGCGCCCGTGCCACCTTATCGGGAAACAGCGGATAGTGACGCGCGTCGATGAGCAGTTCCGGCACGCACCACACGTCCTCTTCGGCCGTCATCCAATTCCGGCGGTCAAGGCGCATCAGGCTCACGGGCACCGAATAGCTGCGCAGCGTGCGTTCGCCGCGAAGATTGTAGTAGTGCTCAAAGTAGCTCATCGCCAGCTCGCGCAGCGTGCGGTAAACGGGCGCGCGGAAACGCAGCCCCGCGAAGTTTGACTTGGCGACTCCGCCCCACAGGCCATGCTCACGGTAGAGAGCAACCACATGGTCGTCGTCGCGCACGCCCTCCAGATCCATCAGCAACGGCGGATGCCCGTTCACGCGCAGGGCCGCGGCGGCCACAAGCGCGCCCTCCATGCAGTGGCCCTTGCGCTCGCGCAATACGCGCGCCGGCGACCCAGCCGTGTCGGCATACTGGTACTCCAGCGCGTCAATAAACTTCTGGATGCGTGCCGGCGTCTTCAGCGCCCGCAGCGTGCGAAGGTCCGCCGCAGACAGGCTGTAAGTCTCGCGTCGCGGCTGTCGCGCTGCGGTCTTCGACAATTTTCTGGCATTCGACGGCAAAAGCGATCTCCTGAACGCGAGTAACGCAAATTATAGAATCCCACGCCGCGACCGCGCCGCCCGGCAGTGCGATCCACAAATCCAATCCGCACGCTGCCTTGAACCCCCCGGTTCAATTAAGACATTCTCATCATTCATGATCGGGCCGGCCGCGACGATGAATGAGATAGCGACAGACCCGGCCTGCGTTTGCTGCGGCCCGCCTTCTGCCCATGTCGAAAGGATATTCGATGCCATTCATGATCTGGAACGACCGCCTCGTCGTTGGAATTGAGGCCGTGGACAAGGAACATCGCAAGCTGGTGGAGATTCTGAATACGCTGTACGACGGGGCGCAATGCGGAATTGGCAGAGACCTGCTGTCAAGTCTTTTCGACGAGCTACTGAACTACACCGAATATCACTTTGCCCGCGAGGAGAAATTGTTCGTAAGTTGCAACTATCCCGCCGCGCTCGATCATGCCTTCGAGCACGCGAAGATGGTGGACTGGCTCACTCAAGCGCGCGCGGAATTCCTCCGCGGAACGCTGCCCGGGCCGTCGCTGCAGGTAATGAATTTCCTCAAGGACTGGCTCTTCGATCACATTCTGGAATCGGACAAGCGATTCGGAGAATACTTCGCCGCACAGGAGAAGTGCTGACAATGCCTCCCGCCCTGAATCCAGTCGTGAGCGCATCCGAGAGCGACCGGGTCACCGGGATCCTGCGCGCGCAGCAACTCATCGACCAGGCTCTGCTCATCTCGCATAAAGAAATCTGCGCTTCAGCGCAACAATTCGAGAACCTGGCAACGCAGGTAGGAGTAGTGCTCGATCTTACCGCGGGCATCGTGAGCTGCCTCGAGACTGACTGCGGCGGCGCGATCGTTCCCATGGTCGAACGCCTCAGTGCGGCAGCTCGCGAGTTCATCACTGAGCGCATTCAATCGGTGTCGACAATCGCCGATATTTTCACCAGCGAATCGGTGATGCTTGAGAGGCTGGGCGGCCTCACGCGCGACCAGAAATCGATGGCGAGCGAGAGCAGGGCGCTCGGAATCGTGGCCAGCATCGAGGTGGCGCGGCTGGGCGAGGCCGGCGAGGGTTTCGATTACATGGCGCACGAGCTCGACGATTTTTCGCGCATGATTCTTTCCGGCGCCGAAGAGGTCCGGCGTCAGGCGGACGCGCGCAAAGCCGGTGTGGCAGACAGAAAGCTTGCGCTGGGGCGATCGCTTGAGCGCATGCGCAGAGACCGTCAGAGCATCGAAACTGAAGTGGATGACGCGATACGAAGTATGGACAGCGCAGTCACCGGACTCGCCCGGATTCCATCGGAATTCCGCGAATGCGTCTCCGCGATCGGCGACAAAATCGCGCGCGTCGTGTCCGCCGTTCAAATGCAGGACATCAGCCGCCAGCAGATCGAACACGTCCGCGAAGTACTCGAGACACTGCGCGAATCGGAACCAGGCGGCGAGAAGCCGGAACCATTCGCAGACGCTCGCCGAGCCGCGACCCTCAAAATCCAGAGAATGCAGTTGGAGTGTGCGCGCACCTCCACCGAGGACTGGATTGCGCAGATCGACCAGTGCCTTGAGGGAATCATGAGCATCTCGTCTTCCCACGTGCTGGCCATCGGAGCAGAGATTCTGGAACAGCAGCGCAGCCTGGCGACGCAACTAGAACGTTTCGAATCCATCGAGCGGGACTTCGAGGGCGACTACGAGGCCATCGAACACTGTCTGAAGGATTTGAATGACCTGTCACGGCTGGTAGAAGAGTGCCTGGCCCGATCGCGCAGCGCCCGCGACCGGATGCAACTGCTGAACTTCAATTCCATGATCGAGGCGCGAAACCTGGGATCGCGTGCGGCGGCGGTTCTTGAGATTGCGCGCAACATCAGCAGGATATCGTCGGCCTGGGGCACGCTCACCGATCGCTCCGGAACGGCCATGGCCGATCTTCTGGCCGCATCGTCGAGCGCCGAGCAGGCCAACCGCGCCGTTGCCCAGGCAACAAAAGAGAGCCTGGCCCAGTCGCGACGGGAGAGCCGAACGGGCCTCGAACTGATGCAAAGCGGCGCTGCTGCCGCAGCCGAGCAAGGCGTTCGTGTTGAAGCAGCGGTCAGCGGCCTGCATCGGGAGATCGAAACCGCGGACGGAATCGCTCGCCGTCTGAAGGACTCGCTCGAGCTGATGAGTCAGGCCATCGCAGAGATCGAGCAGGCCGAGAGCGAACCGCAGAGTGATGCGGAACTCGCGCACGGCGATTTTAACTTGCAACAGTTTGAGCAGCAATGTGCTGCCACGTACACCAGTGCATTGGAGCGGCAGGTGTTGAGGGCGGCGCTGTATGGCGAGGCCATGCCGAGATTACAGTCGGCGGTGGGAAACAATGTGGAGCTGTTCTGAATTCAGGAAAAATGCGGAGCCGGATGTGCCGGCGATGCGTGGCAGGAGGAACTCAAAATGAAACGGATCCTGACCGTGGATGATTCGGCGAGCGTGCGGCAGATGGTTTCGTTCACACTGCGTAAGGCTGGATATGAGGTTACGGAAGCGACAGACGGCCGGGATGGTGTGGCGAAAGCCGGCCCATCGAAGTTCGACATGATCATTACCGATCTGAACATGCCGAATATGGACGGCATTCAGATGATAGCGGCGTTGCGCGCCCTGGCGGGATATGCGTTCGTACCCATCCTGATGCTGACAACCGAATCGCAGCCGGAAAAGAAAGATGCGGGACGCAAGGCCGGCGCCACGGGCTGGATCGTCAAGCCATTTAACACCGACCAATTGCTGGTTGTCGTGCAAAAACTCGTGCGCTGAAGTGCGAGCGTCAATCGCGGCTCGTGATTCGTGGACCGCGATCGAAGATCAGGGTTCGCCATGGGCCCTGGTTAGAGTTTCGGTTAGAGTCTGTTAAGAAACGGCCGCCGCACGTCGGCCACTTCCGGCGGCTCACTTTGACGAATTGAAGCGGCAATTCCCACATTCTTCTTGAGCCCTGAACGGTTCCGATTCAACGCGGCAATCTTCAACACATTGTCAGGACGCAACATAGCGGCCCTGCCGGCGCGTCTTGCGCGTCTCGAAAAATCCCGCTCAAAACTCTCAAGAGATTCCAAGACGCCCCGCGCATTTATGGGTCAACTTGTGCCCATAAGCGCCGATGTAGTGAGAAGAACGAATCGAGCAGACCTTGCGGCCGATTTCGTCCCGAGCCCCGCGTCATGCATCACGCCACGCGCACCACTGTGCCAAGCGGCGGCTGACTTGCTGACCAGGGAACACTTCACGGCGGAAACCGTAAACGCTCTTTCGAAAAGGGGTCTCTTGTGACAGTCACAGCCCAGCGAAGCGAACAGATGCAGACCATCAGGCTGACCGGTTGTGTGGACATTTCAGCAGCCGCGGAATTGAAGCGCGTGCTGATGGAGGCGCTCAATTCTGACCTGGGGTCGGGTCCGGAAACGGAGCGGGGTTTGAGTATCGACGTGAACGCTCTGGAGAGCGTTGATGTGACCGCTGTTCAGCTGCTTTGGGCGGCCAGACGCCAGGCCCAGGCTGCAGGCCGGGAATTCCGCTTCGACGGGCCATGGACTCCCGAGCTGGAATCGCTTTTGCACCAGGCGGGGATTTCCCCATCCCGATTCTTCGCCATGCCACAGGAAGAGATGGGGAGAACCAGTGGCTTCCAACTCTGATCAATTTCGCGCGGCGTTCCGCGAGGAGGCTCACGAGATTCTCGTCGATCTCGAGTCGACGCTCCTCGAACTGAACCGGAACCGGGATGACCTGGACCTGGTCAACAAGGCATTCCGCGCTCTGCACACGCTCAAGGGCTCAGGCTCGATGTTCGGTTTCGATCGCCTGGCCGACTTCGCGCACAAACTGGAAAATGCCTTCGACGCGGTCCGCAACGGAACCCTCGCCGCCAGCGAAGATCTGATCGACCTGACACTCCGCTCTCTCGATCACATCCGAGCGTTGCTTGGCGGCGACGACCCCGACGATGGCGGCCTGGGAGCTGCGCTAGTTGAAGAGCTTCGCCGCACCGTCGATCTCGGCCACAAAGATACAAGTGAAACGGATCCTCTGCCCGCGGCAGCTTCGGCGCCGGACGCTGGCCAGCAAGTGGAATGCGAGTGGGCAATTCACTTTGCACCCGGGCCGCAACTGATGCGCAACGGCTCGGACCCGTTGCTGCTCATGCGCGAACTTGGCCAGATGGGCGATCTTGAGGCAGCCGCCTGCATGGACGCGATTCCCGCGCTCGACGCTCTCGATGCCGAGTGCTGCTATATCGCGTGGGATCTTCGGCTGAAGACCACGGCCCCGCTCGATCAGCTTCGCGACGTCTTCATCTTTGTCGAGGACTGCTGCGACCTGAAGATCGAGCCGGCAGTACGACCTGCGGCCCCAGCTCAGGTTGATTCCGACGCTTCCGCAAAAGCCCTGACCGAGCCCCGTGGCTCCAGTGGAGGGCGGCGCGAGTACGACGCGCCCGACGTTGCCAGCAGCATTCGCGTGGCAGCCGCAAAGCTTGACTGCTTTGTGAATCTTGTGGGCGAACTGGTGACGGTGCAGGCGCGGCTGAGCGAGCTGGCTCAAACCCGTGACGATGTTGAAGTGAGCGCGGTGGCCGAAGAAATGGAGCGCCTGGCTTCGGCCCTGCGCGAAAACTCGATGGACATGCGCATGATGCCGATTCGCGGAACCTTCGAGAAGTTTCGCCGGCTGGTGCACGACCTGGCGCGCAGCATGGGCAAAAATGTGGAGCTCATCATCGAGGGCGCGGAGACCGAGCTCGATAAATCGGTGATCGATCAGCTGAACGATCCGCTGATGCATCTGATCCGCAACAGCATGGACCACGGCATCGGAACGCCCGCGGAGCGCCTGGAGCAGGGCAAGCCCGGCACCGCATCGATCCGCCTTGCCGCGCGCCATGCCGGAGCCAGCGTGCTCATCTCCGTCTCCGACAACGGCCGCGGAATCGACACCGACGCGGTGCTCGCCAAGGCAGTCGAGCGAGGACTCATCGCCCCCGACGCCAAGCTCCCCGAGTCGGAGATCTACGCGCTCATCTTCCAGCCGGGGTTCTCGACGGCCAAACAGGTTTCAGATATTTCCGGGCGCGGCGTGGGCCTTGACGTGGTGCGCCGCAACATTGACAAGCTGCGCGGCGCGATTGACGTAAGCAGCAAGCCAGGCGAAGGCACAACGGTCACGCTGCGGCTGCCACTTACGCTGGCCATCATTGACGGCCTGCTGGTAACCGTAGGCGAAGGGTATTTTGTTTTGCCGCTCGCCAACACGCTCGAGTGCATTGAGATTTCGCAACAGCAGATTGCGGCTGCCGGCGGAAATCGCCTGATCAACGTTCGCGGCGAAGTGGTACCGTACATCCGCCTGCGCGAACGGTTTGCGGTAAAGAATGCCGCGCCGCCGTTCGAGCAGGTGATGCTGGTCGATACCGGGGAAGGCCGCTACGGACTGGTGGTAGACAGCGTGCTGGGCAACTGCCAGACCATGATCAAGTCGCTGGGCCGCGTTTACCGGCACGTACAGACCATCTCGGGAGCCACCATTCTGGGCAACGGCAAGGTGGCGCTGATTCTCGATCCGCAGCGACTGGTTGAGGAATCGATTTCCGCAGCGCATCCGCAGGTGCGCGGGCACCCGAGGGCTCTCGAAAAAAGCGGTGCGGCCGCAGTTCCCGCGTAATTGCCAGCCGCGGTGCCTGCCCAAACAACGAATCGCCTGCCTCATCGTTCGATGCTCACGCCGGCGGAAACATATTGGATCAACCCGCGCAGGCCGCATGGGCCGGCACGGAAAACAAAGGAAGGGAAGAAAGAGATGGCGACGACAGTAGCAAGTGCAGCCCGGAAGCCGAATGGATCGGCCCACGGCCACGTAAGCAACGGATTTTCCATAGCGGCCGACGTGAAGAGCGATCGTCTGCTGAACGAGATTATGCGGCTGGTGGATGCAGCCAAAGAGGGCCGCTTGAGCGAGCGCGGCCAGGCTGGAAGCTTCGAAGGCGTTGAGCGCAATGCAATCGAAGGCATCAACGAAATGCTGGATGCGATCCTGCTGCCCATCGGCGAAGGCAACCGAATTCTGGCGCAGATTTCAAACGGCAAAATCGACGAGTTGATCGCCCAGACCTACAAAGGCGACCACGAGAAAATGAAAGTCGCGGTCAACAACGTGGCCCTCGTGACCCAGGGCCTGCAAAAGGAACTGGCGCGGCTGATCGAGGCATCGAAGGAAGGCCAGCTCTCGGACCGCGGCAAGCCGGAGCAGTTCCAGGGCGCCTACGCCGAGATCGTGCGCGGCGTCAACGCGATGCTCGATGCGATTCTGCTGCCCATCGGCGAAGGCAACCGCATTCTGGCGCAAATCTCCAATGGCAAGATTGACGAGCTGTTCGCACAGACCTACAAGGGCGACCACGAGAAGATGAAGGTCGCGGTCAACAACGTGGCCCTCGTGACCCAGGGTCTGCAAAAGGAACTGGCGCGGTTGATTGAAGCCTCCAAGGAAGGCCAGCTCTCCGATCGCGGCAAGCCCGAGCACTTCAAGGGCGCGTTTGCGGAGATTGTCGCCGGCGTGAACACTATGCTGGATGCGATTCTTCTGCCCATCGGCGAAGGCAATCGCATCCTGGCACAAGTATCCAATGGCAAAATCGACGAACTGATTGCCCAGACCTACAAGGGCGATCACGAGAAGATGAAGCAGGCGATCAACAATGTAGCGCAGGTGATACAGAGTCTGCATAAGGAACTTGCACGGCTGACTGAAGCCTCCAACGCCGGCAAACTGAGTGAGCGCGGGCATCATGAACAATTCCAGGGCGCGTACGCGGAGATTGTTCGCGGCGTGAATGACATTCTGGATGCCGTGATCAACCCGCTGAATGTATCAGCAAAATATGTGGATTTGATCAGCAAAGGCGACACGCCTCCGCCGATCACCGACACCTATTATGGTGACTTCAACCTCATCAAGAACAATCTGAACTCGCTGGTTGAAGCTATGACCGAAATCACGTCGGCGGCCGAGGAGGTGGCTGGCGGCAATCTTACGGTCACGCTGCGCGAGCGTTCGCAAAAAGACAAACTGATGCAGGCGTTGATCGCGATGGTCTCCGGGCTCACGCGCACGGTGTCTGACATTCGCTCCATCGCCGGCGAAGTTTCGGCGGCCAGCCAGTCGATTTCAACCGCTTCAGTACAGGTGTCGAAGGGCGCCAGCGCGCAGGCGGCTGCAGCCGAAGAGGCATCGTCTTCGATGGAGGAGATGGTATCGAACATCAAGCAGAACGCCGACAACGCCGGACAGACCGACAAGATTGCCAACAAGAGCGCCAAGGACGCGCAGGAGAGCGGCAAGAGCGTGCTTGAAGCGGTGGCGGCCATGAAGGAGATTGCCAACAAAATCTCCATCATCGAAGAAATCGCGCGGCAGACCAACCTGCTGGCGCTCAATGCGGCTATTGAAGCGGCGCGCGCCGGCGAGCATGGCAAGGGCTTTGCGGTGGTAGCGGCCGAGGTGCGCAAGCTGGCCGAGCGCAGCCAGAAGGCGGCGGGCGAAATCAATCAGCTCTCTTCAACCACGCTGCGCGTGAGCGAGAAGTCGGGCGAGATGCTTGACAAACTTGTTCCCGACATCCAGCGCACCGCCGAACTGGTGCAGGAGATTTCGGCAGCTTCAAAGGAGCAGGACACCGGCGCCGAACAGATCAACAAGGCGCTGCAGCAGCTTGAGCAGGTTATCCAGCAGAACGCATCGGCGGCCGAAGAGATGGCTTCGACAACCGAGGAACTGACCGGCCAATCCGAGCAACTGGTGAGCGCATTGTCGTTCTTCCAGACCGGCGATGAAGATCGCGGGCCGGTGGCTCATCAGTCCGCGAGATTGGTCAAGGCTCGTCCGGCGCAATCTCCGGCTCCGGGAAAACCCAACGGCCATGCGGCTCCGGGTGCAAAACACGGCCTCCAGCTGCGGATGAAAGACAAGCACGACGAACTCGATGGAGAGTTCGAGCGTTACTAAGGCGCGCGGAGCGTCCGCTAATGCGGGCGCTACCACTCACGCATGAAACAGAAAGGAGTTTGACCAATGAGCGTGAATGCAATTACCGAAACGCGCCAGTATCTCACCTTCAAGCTTGGCAACGAAGTGTTTGCCACCGACGTGGCGAAGGTACGCGAAGTGCTGGACCTGACCACCATTACCCAGGTGCCGCGCACGCCGGAGTTTATGGCCGGCGTTATCAATCTGCGCGGCAGCGTGGTTCCTGTCGTCGACCTGCGACTTTGTTTTGAAATGTCGAAGACCGTGAGCACGCGCAACACTTGCATTGTGGTTGTCGAGGTACTGCTCGACGATGAACCAACAGTGATCGGAGCGCTGGCCGACTCGGTCGAGGAAGTCATCGATCTCGAACCTGAGCAGATACAGCCGCCGCCGCGCATCGGCGCGCAGATTCGCGTGGACTTTATCAAGGGGATGGGAAAGCGCGACAACAATTTCATCATGATTCTGGACATCGATCGCGTCTTCTCGGCCGACGAGCTGACGGCGATCCGCGCCCAGGACCGCAACCAGGCCGAGGCAGTAGCCGCCTGACGCATTTTCGGAAAGGTCGCAGGCCAAAGCCACGACCGCTGAGTGGGTTTTTCCTTAAGAAAAACCCACCTGCCCGATTCTCAAAAGTTCACAGTATTTCCGAAAATGCTGTAGGAAGGGCCCCGTGCCTCATCACACCGGCATTGACGAAGAGTCGCTCACGGCGCGCGATTTCGCGCGCTTGAGCGGTCTCATTTATGCCCAGGCCGGCATTTGCCTGGGTCCGGAAAAGAAGACCATGGTCGAGGCTCGTCTCAAGCGCCGGCTGCGGAGCTTGAACATGCCTTCGTACCGCAACTACTGCGAGTTCATCTTCAGCCGAAAAGGCAGCGAAGAAGAGCTCGTATCTCTGATCGATGTAATCACCACCAACAAGACCGACTTTTTTCGTGAGCCGGCGCACTTTGACTTTCTTAAGCAGCAAGCCTTGCCCGAACTGAGCGCCAGGGCCGCCAGCGCTCGTCCACTCACGATTTGGAGCGCGGGCTGTTCGAGCGGCGAGGAGCCCTATACCCTCGCCATGGTGTTGAGCGAGCATGCCGCACTTCACCCAGGATTCCGCTTCAACATACTGGCCACCGACATCTCTACCGCCGTGCTTGAGAAAGCGAGCCTCGGCGTTTACACAGAGGAGTGCGCTTCGCCGATTCCAAACGCGCTGCGCAAAAAGTACCTGTTGCGCAGCCGCGGCGGGGAGCCGCGCCGCGTGCGCATTGTGCCCGAACTGCGCCGCATGGTCGAGTTCCGGCGACTCAACTTCATGGATGCCGACTACGGCATGACCGAAAAGGCCGACGCCATCTTCTGCCGCAACGTGCTCATCTACTTTGACAGGCCCACGCAGCAGTCCATTCTCCGCAAGCTGATTGCACACCTGGTGCCCGATGGCTATCTCTTTGTCGGCCACTCTGAGTCGCTGCACGACATGAGCCTTCCGGTTGTGCCGGAGGCGCCCGCGCTTTACAGGAAATCCGATGCCTGAGCTCGAGATTCCGGTGATTTACCTTCAGCCAGGCGAGTGGAAGCTGGTACGCGAACCTACTGTCCTCAAAACCTTGCTGGGCTCATGTGTCGGCATCACGTTCAGGGCGCCACGCATCGGGGCTGGCGCAATGTGCCATGCCATGATGCCGCATTTTCCGGCGCGGCACGGCGCGCAATTGAAACATGCCACCACCGGCCGATATGTCGATTCGGTAATCAACCAGCTCGCCTGCGAGTTCGACGCACTGGGTGCGCGCCGCAGCGAAATCGAAGTGAAATTGTTCGGCGGCGCCGATGTGCTCGCCTCCTCAAGCAAAAGTGCAACCGTCGGCAAAATGAATTCGAATGCCGCGATCCTCGTCCTTGAAGAGCTGGGCTTCAGTCCATCCGTTACTCGCCTGGGCGGAACGCGCGGCGTTTTTATCGAGTTTCATACCGGGACCGGCGAGGTGCTCTTGCGCAGGCTCGCACAACAGGACGCCGCCGCACTGGCGCGAAAGTGACGGGGATCAGGTATTCCATGCCTCTGACCAGAAAAATCCGCGTTCTGATTGTCGATGACTCCGCTGTCGTTCGCCGGACCCTGAGCTCCCTGCTCGAGAGCGACCCCGAGATCGAAGTAATGGCGACGGCTGCCGACCCTTTCGTTGCCGCCGATCGGATGAACGACGAGATTCCTGACGTGATCACTCTCGATATCGAGATGCCGCGCATGGACGGTCTCACCTTCCTGCGCAAGATCATGACTCAGCATCCCATCCCTGTCGTTATCTGCTCGAGCCTCGCAGACGAAGGCGCGCAGAGCACGCTCAAGGCGCTCGAATATGGCGCGGTCGAAATCATCACCAAGCCGCGGCTGGGCACGCGCCAGTTTCTTGAAGAATCGCGAACCACCATCTGCGAGGCAGTCAAGGCCGCGGGCCGCGCACGCGTCGGCGCTCTTCACCGCGAGCATGTGGTCGAGCCAAAACTCACCGCCGACGCCATTCTGCCGCAAGCCACGCACGCCATGGCTGAGACTACTGAGAAAGTTATTGCGGTCGGCGCATCCACTGGCGGCACTGAGGCTTTGCGTTCGCTGCTCGAGCCGTTGCCGGCCGATGCGCCCGGCATCGTGATTGTGCAGCATATGCCGGAGCTGTTCACGCGTGCCTTCGCCAATCGTCTCAACGGCCTTTGCGCGATTACCGTCAAGGAAGCGGAATCGAACGACACCGTGCTGCGCGGGCACGCGCTCATCGCGCCCGGCAATCACCACATGCTGCTGCGCCGCAGCGGCGCGCGATACTTTGTCGAAATCAAGGATGGCCCGCTGGTTTGCCGCCATCGCCCCTCGGTCGACGTGCTCTTCCGCTCGGCCGCGCGTTACGCGGGACCGAACGCCGTCGGAGTCATCCTCACCGGCATGGGCGACGATGGAGCGCGAGGAATGCTTGAAATGAAGCAGGCGGGCGCATACAACATCGCACAAGACGAAGCGACCTCGGTCGTCTTCGGCATGCCGAAAGAAGCTATCAAGCTCAACGGCGTCGACAAAGTTATGGCTCTCTCCGGCATTCCATCAGCAATACTCGTGCACGGTCGCTGAGCACGATGCTAATTGACCACGCATAATTCCGCGCTCACTCCTCGCTGAAGCGGATCACGTGCTTAAGGCCCATTGGCAGTCGAACCAGGAACTGGTTGGCGCCCAGTTTTTCCCATCCCGGCGGCAGCGACTGAGCGCCTTGAGCGTTGAGCCTGGGCAACGCCTCGCCGTCGACTGTAACGCTTTTGAGCTCCGACCGCAATCCCGATACAATCACGTACTCAAGCTGATACCAATTCTCCGCAGTCACAACAAAGCTGTTTCCATCAGCGACTGAGCTAAGGTGCGCAGCGTCAGAATGCCCGGGCAGCTTCCAGTCGTGGCTTGACTTTTCTTGATCGGGTTGAGTCACAATCAAAGCGGTCACCTGGCCATTCGACATGGATTCGCCGAGAGTGAAGTCCGGAGCTAATTCCACAGGGACCAGGGCGCCGGAGCGAAGGTAAACCGGAATGTCGTCGATCGAAACAGAATGATCCGACGTGCCGGCCTCAATAGGAGCTCCGGTCCATAGATCGGTCCAATGCCCCTGAGGAAGAATGACGGTGCGATGATCTCCGGGCGCGTGAACCGGAGCTACGAGCAGGTCGTTTCCAAACATGTACTCGTCCGGCGCAACAGTCGGCATTGAGCGCATCAGCGGATCCCCATTCGCATGCGCGTCCTGTGCCGAGCCGTAAATGTAGGGCAGTAGATTCTCGCGCACCCACGCATACTTCTTGTAGGTTACGATCGAAGCATCGCTGTAATACCACGGCTCCCGCGGTTCAGTTCCGTGGAAGCGCATGAGCGGAGAAAACGTTCCGAACTCAACCCAGCGAAGATACACTTCTTCATCGCCTTTTCCAAAATACCCGCCCACATCCGAACCCCAGTTTGAAAATCCCGATGTAGACAGGCTGAGCCCGCCCGCGAGTGACTCATCGAAACCGCGGAAGTTGCTGGCGTGGTCTCCGGCCATCTGTCCGGCATCCACCTGCGTTCCCGGTGCTGCGGCCCGCGCAAAAAGAATAAAATCGTCGCCGTGCCGCTCTTCGAACACCTGGTGAACGGCGTGGTCATAGAAATGGACGTACCAGTTGTGCATCTTTTCGCCGGTCGATCCATCATGGAAGACCGCGTTGCGCGGCACCAGATCGGAGAAATCAGCCATGCTGCCTGCGACGCCGAGATCCTGGCGTTCTTTCCAGAAGGCGCGGTAAACATCGAGGCCGCGAGCATCGGTGAAGTCGATGTAGGGGTACTGGTCTTTAGGCATGTCGGGTGGGTAAATGCTGAACCCGGCTCCATCGGGCACGCGCATCAATGGCAGTTTGTCGGCCGGGACACCTGGGAGCGCAGCTTTGATTCTGTCGATGCTCCAGTTGGCGTCCCAGTCGAGGGCCTCGCTGCGAGCCCACGTCAAAATATGGATATTCATCGGCGTGAGCTTGCGATAGAGAAGAGGATCGTAGCTCGCATCGCCCTCGGCATAGATAGCTGAATGCGGAATGTCGAGCTGGCGAAAACGATCGACCACATCGAGCATGGTTTGCGTCGAAGATTCCCATTTCTCTTCGGCCCAGCGCCCGCCGCCTCCGCCCATCCATGGCTCAAACGCCCAGGCCGGCGGCATCAGCGGCGGTCCCGTAAGAGCGGTGTATTGATGCAGCAGATCGCTGCCCTGGCCGCTCCATATATAGAGATCGAAAATCGGGCCATGCGCCGTTACTCGATAACGGTCCGGAACGTCGCTTCCGAAATCGGCCCGAACCTCGTAGCTCGTGTTCCAGAAAACGCCGTAGCCGGAAGTGTTGAGCCAGAACGGAATTGGTTTGTAAGCCTGATTGCTCAAGCCGCCAATTGCTGTTGAGTCCCACGCGTCAGTTTGCCAGAGCGTCAATGTTTTGCCGCGCTGATCGAGAGAGTCAAAGCGCTCGCCCAGGCCGACGATCTTGTCAGCGGGCTTAAGATTGCCGCGCACGTCAACGCCCTTGATCTGGCCGTTCTGCTCAAGAATAGATAAATCTCCGTGGACGAGGCTCCACAGTTGTTGCGGATTTCCAGCTGCCGAGAGTCCGATGCGCCACGAGCTTCCGAATGTGACGTCAACGGTAAGGCCATTTGCCGTGGCGCGCACGCCGTTATCTCGCCGCGTGAGCTCGATGGCCGATTCGCCTGCGGGTCCAAAGAATCCTGCAGTCGATCCATGCAGACGAATTCCGCCGATGGAGGGGAAAGAAAGAAAGAGGTCGATGTCACTATCGCCGGCGAGCGCGTGGATGACGAGCTGAGCGTTTTCGAGTTCAGCAGATCGTATCGCAGTCACCGATGACCACGCAGCGTTATTCACGTCGCCCGGAGTGCCGTCAGCAAACCAACCCGCAGACTGGCGGCTGAAGTGG
>JBEKCW010000021.1:0-25711 GCA_050014675.1 Occallatibacter sp. | reverse complement strand
GTATCGGTGAGCACAGGGGGATCGAGTGTGACCTCGTCAAACCCGTATTGCGTGGGGTGGTTGGCGATGATGATGGCTGCCAAAATTTCAGGCACGTAGTTGGCGGTCTCGCCGGGCAGTTCGTGGCGCTTATACAGCTCCCAGAAATCGGCGTAGCCGGTCCTCTGCACCTCGCGCTGAATGTTGCCGGTGCCATGGTCGTAAGCGGCCATGGCCAGGTACCAGTCGCCCAGCTGGTCGTAAATGTACTTCATGTACCGGGCGTATGCGCGCGTGGATTTCTCAGGATCGAAGCGTTCATCGACATACGGATTCCGTTCGAGGCCGTACTGGCCCGTGGGCATAAACTGCCACATGCCGCCAGCGCGCGAACGCGGGTTCATGGCCCGCGGGTTGAATCCAGACTCGGCCACGGCGAGATAGATAAGATCCTGCGGTACGCCTTCTTCGGCCAGTACGCGCTGAATCATGGCGCGGTAGCGGCCGCCGCGCTGGAACGAGTGCAGCAGCGTGTTGTGGCCCTTTTGCGTATAGGCAAAGAAATTGATGTACGCGGCCACGTAATCGTTCATCACCAGCGGCAAGTCAGACTTGGTAGTCGCCAGCTCGGCCCGCGCCTTGGCCACCAGGTTGGGGTCCACGGCGAAAGTCACATCGCTCGCAGCCTCGGCCGGGGTGATTTCTTCTTTGGGCACAAATCCGTTGCCTTGCTTCAGGGCCTCCATCTCGAGGCCGTTCACCTGGTCCACAATGTGGTCGAATTCGTCGCTGAGCTGCTGATTGCCGCGGATGTCGATGCCGCTTGAAAGCATGAGGTCGACGGCGCGGTCGAACTCCACCTTGGCCTCGGCGAGCATGCCTTTGCGGTAGTCCGCATCGCCGCGGGCGTAGGCGGCCTCAACCTGCTGAATAAGGGCGTGGACGCGCTGCTGCTCTCCGGAAGATGGCTGCGGCGCAACAGGCTGCTGCTGCGTCTGCTGAGGGGCTGGAACTGGAGCGAGAATCGCCGGCGCCGTGGCTTGCGGAAGTTGAGGGGCGGACGAGCTGACTGGATCCCCAGGTCCGCATCCCGCCATTGCAATTGCCAGCAGGGGCAGAATAAACAACGCACGACCTGTGGGCAACGGAGGATTCCAACTCATATGCAGATAAAGACGCGAATGCAAGTAAAGACGCGGCTCTGAGGCGCGCGTCACCGCTCGGAGGGCACTCTTACGATGATAAGCTATGCCATGGAGGCGAAGTGCGCGGCGCGGTTCAAGCCCTTGTTTTTTAAACGATTATGGATGCACGTTTCATACGCAACTTCGCCATTATTGCCCACATCGACCACGGCAAGTCGACGTTAAGCGACCGTCTGCTTGAACTGACCGGCTCAGTGACCGCCCGCGAGATGCAGGCCCAGGTTCTGGACGCGATGGACCTGGAGCGCGAACGGGGCATCACGATCAAGGCACATGCCGTCCGCATGGCTTATACAGCTCGGGACGGCATCACCTACCAGCTCAACCTGATCGATACACCGGGCCACGTGGACTTCAGCTATGAGGTCTCGCGCTCGCTGGCCAGCTGCGAGGGCGCGCTGCTGGTGGTTGACGCCAGCCAGGGCGTTGAGGCGCAGACCCTGGCCAACGCTTATCTGGCCATCAATCACGGCCTCGAAACCATCCCGGTGATCAACAAGATCGATCTGCCCTCGGCCGACATTCTCCGCACCCAGGAGGCGATTGAGCAAGCGGTCGGTCTAGACGCTACCGACGCCATCCCCGTCTCCGCCAAAACCGGCCAGGGCGTTGAAGAAATCCTCGAGGCGGTGGTGCACCGTCTGCCGGCCCCAACCGGCGATCCGGACGCGCCGCTGCAGGCGCTCATTTTCGATTCGTGGTTCGACCCTTATCGCGGCGTTATCGTGCTCGTTCGCGTGATGCAGGGCACCATGCGCAAGGGCCAGCGCATCCGGTTCATGGCGAACGGCACGTCTTACGATATCGAGTCCATGGGCGTGCTTTGCCCCAAGCCTGTAGAGATTGGCCAGCTATCGGCCGGCGAAGTGGGTTTTTTTGCGGCCACCATCAAGAATGTGGCCGACACCAAAATCGGCGACACCGTTACCCACGATGGACGCCCCGCCGCTGCGGCTCTGCCCGGCTTTGAAGACATCAAGCCCATGGTCTTCGCCGGCCTCTACACGGTCGACTCGCACGAGCACACGCTGCTGCGCGACGCGCTCGAGAAACTCCGCCTCAACGACTCATCGTTCTTCTTCGAGCCGGAAAGCTCCGTCGCCCTCGGCTTCGGTTTCCGCTGCGGATTTCTGGGCCTGCTGCACATGGAGATTATTCAGGAGCGTCTGGAGCGCGAGTACCAGCTCGAACTTATCACCACCGCTCCCGGCGTGCGTTACCACATCAAGCTCACTGACGGCTCAGTGCTCGAAGTGGACAACCCTTCGCGCTGGCCTGAAGTCACCAACATTGAGTCCATCAGCGAGCCGGTGATCACTGCAAAGATTCTTACCAACGAGGAGTATGTGGGCGGGATTCTGAAGCTGGTGGAAGAGAAGCGTGGGCGCCAGGTGAACTTTGAATACGTGACCGCGACGCGCGTGATGATTACCTACGAGCTGCCGCTCAACGAAATCGTGCTCGACTTCTACGACCGGCTCAAGTCCATCTCGCGCGGCTACGCATCGCTCGACTACCAGCTTGCCGGCGAGTGGGTGTCGCCCATGGTGAAGCTCGATGTGCTGGTGTCGGGTGAGCCGGTCGATGCGCTCTCAATCATCGTGCACCGCGATCACGCCTACGAGCGCGGCCGTGCGCTGGTATCGAAGATGCGCGAGCTGATTCCTCGCCAGCAATTCGAGGTGGCAATCCAGGCGGCAATCGGCGCAAAGGTCGTCGCCCGCGAAACCGTTACCGCCCTGCGCAAGAACGTGATTGCCAAGTGCTATGGTGGCGATATCAGCCGGAAGCGGAAGCTGCTTGAGAAGCAAAAAGAGGGCAAGAAGCGCATGAAGCGGATCGGGAAAGTTGACATTCCGCAGGAAGCGTTCCTGGCGGTGCTGCGCGTAGGCGAAGATCAACAGAAATAACCGGCCCCGCGGAAGGGCGAAAAGCTCTTTTGTTACTTCACGTTCACGACAGATTGTGGAAACCTTTCGGGGTGGCGGGTGATGAGGCTCACCCGGAGGTCGGCCATGGGACCCACACTTGGCGGCGCACTTGTGATTGAAAAATAAGGGTTTGTCCTGCGTATCAAAACCGATGAACAGTTGGCAAGAGAAGATTTTGAATATTTTCTGGGGCGATCCAGAGAGTCTTCCACATATTTTTCCACAGGCTGCGGGTTGGAAATCCAATTGCTTTGGGCCGGTGGCGGGCAAACCGGCCAGCCGACGCCAGCGCGGAGGGAAATTGGGTGCCGCAGATCGGTATTTTCGGGCCTGGGATAGCACGAATCCACGCCGTCTCACCCCAATCCAACCAATCTCAACCCCTCGTGAAACACCCCACCAAATGCAAAAGCCTCGCCAAGCGAGGCTTTTGCCGTAGCGCTTAAACCGGCTTTAGTGGCTTGCTGCCGGCTTGGGGGCGGGCTTGGGGGCTGAAGGGGCGGCTGCGCCGGCTCCCGCTGCCTGTGGCGGAGGCGCCGGTACGCCCGACTTCACGTTGTAGGCGTCGATCACTTCCTTGGTGATATTTGTGGCCTGGGTGGCGTAGAGCACCGGCGACTGCTGCTGCGAAATGTCAAGAACCACCGTGTAACCCTGCTGCTCGGCAATGGCCTGCATCGAGTCGTAAACCTTCGACGCCAGCGACTGATAAATATCGTTCATCTGCTGCTGGAAGTCGGTACGCGCATCGTCGGCGTCGCGGCTAAGCTGCTTCTTTTTGGTGTCGATAGCGGCTGCCTTCTCGTTGCGCTGGACGTCGGAGAGCGTGGCTCCCTGCGCCTGCAACTGCTTGGTCAGGGTGTCCAGTTCATCGCTCAACGATTTCAGGTGGTCTTGGCGGGGCTGGAACTTCTTCTCCAGGTCGGCAAAGTCGCGCTGACCCTCGTTGGTTTGGGCGACCGCAATCTGGAAGGCGATAACTGCGATCTTGCTGGGTTGCGCGGCGGCGGCCGGTGTGGTTGCCGGTGTTTGGGCGGCTGCGCCCAGGACCATGCCCGAGGCCAGCATAACGATGATTGCAAGCGAACGCTTCATTTGAATCTGAAACTCCTTCGAAATTCCTGAGTGGCTCACTCATTAGACGCAAGCGCGAGCCCGTGCCTCCTGACAAACCTCACGATCTTTTTTTTGCGGAAGCTCTCGAGCCCGGACGGGCCAGAAGCGGAAAAAAGATACGGACGGAGACATCAGCAGGAACTAAGGAGGATTATACGGCATGGACCATTAAAACCCCCTCAAACGAGGGCAGACGGAGGCCACGCCATGGGCAAAGCAAAGGCCCCGCCTGAGCGGAGCCCTTGTGTGGCGATTCGAGACGATTGGACTACTTCTGGGGTGCGGCGGGCTTGGGCGCTTCAGGAGCCGCTGGCTCGGCGGCTTGCGCCGGCGCCGGTACACCCGACTTCACGTTGTACGCATCGATCACTTCTTTGGTGATGTCGATCGAAGGCACGGCGTAGAGCACGGTCGGGCTATCCTGCGACTGGCTCGCATCGAGCACCAGCGTGTAGCCGTGCTTGGTAGCGTAATCGGTCATTACCTCGCCCACCTTTGAGGCAATGCGGTTCACCAGTTCCTGCATGTCGCCCTGGAAGTCGGTTTGCGCGTCCTGCGAATCGCGGTCGAGCTCCTTCTTCTTTTCATCGATGGTGCGGGCGCGAGCTGCGCGCTCATCGTCGCTGAGGGCGGTGCCCTGCGTCTGCAGCTGCTTGGTCATGGTGTCGATCTGCTCGTTGAGAGCCTGCAACTGCTGGCGCTTGGGGTCGTATTTCTTCTGCAGGTCGGCAAAGTCGCGCTGGAACTCGTTGGTTTGGCTTACCGCGGCGCGGAAGACGATAACCGCGACCTTGGCCTGGCTCGGAGCTGCTGCCGAAGATGAGGCAGCGGGTGTGTGGGTGGCGGGAGCTTGTGCGGCAGCGAAGGCAGTTCCCAGGAGGATGGAAGCAACAACAGAAAATGGCAGACACTTCATGCGGATTGAACGACTCCTTCAAAATCTGATGGCGGCTCTTGCCCCTCAATGCCGATCGGGGGTTCCACCGCAGTGACGCCGCCCGATTGCGTTTGAGCGTTTCAGCGCACAAGCGCGGAGCAGGCCGCGTGCATATTTCCTTTAGGCTCGCAAAAAGCTTCGCGACGCGCGGTGACAAGGCACACGGATACATCGCCAGGAACTAGACGAATTATAGGTGCGACGGGGGTGGGAACGTCAAACGGGCGCACAGGCACACGCTTAGTCTCATGCCTCAGCATGAAAATGGGTGAGAACGAAACCGTACCTAGCCCCGCCGACTCTGCTCGCCCTGGTCCTACGGAATCGCCGCAAGTACCTCGCTTGCCGACTCTGCCGGGTTGACCTTGACCCACACCTGCTTGATTTTCCCGTCGGGATCGATGAGAAACGTGTTGCGATTGGCGATCACGTTGCTGCCAAAGCTGCCCAGCGAACCGTATTCGTTGACCACGTTGTGGCTGGTGTCGCTCAACAAATGGAAGGTGAGCCCATCTTTGGCGCAGAACTGCTTGTGGCTGTCGCTCGAGTCCACGCTCACGCCCAGGATCACTGCGTTCTTGGCCTCGAACTGGCTCAGCGAGTCCTGGAATTTGTGCGCCTCGATGGTGCAGCCGGGCGTCATGTCTCTCGGATAAAAGTAGAGGACTACCCACTTGCCCTTGTACTGGCTGAGCGAGATGGGCGAGCCATCCTGCGAGGGGAGGGTGAATGCGGGCGCGGCCTGCCCGGCTGCGGGCATAGGGGCATCGTCAGCCGCATGCAACGACACAACAGCAAACGAGGCGGCGAAGGCGGCTAATATGATCGCTGCCAGACTGATGAACAAAGACTTCTTACTCACGGTGAACCTCCGGTATTGGGGAGTTGGGGATGCGGAACGCTGGGAAACATTCCGCGACTATCGACCTACGATTACGGATCACGAACCACGAAACCCAGTATCAGCGCGGCGTGGCAACAATTGCAATGCCGGCCTGGTTGGCTTGCCTCACAATCTCGTCGCGATCGAATAGGAGCGTGCGGCCGGCCTCGATTGAAAGGCAGCTCGCCCCGGCCTTGATCATTGCCTCAATCGTCGCCACTCCGATTACCGGCACATCGAAGCGCATGTCCTGATTGGGCTTGGCTACCTTTACTACGGTCAGTTGCCGTTCAAGTGTGGAGGCGTCGCCCTCCAGCGATTCCATGAGACGGCCGGCGCGCTCGATTGTTGCGTCCGTGCCCTCCATGGCCTCAACGGCCACGCAGGCCTGCGCCGCAACTACACCTGTTTGCCCAATGTCGAAGGCGGCCACGGCCCTGGCCACGCCTAGTCCGTATTCGATGTTCTTCCGCTCATCGTCGTTGGGCGCGCGGTGAGTCAATACGCCTTCGGCGGCTAGCAGCGGCTCAAGAAACGCGGTGGAACTCATCAGCTCGATTCCCTCATCGCCCAGCACTTTGGCCACCGCGCCCAGCAGCGCGTCAGTCGATCGAGTGCGCAGGTTCAAGAGCAGCTTGGCCAGCCGCCAGTCGGGCCGGATGCTGCTGAATATTTGCTTGTGCTTTACCTGGCCGGCCATCACGGCAATCTTCACATCTTCGTTCTTGAAGGTCTCAATCAACTTCGACAGCTCACCCAGCGAGAGCCAGTGGACTGTGATCTGCGTGTCGGCGGCAGCGCGACGATCGATCTCGAGGTCGGTCTCCTCGCGAATGGCCGCGACGACGACTGAGAAACCTTGCGCCCGCGCCGCATCCAGCAGCAGAAAAGGAAAGCGCCCGTTGCCGGCAATCAGGCCGAGTTTCATGCCATGCACCACTTCATCTTTCGAACCCCGGTGTATTTCGCCCCGGAGGGGCGCCGCGCCCTACTTGATGACTCCGCGCTCGCTCTGCTCAATGAATTTCACCACCGTTGCAACGTCGTCGCCTTCGAGCTGGCGCATCTTTTCGAGCGCCTGCGTGGTATTCAACTTTGAAACCAGCAGCAGCCGGAAGGCTTTCTTGAGCAACTCGATCCGCTCCGGCGAAAAACCGCGCCGCTCCAACCCCATGGTGTTAATGCCGAATGCCTTGTTTTCGCGCCGGGCGCTCGTCTTCGAGAATGGCAGTACGTCCTGGGTCACAATCGTTCCGCCGCCCACAAATGAGTACGCGCCCACAATGCAATGTTGATGCACCGGGCAAAAGGCACCGAGGGTTACGTGGTCCTCAATGGTGACGTGGCCAGCCAGCGTTGCGTTGTTGGCCAGAATGCAGTGGCTGCCCACCTGGCTGTCGTGCCCGATGTGCGCGTAACACATGAGCAGGTTGTGAGAGCCCACGCGGGTTATGCCGCCGCCGCCTACGGTTCCACGGCTTATGGTGACGCACTCGCGAATCGTGTTTCCATCGCCGACCACGGTCTCGGTCGGCTCGTCTTTGTACTTCAGATCCTGCGGCGCAACCCCGATCGACGTGAACGGATACACCACATTCCGCGCGCCAATCGTGGTGCGCCCGTCAACTACAACGTGCGAGATGAGGTTGCACTCTTCGCCCAGCACCACCTCAGGTCCGATGGTGCAAAACGGCCCCACCGTGCACGACGCGGGAACCTGGGCGCCCGCGGCAACAATCGCGCTGGGATGAATACTCACTGCGCGCCCGTCCCATTTGCCGATGCGTCGCCCGCCTCGGCCGGCTGGTCGCCGTGCGCCCGCTGCTCGCGCTCGCGGGTTACCACGGCGCAGGTGAGCGTGGCTTCGCATGCCACTTTTCCGTCAACCGTAGCGCGGCCGGCAATGCGCCCTGCACGCGAACGGAATGCCAGCACTTCAACCTCGATGCGCAACTGGTCGCCCGGCGTCACCGGCTTGCGGAACTTGGCCCGCTCGATGCCCGTGAAAACCACCAGCTTGGTATGGCGGTCGGGCATATCGGCCATCATGATCATGCCGCCGGCCTGGGCCATTGCCTCAATCACCAGCACGCCAGGCATAATTGGGAACCCCGGGAAATGTCCCTGAAAGAACGGCTCGTTGATGGTCACGTTTTTGATCGCAACCAGCCGCTTCTTTGGCTCAAACTCCACCACCCTGTCAATCAGCAAAAACGGATAGCGGTGGGGCAGGAAATCCAGGATCTCCTGGATGGAAAAGGTCATGCTTCAGCTCCAGACAAGCGCGCAAACGGAGCCGTTCGACGCTCATCAGGATTATAAATAAGTGGACAGTGGTCAGTGGTCAGTGGACGGTGAATGGTGGACGAAAGCCGTTTAGCGACGCTTGATCCTTGACTACTGGCTATTGGCTACTGGCTCGTCTCTGATCCCTGTTCCCTGATCCCTGGTTCCCCCCTACTTAACCTTCTTGATCTTCGCGTTGGCGGCGTCTACGCTCCAGAAGTCGGCTGGCAGCGCCTGGTTGTATTTTGCTCCGACTACAAAGTACTGGCGCACCATGTCGCCGTTCTTGAAACGCGTAATGGTAAACGCCGTGGGGAAGCCCTGGATGGTGTGGTAGTCGTCGTACTCCTCGGCGTCGGTGTTCTTGTCGTGATAGAGCGGATCGCGCCACTGGAACTCACGCCTCAGCGGCAGGTGCGTCGCGACGTCCATCAGGATGGTCACCGCCTCGTTCTGGGGTGAAATCACCGTCACCTGCACCGCGTCGCGACGTTCCACCATGTGCGGGCCCTCGTAAATCAATATGGTGTTCGGGTCCTTCAGCCATTCCTTCACCACCATCTCAATGGAGTGGTCGCGCCGGCGCAGGTAGTCGTCCAGCGACTCCTTCGAGGTGACATCGCTATCCATCGATTTGGTGCCGCGGTAGGTCACTTCCCAGCCCTGACGGCCGATATAAAACTCCACCACGTCGCGGTGCTTGGTCACCTCGATGCGGTCGTGATCGGGCCACTGGTGAAACTCGTAGGTGAGCGTGGTGCCCATGTCGGGGTTGCCCTGGAAGAAGGCGGCCACGTGGCCATCGATCTCCCTGTTCTTCATATCGAGCCAGGCCTGCCCGCCCATCGCCTGCACCATGGCATTGAGGGCCGATCGCGCCTGGGCTGCGTTCTTCGCCGCCTCGCTGTTGGCCTGCTGGGTTGCATCCGGCGCCTGCGCCCGCCCTGCTGCCGGCCACGCCGCCATCGCCACAACTGCCGCTATCGCAAAAATCGCCTTCGTGCCACTCACGCGCATCAATACCTCATTGCATTAGACGCAAACTCTATTCCCTGCTCCCTATTCCCTGGGTGGGTTGAGCATCCGGCAAACGCCGGCGTTTGCCGGATGCTCAACCCACCAGCACCGCCCCGCCGTTCACATTCAATATCTCGCCGCTGATAAACCCGGCCAGCGGCGTGCACAAAAACAACACCGGCCCGGCAATCTCGCGCGGAGTAGCCACGCGCCCCACCGGGATTCCCGCGCCAATCTTCGGCCCCAGCACCGGATCGGCCAGCGTTGCGGCCGACATGTCGGTGCGCACCCATCCCGGAGCAACGCAGTTCACCATGATCCCCTTGGGCGCCAGCTCCGTTGACAGGCTCTTGGTGAGACTGATCAGCGCACCCTTGGTCACAGCGTAGTCGGCGTGATAAGCCTCGCCCCGCTGCCCGGCGGTAGAACTGATGAGTACGATGTGGCCCTTTACTGCCCTCTTGTCCAAAGAGCTGCTGCATCCAATGCCTCCGGGCTTCGCTGAAACTGGATTGAGGCCGCTGTTTTGAAAGGGCACGGCTTCAGCCGTGCCGATAGATTGGGCAGAAGGTTCATGGGCTTTAGCCCCTGCTGGATGTGTCTTGGGGCTGCCTCTCATGGCCGGACCTGCTTTGTCAGCCACCTCGGCCTGCCCAAGCATCTCCCCCACCGCCCCCTGCACCAACCCAAAAACAGCATCGAGATTCACGCCCAGAGTCCGCCGCCACTGCGCCTCACTCATCTGCTCAATCGGCGCATCATCCGGCTCCCATACACCGTGATTCGCCACCAGTATGTCGAGCCGCCCCAGCGCGGCAACGGCCTTCCGCACCAGCGCCCGCCCATCCTCCGGCGTGTTCAACTCCTGCTCAATGGCCACGCACCGGTCCGGCCCGCCGCATTCGTTCACCAGCGCCTCGGCCTGTTCCCGCGCAGCCCGATAGTTGAATGCAACCCGCGCCCCAGCCTCGACAAACAGACGCACGGTCTCTGCGCCAATCCCACGCGAGCCGCCGGTAATCAGCGCGGTCTTGCCATCCAATGAAAGCGAAACGGGCATAGGGCCACGCTAATGCAGATGGGGCCGTAAGCGCAAAAAGATCGGGAGGGTTCGAATACCGCCTGCGCAACCGATAGAAACGAGACGCTGCGAGATCGACGCATGCCGCGTCCCGGAGGGACGCCACGACAATAGCTCCGGGGGTGGCGTAGCGGAACCCTGGGAAAGCTGCAATTTAAGATTCTCAAGCCCCGTAGGGGCGGCAGACCTCTCCGCGTCGACTTCCATCCCAGCCAGAGCTAAGAGCACCACGCTACGGGCTATTGGCTACTCTCTACTGGCTGCCCCTAGATCCCCCGCAGCACCCGCGCCGGGAACAGGAAGATCGCCGCAATCAGCGCCAGCACCCCGCCCACGGCAATGCCCATGACCCGGAACGGAAGCAGCACCAGCCACACAATTGGATACAGGATCAAGGCCACCAGTGCTACCGGCCAGCACAACACCAGCAAAATGCAGAAAAGAAGAAACTTGACCATCGCTTCCAACCCCTCATGGCCGCGGGCTCGTGCACGCGGCCAATTAATAGACAATACGGAGCGTCGCCCCAGCAGGTTCCCTGATGAGTGTTTCCATCGCCTGCGCTTCGGGCGGGAGGCCAGCTTGGTTTTTCACCGGCTCAATGAACAAATTGTGCACCTTAAAGGCAACTTGTGCCTCTCTTTCCGGCTCCAATGAGTCAAGGAGAAGACATGCCCAAAATCAAGTTCCTTGCCCTCTCGGTTCTCGCAATTGCCCTCTTAAGCTTTGCGCCCGCAGCGCCAGCCCAGGTCGCCATCGGCGTCAACATTGGACCGGCGCCGATTTGCCCCTACGGGTATTTCGATTACGCCCCTTACGATTGCGCCCCCTACGGCTACTATGGCCCCGACTGGTTTGTTGGCGGCGTGTTTCTCGGAGCCGGCCCCTGGTTCCACGGACCGCGCGGCTTTTATGGCCACGTCGACAATCGCTTTGATCCTCGCAACGGATACCATGGGCCGCTTCCGCAACACGGAGCGCAGAGGTTCAACCATTTCCAGGCCAATGAGGCGAGGGATGGGCGCGGCCATGTCGGCAATGCCGGACACGATGGCGGCGGCGAACACGCGCTTCCCGGCTATCGGGGAGGCGGCGGCCACGGCGGACGCCGTTAGAGCCCAGTATCTGACGGTCGTTTCAATGTGAATTGTCTTTACCACGAACAGGAGTGCCCCATCGTGAATGCGATATTTGCGTTCAGGATGGGGGACCGCAACCGCCATTCAGGCCCCCTTAACGGCCCGAGGCGTTCCTTTACCGCGCTTTTCCCTTCGCCTTGAGCGCCTTCTTCCGCTCGCGGACTGCTTGCGCAAGCTCCTTTTCCGGAAGGGCCAGCAGCTTCCTGGTCCGCGGCGGCAGTTTGGCGTAGATCAGCTCATAAGCACGTCTGAGCTCGTCCTGTATCTGGCGCGGCCGCAACGCGTCCCAGCGCTCCAGCGTCACCCAGAACTGTTTGGCTGAGTATGGCGTCGGCCTGATACCTTCAACCTCCAGCAGTTCGTGGAACCGCTCCGCGCCGCAGTGGAACGACAGCACGCCCTCGCCGCTGCCATCCAAGTCGGTCGACGCAAACATTCTGCCGCCGATATCGCGGTCGCCAGCCCAACACACCAGGTGATGGCCCCAGTTCACCGTCTCTGCAACGTGGGGCATGGCCATGCAGATTTCGCGAATGCGCTCATTGTCCATGCAGCAGCCTGTCGTATTCCGGGCCCTGGAACTTTGCCTCGAATGCCCCGAATCTTTGCTCCAGTTCCCACTGTGCGGCGGCCTTCTGGTTGCCGCGCAGAAAGTCGGCGCACGAAGCTGGAACATGGCCTGTGAAATCCGCGCGGCATGCGCCCACCATCAACCGGTAATCGTCCGGCCTGATCCATAGACTCGCGCCCGGCAAAAAACTATGCTCGATCCCGGTTCGCGCCAGTTGCTTCAGGTCGCGGTACGTCAGGCCATAGTCGATGGCCGCGCGCACATATTCGTGGGTCAGGTCAATGCGGCTCACGCCTTCGTCGTCGGTGGAGAGCGCCACCGGCACATGCGCCGAGAGGTATACCGGGAACGGATGCTTGTCGCCCTCAACGCCGAGAATCCCCTCGTTCGAGCTCAGGTTAATCTCGACCATGATGTGCTTGTTGGCCATCTCCTGAAGCAACTGGCGCGCGTTGTCCTCGTACATCACGTCGACGCCGTGGCCGATGCGCTCTGCGCCCGCAATCTCCACTGCCTGCCGAATGTGGAAGCGCAGCCCCTCGGGCGGAACCAGTCCCATTGTTAGCTCGCCCGCGTGCAGCGAGATGTGCACCTTTGGATAAACGGAGTGCAGATACGCCACCATTTTCATGTGCAGCGTGTAGTCGCGCATGCTGATCAAGCCGTCTTCGGGTTGCACAAAGTTGATGCCGACCCAGGTGTCGTCGCCCGCATCCATGCTTGCGGTCACCGTCTCAAATCCCAGCAGCGTCTGCGCAAACACCTGTTCCGGCGGAAACGCGCGAAGCACCTGGTAGATGTAGCGAATCTCGACCGCGCATGCCGGCGATGCCTCTGCGGTACCGCAATGTTCCAGCCTCTTGCGGCCGGCCTCGGCCTGGCGCGCGTCATCGCGATCGGGCGCAACCTCATCGCGCAGACCATGGTCGAGCAGCGCCTGGCGGAAGCTCGCAAACGCCTGCGGGTCGGCTTGCGCGAGCTGCGAGTTCCAACCGATCTGGTGCGCAAGCTGTGCCGCGTGGCCGAAGACTGGCGTCTGCATCAGTTCGAGATACTGCTGGTTCTCGGCTGCCGCCCGGCTCGCCACCTCGTCGACCCACTCGCCGGCGTGGCTCTCGCTGAGCCCGCCAAACTTGCCAAATGTGGAAAAGAACTGGTCATGCCCGCTCCAGCCCTCGCGCGGCGTATAACTACGCAGCGAGAAGGAGTCGATCAGCGCATCGTACAGTGCCTGATTCGCCGGGCTGATGTTGCCTGAGAGTTCTTTGGCCGGAACCAGCTTGCCGCGGCAGGGCGGCTTTACAAAGCTCAGCGTAACCGTATCGACGCACAACCCGTCCTCAGCCGCGTCGCCAATAAACGTCTCGGCATAGACCGCGCCCGAGAGATGCACGTGCAGGTCGGCCCCCTTGGGAAAATCGGCCAGGAACGCCCGCAGCGTCTCAGGCCCCTGGTGCAAATTGGCTTCGTAGATGAGGCTGGCGCGCTTCTCGGCCCGCGTTATGCGGCCTTGCACGCCGATGGGCTTCTGTTCGCATCCGCTCACGGCGATGAGCGCAATGCAAACGAATGTCCGAAAAAGGAAGGAAGCTAACCTGCTGCGCACGATTGCCAACCAGTGTAGTGCAACCGGGGCGCATATGGGCGTACCGCGAGGCCGAACTCCGTACCCGATCCGATACCGTTCAAGCACCCCGCCGCGGGTTGGCCCGGCACATCCACACTTGGTATACTGTTCAGGTTGTTGCAGCGTACTGTTCGTGGATACACCCACCTTATCCGGCCCGCCCGGAAATTCCACGTAGGAATTTGCAACTCCAGTCTGCACTGAGGCCAGGTAGCTCAGTGGTAGAGCGCGGCCCTGAAAAGGCCGGCGTCGGCGGTTCAATCCCGTCCCTGGCCACCATTATTTTGAATAACTTAGAGCGGAATCAGGGGAATACGCCCACCCGCAATTCACCCGCGATTGCGAATTCTCAACTGCGTAGATGGCGCGGAGAACGTCGCCAGATTATTTCTCTCTGTGGTAGTTGCCATAGGCATAAGACGCAATAGCGTCAGCTCAGAGAACCAACGACTGTCCAGTCAATGCTCACTACTTCCACGCGCGGGTTTCAGGAATACGTCACTGGTGTTGGAGCCATGAATACTCGCGTGGCAGCTGATGCACGACGGACTTTGCTCCGACTGGGCGTGCTCCGGCACGGCAGGCCGGCCGTTTGTGGGGTTCGGCGAAGGCAAATGGCATTGCAGACAAATCTTGTTCACGTCGGCTTGAATCAGCAGCTTGTGGTTCGGTCCACCGTGCGAGAAGTGGCAGAAAGCGCAACCCGCGGCTTTGATTGCCGGGTGTTCATAAACAAAGGGGACGGCTGTCGGCGCGTGGCATTTGGTACACATGATGAATTGCCAGGTGGAAGCGCGCAGCGTGTTTTCTTCTACGGAACCGTGCGCATCGTGGCAGTCGGTGCAATCAATTACGCTCTCTTCAACTCTGTGGTGAAAGGGCATGGAGAACTCAGGCTTGACTTCGTTGTGGCACTGAAAGCAAAGCTGAGGCTGCTCCAACTTAAGCAGATGTTTCGCCGCGCCGGGCGCATGAATGGAGTGGCAGCCGATGCAGCTCACATTGCCCCGGCCATGGGCCGAATGCTCAAAGTTTGCGTGCTGGCTTCTATGGCATGCCTGGCATTTTTCATTCACCTCTTTGGCCGTGGCCGCGGAGGGGCTGAAGATCAATGTAGCGTCGCCGCTCTTAGCGTGTGCATTGCTCGGTCCATGACAGCTTTCGCAGGTCACGTCTTTTCCACGGGCGACGAGCCGTGAACTGCTGTGCGGATCGTTGGCAAAACCCTTCACGACTTCTTTGTGGCAGTTCGCGCATGTAGCGGCGCCGACAGAAATGCTCGGCGCAGGCTGCGTCGATTGACGATTGGGGTCGGCTGCGCCGGGCTGGGCCGCCAATGTAGTTGTGCAGAGCATCGTCGCGCCCAGCAACAGCACGCGAGAAGCACTTGAGACGGAACAACGCGCTTTCATGAGCAAGTGAGTGTTGAATTGCCGAATTGTCCTGCCGATCGCAGCGGGAGTGTCACGCCAGGCTTTCATTTCTGCTGCAGACCTTTTTCTCCAATGGGAGTGACCTGCACAGCCGGTAGCCGGCCGGCAGGCGGCATGGTAAACGGTTCCGGACTGATCTGGCCGCGGTGGCAGGTCCCGCAGGTGACCGGCATGCCGGAGTTTTCGACCTTCGCGATGTGGTTGATGTTGATTTCCTCGGTCATCGTGTACATAAGGCGCGCAGTGACCTTCATCCGCTTGGAATCATCGGCGAAGTTAAGGCGCGGGCGCCCGTCCGGGCCAGGATTATCGTGATCTTCGGCGTGGCAGGAATCGCATCGAACACCAAGCGAGTATGCCCACTGATCCATGATGTCGTGAACCTGTTGACCGGAGAGTTCTTTGGGCAGCACCTGCAGGTTGGTGGGTGCCGGATAAGTGCGGGGCGAGGCGGTCGGCGGATTTTGCGCGCCGCTCTGCGGGCCCTGTGGAACTTGAGCCTGTGTTGCTACAAGAATGAAACCCGCTGCCAACAATGCAACCGCGAGGGCCGATCGAGATGTCGATGATTGCTGCAAGAGGCGCGTCTCCGCAATAACGGCGTTTGCTGGTACTTATTCTTCCGAAGCGCGCATAACTTCCGATCAGCCGGTCATCCTCGCGCAACGGTTCACTGTTAGAGATTCAAATCTACTTACGCTCGTATACCGTTCCCGGCGGCTGATACTGAGGATCGGACACTACGCGCGTATAAGCGATGAGAGCTTTTACATCTGAGGCACTCAGCGTATTTCCGTAGGGCGGCATCAGCGCCGAACGATTCAAGGCCGGGCCGCCATGCAGAATGATCGAGGTCAGATCGGCGTCGCTCATCTTGTTCAACGTGTTGCCGTCAGTGAACTGATGCGGCTTGACCTCAAGGTTGTCGTAATTTGAAACGCGCTGCGGCGACGACTCTGGATCGTGACAGCGGCTGCAATACTTGTCGACAAGAATGGCCCCCACGCGCTGCTGGTAATCGAGCGCCGTTTCAACAACGGCCAGCGATACAGTTTTGGTCTTGCCGGGTGTCACGGCGTCGATCTGATATCGTCCTGAGGCATTGCCCAAAGTGACCGCGGTAGTTGCCTGTCCGCTTGAATCGGTGAGCACCTCCGACGGGTCGAAGCTGGCGCGCGCGGGGCCATGAAACTCAACCAGCGCTCCGGGAACCGCGTTTCCCTGATCGTCGTTTACCTGCACTACCAGCGGGTCTTTAAGCACAGTGCCGGTAGCGCCCACCTGGTGGCCGCCACTGGACTCAACGAGCGCAGTTCCCTGGGCCGTGGCCTTCAGTGCGGCACTTGCAGGGGCTTGGTGCTTGCAACCGGCCAGCGAGGCGAGCGAGAAAAGCGCCACTGCTGCCAAGGCCCGAATTCTGAAGTTTGCAGTCAATCGCGTCATCATCACTTCGCTCCTCGCCCGCCTGGGGCTTGCAACGACATCAGGAAGGCTGTCAGGGCGTGGGCGTCTTCGTCGCTCATGTTCTGGTTCGGCTCTGCGACGCCGGGGCGCAGGGCCTGCGGATTCTTAAGCCACGCGTAAATCCATGCCGGAGTCAGACGCGAGCCAACTTGCGTCAGCGTTGGGCCTATGTAGCCCTTGTCGGTTTTGGTGTCGACGATGTGGCACGCCTGGCAGGCATATTTCGAATAGAACAATTGGCGTCCGTGCTCCACGGCATCGGGAGTAGTGGTCGTCGGCGCAGAATCCGCATCGACGGCCGGTGACTGGTAAACGGTCAAGATGTAATCCGTCAACTCCGTGTTGTCGCTGTCGCTCAGGTTGAAACGCGGCATGCGCCGGATGAGCGAAGGTCGCAGCGTGTTGGGATTGTGCAAGAAGGCGGTGAGCCACTGGCGCTGCACCGAGCTTCCCTCCCAGGAAAGATCGGGCGCCATGTCGCCGCCCCTGCCGTTGAAGCTGTGGCAACTGAAGCAGGCCAGTTCCGTGATCAGCTTGCCCGCGTGCCCGGCGGGCTGGTAGTTGGTTTCCGGAATCACCGCAACGCGCAGGCTATCGGGCATCGACCGGCTGCGTGCAGTTTGTGCAAGCAGAGCGGTGGTCAATGCGTCTGTCTGTGACGCGGTGAGTGTAAATTGCGGCATTTTTACGCTGGTGCCGAATGCGCGGGGCTGGCGGATTTTGGCCGCGATGTAGCTGGGCAGCGAGTGTTCCATGCCCGGCAGGAAGACGATCTGCGCCAGCGGCTTGCTGCCGATGGTGCCGAGGTCGGGCGCGAAGTTCTCAGGCTTCTGTACGCCGTTGATCTCGTGGCAAGCCGCGCAGCCCAGCTCAACGATGCGTTTGCGTCCCTGAGCGATCTGCTGCGGGGTGACCGCATTCAAATGGACGCCCGAGCCGTAATCGGTATCCGACTTTGCTTCAAGAAAATCAACCAGCGTGGCGATCTGCTGCGGCGTAAAGCGGTAGTGCGGCATGGGTGTTGTGGAGTCGTAGACGCGGGGATTCTGAAGCCAAGCCGCAAGCCACTCAGGCTTAGCCTTGTTGCCGATGCGTGTGAGTTCCGGCCCAACATCGCCGCCCACCAGGTTGCCCGCCGCGTTTTGGACGGAGTGGCACGAGGCGCAGAAGGACTCGCCGTAGAGGCTTGGTCCAGCAGCAGGATCCGCAGCGGACGCAGGCTTGGTGCCAGCCACGACGGTATCGCCCGCATGAGGAGTGCTGCTGCTCACCAGGTAGGCCGAGATGTCGCTCGCGTCCGCATCGCTGAGCTTGAAGTTCGGCATCGTGGTGGATGCCGCGTAGGCTTGCGGATCTTTGAGCCAGCTGAAGATCCACTCGCGTGTCGTCTTGTCGGCGATGTGCGCGAGCGACGGCGGATGATCAGTGGCTTCAATCTTCGAGCCGTCGGGCCGCGTGATGGCGTGGCAATGAACACAGCCGTAGCGCGTAAGCATGGTTCTGCCCAGGTTGAGTTGCGGCGTACCGGCTAGCGCATTCTGATGGCACTGGCCGCAGCCGGACTCGATGTAGCGCATGGGCAAGATAGGCTCTTCGCCGGCGCGTTCGCTGTGGTGCGCTTCGGCAACCGTGGTGGCCGGTCCCTGGCCGCCATGGCAGATGACGCACCCGAATCCATCCACCGGGTGCGGGATAACAGGGTGCTTGCGAAACGGCTGCTGCGTTACGTCGGAAAGGCTGGCTTCCTTCAAGCCCAGGTGGCAGGTGGTACAGCGATCCACAACGCCCAGCTCCGGTAGCCAGATCTGGTGAATGCCGGGCTGCAGGCGGCGCCGCAGGCTGACCGCATCGCCGCGATCACGGATCAAGGCGAGGTATTTGCGCTGATAGCTGTGCCACTGGCTGAAGTGATCCTTTGCCGGCGCAATGGCCAGGGTCAGCAGCAGAATGAGACTGACAACGCCGAATGCCCGCACGGGATCGCCGAACAGCACCCGCCACGCAGAGGATAGATATTTTCCGATCGATCTCACTTAACTCCTCCAGGGCAACACCCAGGACCAGCCTGGGCCGCGGAACCATGTGCCGACAGCAGTGAGCACAATCAATTCAAGAAGAAACCACGTCATGATCCAGTAAGCCAGCGGCTTCAGGGCCAGGTATCGGCGCAGCCTTGATGGCGAATCCGGCGTGCTGTAGGCGGCCACGATCATTGCAAGCGAAACGATGACCGTGGGCCCGACTGCCACGTAGACATGGAAGAAGAGAAGAAAGGCCAGCATTCCAAGGGCGGTGAGGTAGAACAGACGCACGCGCTTAGCATGGTCCTTCAGAAAAAGGCCATTCGCTTCGATGTTTATGTTGAAATATGGAATTACGATCAGGGCGATGATAAGCAGCGTGGGCACCAGCACGCCGGCCACCACGGGCGGAAAGTAATGAAGCAGTTCTTGCAGGCCCAGAAAATACCACGGCGCCTTGGCGGGGTTCGGAGTGTGCGTGGGGTCGGCAATGCCTTCGAGCGGCGCGTTGAAGAAGAGTGAAAAGAGAACCAGCGAGATGGCCAGTAGTTCGATAGCCAGCGCAGCGCGGAACAGCACCTCGGGAAAGGTCTGTACCTGGTCTTCCCGCGTCGCGCGGACCTGAGCCGAAGTGCGACGCGTGACAAAGACCACGCGTGTGGGCGAGCGGCGCTGGTCAGAGTCAATGCCGGCGACAAAGTCTTTTGGGTCGCTCATAGCCCCTCCTTGACGGCAGCCGCGCTTTCAGGCACCGGTTGCGGCTTTGGTTTCGGCTCCGACTGCTGCACATAGAGGCCGCCATCTTTGCGAATTCGCCAGAAATGGATGGCGATGAAGAGAATGGCCGCCAGCGGCAACACAACACAATGCAGGACATAGAAACGCAGCAGCGCGTTGGCGTTGACCTGGTTGCCGCCCAGCAGCAGGAAGTGGATTTTGCTCCCGATCAGCGGCACGGCGGAGGAGAGGTTGGAGCCGACGGTGATGGCCCAGAATGCGAGCTGATCCCAGGGCAACAGGTAGCCGGTGTAACTCAGCAGCAGCGTGATGAGAAGCAGCACAACGCCGATGACCCAGTTGAACTCGCGCGGCGTTCGGTACGCACCGCGATAGAAGACTTTGAACATGTGCGCAAAGACCAGGAACACCATCAGCTGCGCCGACCAGCGGTGCAGATTCCTGAGAAAGAGTCCCGAAGATACGACAAACTGCAGGTCCTTCATGTCCGCGTACGCCTGCGGCACCGAAGGGTGGTAATACAGCATGAGCAGAATGCCGGTCACGACCAGGATCAGGAATGTCCCGAAAGTCAACGTGCCCAGGAACCAGGTGGCGCTGAAGCGCACCATACGTTTGCGCACCTTGGTGGCAAACAGGTGAAGGAATATATTCTGCTGGATGGCCAGCGCGCGATGGAGCGTGCTGGAACCCGTGCCGCTGCGGAAGACGGATCGCCACACCCTGCTCTCGCGTACTTTGTCGATCATTTGGCCGGTGTTCAGGGGCATGCTCATATCCTCAAAAACTGCAGTGGGGGGATTTCAGTGGAACGATCGACCATCAGGTCGCCTTCGTCGCTGACCCAGATTTTGAGCCATGGCAACGGCTTTGGCGCGGGGCCCTCGATCTTCTCGCCGGTGCGCTTGAATTTGCTGCCGTGGCACGGGCAGGCAATGATGCCCAGGTCCTGGTTCCATGCGGTCAAGCAGCCCAGGTGCGTGCAAACCATGCTGAGCGCAAAGTAACCCTCATCGGCGCGAACCAGGTAGATTCCCGTGTTGACATCCATGGTGACCGAATTCAACGCGAAGCCTTCGACCTTGCCCACGTTCACAATTGTCGACGGCTCGTAGAGCACGTTGGGCGAGAGATATTCGTAGGAGAAGACGACGGTGCCCGCAACGGCGACGCCCAGCGACCCGAGGCCAATTTTGGTAAAGAAGGCTCGGCGGTCGAGCTCCGCGGGAAGTTTCTTCGTGATCGCATGTGCTTCGTCGGGCATCTTCTACCTCTTCAGAGCGCCTGCCAGCGGCGGTGTCGGCCGCAACGGGCGGTTAATTGATTCCACAGATATCAAGCCGGTCGGGTCCGCGGAGACAAGGTTGTACGACTCCATGGTGATGGTGCCGGCGGGGCACCGCATTGCGCACAGCCCGCAGCGAATGCACCGCGATTCGTCTTTCAGCATTGCCGAGCCGGTGATGACGCCGAGCTCTTCCGCCTTGATGTCGTCCAGTTCAACGCCGAGAAGGTCTCGAACTTCGGCGAGTTGCTGAGTGGTTGCTTCGTCGAAAGAGATGCGGTCGAGCGAGACAAGCTCGAGGCAATTCTCCGGGCAGACATCTACGCAACCGCCGCAGAGAATGCAGGAGGTGGCGTCAGCTTCGTTGCCTTCAAATACGGTGTTGACCCAGCAGTGCAGGCAACGCTGCGCCTCAGCCATCGCTGCTTCTTCATCGAAGCCGATCTCAACTTCAGTAACGCCGGTGCGGCGATTGAGAGGCAGCATAGGGATCGCCGGCCGGATCAGGTCGAGCAAATCCAGCGGCATGCGATGGCGCTCAAGCACTTCGACTTCAATGATCGGGTCTGGATGCGGTGAGCCGCGCAGGAACTCGTCGATGCCTACCGCTGCACGCTTGCCGTCGGCCACGCTGTCGATGATGAGTCGCGGACCAAAGACGCAGTCGCCACCGGCAAAAACGCCAGACGCTGAAGTCATGAGAGTTTGCGGATTTACGGCGATCAGGCCGCGCGGCGAAACATCGACACCATCGTCGGGGCCAAGAAACTGGAGATTGGGCGCCTGGCCGATGGCCATGATGATCGTGTCGCACTCCAGCCGCGTCTCGCTGTTCTCGTAGAAGGTCGGACTGAAGCGGCGGTTAGCATCGAAGACCGATTTCGTCTTGAGCACTTCAAGCGCTACGGCGCGTCCGTTTTCACCGATGATCGCCTTGGGACCGAAGCCGGGATGGATGATGATTCCTTCTTCTTCGGCCTCTTCGATTTCTTCAAGCGCGGCCGGCATCTCCGCGCGATTCTCAAGGCAGACCAGGTGTACTTCCTGCGCGCCCAGCCGCAATGCGGAGAGCGAAACATCCATCATCTCGCGCGCCGCAACCGCATCCATGCTTCCCTGCGAAGGCTCAAAGTTCTCCACGCCGCCGGCATGTTGCCTCAACACTTCGCGGGCAGCGGAGCGGGCCACATCCATGGCCACATTGCCCCCGCCAATGACCAGGACTTTTTTCCCGATGGTGAAGCGGTAGCCGAGATTGACATTGAGCAGAAAGTCGATGCCCTTGTAGACACCGTCAAGGTTTACACCGGGAATAGTGAGATCGCGGCTGCGATGTGCACCCACGGCAATCAGCACGGCGTCGAAGTCCCGACGCAGATCGGCGATGGTAAAGTCCTTGCCTGCCGCATGATTCAGCTTCAGCGTGATGTCGCCGGTGGAGAGAATCTCGCGCACCTGCGCTTCCACCACATCGCGCGACAGCCGATACTCCGGCAGGCCAAGATAAAGCATCCCGCCGGGCACCTGCGACGCTTCAAAGATTGTGACCGGATAACCCATCAGCGCCAGGTCGTGCGCGGCAGACAGGCCGACAGGTCCCGCGCCTACAACGGCAATTCGATACGGAAGACGGGGCTGCGTGCGGCCTGAGTTGACATCGATGGGCCGTCGCGACTCTGGTCCGTGACGCTCGGTGAGAAAGCGCTTGAGTGCGCGGATTGCGATGGGCTTGTCGATCGCTCCGCGGCGGCAAGCCGTCTCGCAAGGGTGTGCGCAAACGCGACCGCAGATGCTGGCCATGGGATTTGGCTCGCGCGCTGTGCGGTAAGCCTCTTCGAACTCTCCCTCGGCGATGAGCGCTACGTAACGGCCGGCATTGGTATGCGCGGGACAGGCCATCATGCAGGGGAAGTTGGTATTCAGCCAATCCCTGTCAACTTTCTTGTCGACAAAGCGTTCGAGCATGCGGGGACCTCTCCCGGTTGGAGAAAGAAACTGCGGGCGGCAAGTGTGAACTCTGCCGCCAGTGGATCTACTTGCTCAGCGTGAAGTCGGCCGTTGCGTCACCGGCAACACTTACCGGATTCGATTTGCTCTTGGCGCCTTCGTTCCACGCGGTCACGGTGTATGTTCCGTCCGGTACGTTGTCAATTTTGTAAGCGCCGGTCTTATCCGTAGTTGCAAAATACGGCGTGGGAGAGACAACCAGGTAGCCAGACATGTCAGGATGCACATTGCAGAACATCGGAATAATGCCGGGCGTGTCGAATGTGAATGACTTCCGCTGACCCTGGGGCCAGGTGCCGAGGTTGTGACCCAACTTTTTGTTGCCGCTGATGGAGGGCCAAAAAACGTTGTGTGCAACGCTGTCGCTGTTGAGAAATTCAACCGTCGTGCCCTGTTGAACCGCCAGAATGTGGGGCACAAACATCAAGCCCTTCTGGTCCATGGTGACGTGTTGCGAGGGCGCGGGGAAAGTCTTGCCGGCAACGGCTTCAACGTAGACGACCGACTCGCCCTTGACGCCGGAAACTTTGCCGTGGATGGTGCCGGCATAGGCGGCCGTGCTGAGCGCGGCCAATACTGCGAGTGCTGCGAGAGTGATGGGTTTCATAGGATCTCCTGGTGATACATCGTTGAAAGTGCGGATTGGCGCGCCGGAGTGTATTTCATCCCGTGTCAGAAAACGAAGCGAGCCAGCAAATAAACAGTGTTGTTGTCGCTTGCGTCGCGTCCAGCGCCGTCATAGTTGGTGCTGCCGCCGTTGAATCGTGTGTAGTCGGTGTACTGAACGGCAAGGTCGACGTTTTGAAAGGGCCAGTAAGAGACGTTCGCCGAGATACCCTCACTTCTGGCGCCTCCCGCGGCTTGCGAGTACAAGAGGGGATCGTTGGTGCCGTCGGTGAGGAACCATCCAAGGGTTCCCGAGAGACGATTGCCATAGTGATACTCGGCGTTCACATTGCTCGCATTCAGATGATGCGGACCAGGGTCCGCCGTGCCATTAGCAGTGCTTCCAACCAAGGCAGCGTTCTCACGGACAAAAGTGCCGCGCAGGGAAAGAACATCCTTGCCAAATGTCCGGTCATATTGAATGTCCGGGCCGAAGTCGGTGTAGCTGTCCTCGGGCCCTGTTACTGCCCCGGGCGTCGATTTCACATGGATGCCATATGCGCCAACCTCAAGGCTTGCGGTACGCCCGTTCTGCTGAAATGCCAGCCGCCAGTAGGGCGACGTGCCCTGGATATTATGCGTGCAGCAGCTTCCGGTTGTCGGCTGCGCATCGCCGACGTGATCGGAGCGATACAGGGTTCCGGCAAAGTACACGTGTTGGTCCCACATGGTATATGCGCCCAATCCCGCCACGTCCTGAGCCAGCGCCCCATTGATGAGCGGTGCCGCGGCCGGGCTTGGTGCACCGTTCGGAGCGATGAATGGATAGCCCCACGCCGGCGTGCTGTTCCACAAGTCTTCCAGGCCGGGGTTGTTGTTCAGAGTCAGGCCATAGTCCAGTTCCTTGCCTGATGCTGTCGTCTTGTTGGCATAGCGGATATCGGTGTTGTCCATTGTGAAGTGGTCATCTTGCGTCTCGTAGGTCACCTGCAGAAAGCTGCCCACGTGATCGGTCCAGGCGCCGGCGAGGAAAAGCGAGATGTCCTGCGGAAATTGGTAGTTCCAGTTCTGAGTGCCGGGTTGGGGAACCTTGGTGCTGGTCATCGATGTCTCAAAGAAGGCGCTCAGCGGCAACGTCTCGAGCATGTTCAGGGGTGCGCGGCGCTTGTCAGGATCGGCGGTGATGCTCTTGTTCTGAGTGCGGTCAATATACGCCATCAGCTTGAACAGCCTGCCGGCGCTGTTCAGTTCCGGCGGCGTGGTGTGGCAACCGCTGCACGGCAGTCCGGTCTGGCGAGCGTAACTGGGAAGCCCCAGTGCGTTGGGAACAAATCCCCAAACTCCCGCGACGAATGCTGCCGCGCAAATATAGACGAAACGCCTCATGAAACCTCCTGGGACCGACCATCGACAAAGGCATTGAGCCTTATCACGTTCACATGTGGGATTCGGTGTGGTGCATCACGCTCCGTAATCCCGAACAAGAATTGAGTGTGATGTAGCTCACCAACTTCCAGATGTGATGGCAGTCACAGTCACGTGTGTCGAGGCAAGATTCAACGGCCATGACACTTATGGCAACGTCGCCGGCAGGAAGCGGCTTGAGCGGCGATTTAACTTGAGCGGAACCAGGATTGAAGCCCCTGCCAGAGGGCACTAATGCTCTGAGAACTGGCGTCCCAATGCTCCACTCTCAATCTTCAGCTGACCGGCTAGGATCGCGATCGATAAACGACGATGTCGTCGGGAGTGATTCTTGATTCACGCCAAAGCGCCGATGCAAGGGCTCAAGGTATGGTGTCTACAAACAGGGATTCCGAGCGAGCATCCAGACGGGCATTACCTGCACTTTGGTTTCTCGATTTCCGTTCTCAGTTCCAAAGGCGCCGCGCAACCCGAAAACCCCCACCCGTTTTTGTTCACCCGTGATTGGCCTGCTTTACGCGTATTTCGCCGTATTTAGGGAGCCCACGAAGTCTTCTAAGGAGTTGGGAGTGCAAGCCATTAACGCCCTGAAAAGGCCGGCGTCGGCGGTTCAATCCCCTCCCTGGCTACCATTATTTTGAATATCTTAGAGCAAGACCATAAAAATGCCCTCACCCGCAGTTCGCCCGCGATTGTGATTGCAGCGTCTGCGAATACAGCGTGAAAAATGCGGTCCGCATATACCCTGGCGAATCGCTGATTCAAGCCCTTTTTCTTGGCTGTCCCGTGGGCGAATCCAGCGGGAACAGGTCACGCGATTTCCTGTTGACAGGCATTGAAGAGTTCCACTAGCGTTCCGATACTGAAAGGCCGGACCAATAGATCGCGCCGGGTACGAGAACCGACCAAGCGATTGATTCATGTCCAGCGCCTCAGTTACGGTCGCATGCGGTTGACGCG
>JBEKCW010000020.1:0-23898 GCA_050014675.1 Occallatibacter sp. | reverse complement strand
AGCCTTTTCAAGGAGCAGCCATGAATCGCAAACTAAAAATCCTGGTAGTACTGTCGCTCATCTTCGCCGCAACAGCCCTTGCTTCGGCGCAGCAGCAAGCGCCAAACCCCGCCCAATTCCGGATCCAGAAAGAGGTGCGTCACGAACTCCTGATGCTCCCCTACTTTGGCGTCTTCGACAACATCGCCTTTCAGGTTCAGGGCGGAAACGTGACCCTGATGGGCCAGGTTGTCCGGCCATCCCTCAAGTCCGACGCTCAAAATGCTGTCAAGCACATTGAAGGCGTTGAGCAAGTTGTGAATAACATCGAGGTTCTTCCGCCGTCGCCCATGGATGATGGGTTGCGCATGCAGCTATTCCGCGCTATCTACGGATTTCCGTCCCTCGAAAAGTATGCTCTCGGCGTTCAGAAACCGATTCGCATCATTGTGAACGGCGGTCATGTAACGCTCGAGGGCGTAGTCGACAACGCCACCGATAAAGATACCGCCAATATTCGCGCCAACACCGTATCCGGCGTATTTTCGGTGACGAACAACCTGCAAGTGGTGCCCGAGTAGACCGGATCAGGAAGGGGCGGTTGGCGCCTCAACTCGAGAGCCGCTAGAGTCTACCGCGCGGAGCCCTCGCCGGGAGATAATTGGCCGTGACCACTTCTCCCGCCCCGACCCCCTACACCGAGCCCTGGCTGCGAGGAACGTTTGCGGACGTTCCCGCGGCGGGGCGCGCCGTTTTGCACGCGCTCGATCTTGCTCTCGACGACATCGCCAAGTGGACTGCCGGCCTGACCGACGCCGAAATCCATTCGCAGCCGCTCGGCCTGACGTCGGTCGCGTATCATCTGCGCCACATCGCGCGCTCCAACAATCGCATTCTCACCTACGCTGAAGGGAACCAGCTGACCGCCGAGCAACTTGCCGCGCTCAAGGCAGAGTCAGCCGGAGAAGAATCTCTCGCCGAACTCATCGCAGAAGTTGAAATCTCTTTCTCAAATGCCGCTGATCGCATTCGCACACTCGCCACCGCCGACCTCAATACTCCGCGCTTCGTGGGTCGCAAGCAACTGCCCACCTCCATCGGCGGCGCGCTCATCCACGTAGCCGACCACACGCAGCGCCATGTAGGCCAGGTGGTGACAACGGTGAAAGTGCTCAAGGCCCTGCGAGGCTGATCTGCTCGTCGCTGGCCGCTATCATCGAAGCATGGGCGCGATACTTCGATCGGTGCGAAAATGGCTGCAAAATCCAATGGTCCTGCTGGCCCTGGCCGCCGCGCTCATTGCCATTGTGGTCCAGTCCGGAGAGCTTGGATCAGCCGATACACAGCATCGCGAAAACGCGGCGCACGCCTTCTGGACCAGCGACCCGCCAGTCTTCGCCAACGAGTATCCCGAATTCGGCATTCACGGCCGCAACGGCACCTTGCAAACCTGGTACGGCATAGGCCAGTCGCTGCTGATGCTGCCTTTCGACATTGCGGGCACCTGCATCGAACCCCTGCCCGTCTTCGACGACTACAACGGCGTCGATCCCAGCGTGCGCAACATCGTGGTCAGTTACGGCGTCAACATACTGCTCAATGTGCTTACGGCGCTGATCTGCTTTCGTTTCCTGCGCCGCTTCAACTTCTCCACGGGTCAGTCCGTCGCCGGAGTGCTCGCGCTGCTGTTGCTCACCACGCATCTGCATTACACGCAGAACATGATGGAGAACAACTACATCTGCCTGCTCACGCTGGCCGGTTTCACCGGGCAGCTGGAGTGGGCGCAGACCGGCAGCCGGCGCGCGCTGCTCATCGGCTCAGCCGCGCTTGGCCTCAACCTGCTCACGCGCCTCACCACAGGAGTCGATCTGCTCGGCTGCGCGCTTTTCATTGTGCTTGTGGTCTGGCTGGTCGGCATTCGACGCTCCGCGCTGCGGGCTCGCGCCAAAAGTTACGCAGTTGTCACGCTGCCCATCTACGCTTTCTTCATCCTGCTCGACCGGCTCTACCAGTTCTACCGCTTCGGCTCATTCACCAATACCTACGCCGGCATCGCCGCGCGCGAGTGGCGCGCACAGAATCCGAATTTGCCGGCAACGTTTCCCTTCAGCGCGCCATTCCATACAGGATTCTTCGGCGCGTTCTTCGCGCCTGAAAAATCCATCTTTCTCTTCGATCCGCTGCTCATCCTCATGCTGTTGCTCGCCATGGTTACCTGGCGCCGCTTCACGCCCGCCATCAAGGCTTACCTGATTGCGACGGCCGCAATGCTCCTCGTCGATATCAGCTTTTACGCGCGCTACTTCACCTTTGCCGGCGACTCGGCATGGGGCGACCGCTACGTCTCCACCACGGTCGAGCTCGCGGCGCTGCTCGCTGTTCCGCTTCTCATCGAACTGTGGGGCCGGCTGGGCCGCGCTTTCCGCACTCTCGGCACTGTGCTTGTGGTTGCAAGCGCCATTGTCCAGGCAGCGTCGGTAGCATTCTGGCTCTCCCTCGAGCTCTATCAGGAAGAGACCCTCGGTCATCCCACTTTCGTAGTCTGGCTGCGCCTCAAAAACATTGCGGCTTTCGCATTCGGCAAGATGGATTCATGGGGCCTCGTCAACGCGCCCATGCGCCGCGACCCGTGGGACTACGTTCACATCACCTGCTGGAATTTTCTTCCGTTTCTCCTTCGCCGCGTTGGAGAAGCGCCCCCGTGGGCCTGCAATCTGACGCTGGCGTTGTGGTGGGCTGCAATGGCAGCGCTGGCGGTGGTGCTTTGGCGATTGTGGAGATTGCTGACGATCCAGAATCAGACGCCCCTTAGACCGTCGAGCGCTGGCGGGAATGCCGATCTGCAATCCCGGCATTCGCCTGAGCGGAAGAGGGCGAATGGAGGTTTCTGAATACAGGAAGCATGAGCTCAAAATCGTCCACCGGCATGGGTTGGCCGAACAGGTAGCCCTGGAATGCGTGACAGCCGAGTTCGGTCAGGTGCTCCAGTTGTTCCTCGGTCTCAACACCCTCGGCGATTACCGACATATTCATTACCTGGCCCAGCGATATAACCGATTGCGCAATCGCCCTGCTGCTCACATCTTCCACAATGTCGCGAACAAACGAGCGGTCGATCTTCAACTGGTCCAGCGGCAGCCGCTTCAAGTAGGAGAGCGATGAATAGCCGGTGCCGAAATCATCCAGCGCAAAGCCGATGCCGTGGCTTTTGATTTCGGTCATGGTTGAAATCACCTGCTCGATGTTTTCGACGAGCATGCTTTCAGTCAGTTCCAGCTTGAGGTTGAGCGGATTGGCGCCCGCCTTCTTCAAAATGGCCAGCACCTGTTCAACAAAGTCTGGCTTGCGCAACTGCCGCGCACTGATATTTACAGCCAGTGTGAGACCGGCGGTGCTTTCGCGCTTGCCCCACGCGGCAATTTGCGCGCAGGCAGTTTCAAGCACCCAATCTCCCAAAGGCAGAATCAACCCGGTTTCCTCGGCCAGAGGGATGAATTTACCCGGAGACAGAAGACCGCGGACTGGATGACGCCAACGGATGAGAGCCTCCGCGCCTACCAGTTCACCAGCGTCTAACTGTGGCTGGAAATAAAGCAGAAATTGGTCGCTTATCAACGCGCGGCGCAATTCTCTTTCCATCGCGGCGCGCGCATTCAGCTCATGCTGCAAGGCCGGTACAAAAAAATGAACTGAGTTGCCGCCAGCCTGCTTGCCCTGGTACATGGCAATGTCGGCCCGCGGCAAAACATCGTCGATGCTGTCGCCTTGTTCTCCAATTACCGTGATGCCGATGCTTGAGGTGCTGAGGCATTCGCGGCCATTCAGCTGATAGCTCCGGCAAATCCTGGCGAGAATTTTTTCCGCCACCGCCTTTGCCTGCGCCGCAGCTTCATCAGGCGATTGGCTCAACTCTTCGAGAATCACCACAAACTCATCGCCGCCCAATCGAGCCACCGTGTCGCCCGAGCGCACGCTGGCCGTCAGGCAACTTGCAACCTCCTGTAGAAGAAGATCGCCGGTCTTATGGCCGAGAGTGTCATTCAAGTCCTTGAAATTATCGATGTCGATGAACAGCAGCGCTCCGCGGCGGTTGCTTTGCGCGCTGGCAGCCAGGGTTTGCTTCAGCCTTTCAGAGAGCAGCCGGCGATTGGGCAAATGCGTCAGGGGATCGTAAAAGGCAAGCTTCCTGATTTTTTCCTCCGCCACCTTAGCCTCGCGAATGCGTTCCTCAAGTTCTTCGGTGCGCTTTTTCACCTGAATTTCAAGCTGCCGGCTTCGTTCAATCAACTGCCTCGCGCGAATCTGGTCGCCGGCCGCAAACAGAAAGAGAAATCCCACGCAGCACAAAAACGTGAACCACGGGGTCTTCCACCACGGCGGAAGAATCTTCACCATCACTTTTATGGTGGGCGACGTGGAATTCAGGCCGAGGTTACGGGCCATGGCCGTGAAGGTATACGTACCCGGAGGAAGGTTGGAGAACACCGCGGCGCCGTCCTGGTTTTCAATCCAGTCCGTATGTAAGCCGTCCATCCTGAAATCAAACACCAATTGGCTGCGGTTGCGCATGGCCGGCGACGACAACTGGAAGCTCAGTGGGAGTTTCGACCAAGGCAGCTTGATTCCCTCCGCCAGCGAGTAGGCACTATCTCCGCGGCGGACCTGCGACACCACGGCATTGAGCGGAACTGAATCGAAAACGCGTTCCGGATGCAGCAGATGCGCCACGCCACCGCTGGTTCCTATCCAGATGGAGCCGTCGACTGCGGCCATCAATGTCCCCTGGTTCAGGTCGTTCCAAATGAGCCCGCTCTCCTGCGTCAACTGGCGCCATGCCTGCCCGTTCCATACCAGCAGACCGGAGTCTGTTCCCAGCCAGACCCAACCGCGCCGATCCGCAAGGATGGCCACCGGCGTAAGCGTCTGCGCTTCTATGGGAAGCGGAAGCTGCCAGGCTTCGATTCGATCTCGATGCGGCCTCAGCCGCCAGGTGCCGGTTTGTTGCCCGGTGATCCAGACCGAGCCATCCGATGCGCAGGAAAGATCAAGCAGAAATCCCGATGGCTGGGGCATTCCGTCGATCGGCGGCTTGGTCCATTGGTTGTTCTGGAGCCGTATCAAGCGGTCTTTGGTAAGAAACCACAGCGTTCCATCCGGTGTTTGGCAGCCCGTAAAAACGATGCTTGATCCGGTAAGGAGCGGGTCCGCGGCGGTAACCCGGCGCGGAGCGGCCGTCGATTGCGCGATATCGCGGACGTAGATGCCGTGATTCGTAGTAAAGAAGACATGCCCGGAAGAATCCGCTACGCTCCTGGTGATGAATGCGGGCAGCTTTGCGGTTTGTTTCGTGTCCCCGGTGACCGGATCGATGCGGACCACGGAGGCGGAAAAAGTTCCACCCCACAGCGTGCCATCTTTGTTGAGGCCGAGCGTGTCCAGCTGGCCGAAGGTCCAGGGGCGGGATGACGATAAAGGACCGGACAAACCGGTGGTGGGGTCGATCCAGCCCGGCCCTTTGTCAGTCCCGAGGACGATGCGGTTGGGGCGGACTGAAACAATCGACCAGATAACCGGAGAAGGCAGCCGGGCCGCATCGCTCCAGCCCTCCCAGTCTTCATATCCAACCCAGTTGTAGAGTCCGTCTCCCCGGCTGGCGAGCCACAGGTCTCCCGCCGTGTCGAATGCCATGCTGACAACATGATCGGTAAGTTCCAGTCCGTTGGCGCGTCCAATGTTTCGCCAGCCGGTTCCATCCCACCGCGCAACCCCGTCTTCTGAAGGCGCCAGCACCCGGCCTTCGCGGTCCTCAATAAATGGCGCGTGTGCGTAAGTGCTCCCAACCGTTGAGCCGGGAATGCTGCGATCCGCAAATCGTTTGGCCTGGAGAGCCAGAACCGCAATTCGAAACCGCCCCCCGGCCCAGATCGTGCCCGCATGGTCGAGGAAGACGCCTTCCCATTCATCGTCGCCCAGCCCCTCCCGATTGCCCCATTCGACCAGCGCGCCGGCCACAGACGCGTTGCCGCCCGCGTCCCGCTCCACCCAGGAATAGAGCTTCTTCTGGCAGCCGACCCAGATTTCCGTACCCTTGACCGGGTCGTTCACGCGGCTCACGCTCGACACTTGTTCAAGGGCGGCGTTGGCGGCTATCTGGCGTGAGGAAAACACCGGCAGATACGAAGTCATACGGCCCAGGTCGTCGTGCTGCAATCGGTAAAGATGTCCATTTTCGACGATCAGCAGATGGTGCGCATCTTCAACAACCATGTCGTACCATGCGTTGATGGCAATGGGGCGGCTTCCGGCAGCCACAAACCGCTGACCGTTCCAGCGGTAGAGGTCTTCGTAGGTAGCTGCCCAGACTGTGCCGTTCGGATCCACAATCAGAGCACGGATATTCAAATCGGCAATGCCTTGCTCCGGGCCGAATCGTTCAAACCCCGATCCCAGAAACCGATAGACCCCGTTCTCCGTAGCGACCCACAGAAACCCTTCGCGATCCTTGGCCAAGTCATTGATTGCAAGGTTCTTGAGCCCTTCCGCCTGTCGGTAGGCGCGAAAGACATACTGCTGCGCCTGCATGGTGGCCGTGATGACCAGCCAAAACGACAATAGCCGAACTAGGCCGAATCGAGCCAAGCCAGTACCGCTGGATGGAACTCCGCTTGCGGTCTCCTGCACGCTTTATCGTCAGCTCAGGCCAAAGCCTAGAGGTTATGGGATTGCAATGCACCTGGATTAGGCCAATTTTTTATCTGGGCAAACGAGGCGGTTCGAGGAGAATACCGGTTGGTTTCTCCAGGGGGAGGACCAATACCAAGGCCAAGCTACGACGACTCGAGAATGTGTCCCATCTTCTCGTGCTTGGTCTTCAGGTATCCGGCAAAGCTTTCCTGCGGCTCAACCTCGGCTGACACGCGCTCCACAACCTCAATCCCAGCCGCCTCAAGCGCCGCAACTTTCTCGGGGTTGTTGGTAATCAACCGCACACGATTCACACCCAGCAGGTTAAGCACCGCCGCAGGCAGGTTGTAGGCGCGGCAGTCGGCGGCGTAGCCAAGCTCCTCGTTGGCTTCAACTGTATCCCGCCCCTGGTCCTGCAACTCGTAGGCCTTCAGCTTGGCCATCAGCCCGATTCCGCGGCCCTCCTGCTGTTCGTACAGCAGAATCCCGGCGCCGGCCTCGCCGATCATGGTCAGCGCCATCTCGAGCTGCAGCCGGCAGTCGCACCGCAGCGAACCGAACACGTCGCCGGTGAGGCATTGCGAGTGAATGCGCACCAGCGGCGGCGTCGTGTGAACATCACCCATCACCAGCGCCACCAGCCCCTCAGGCTCCGCCTTGGCAGTCATCGCGGGACCGCAATCAACCTCAATATCGGGCTCGCCCTCAAACCCCAGAATGCGGAAATTCCCCCAGCGCGTGGGGAAATCCGCCTCTGCAACCTTGACTGCGGCCAGTGTCGACATACTTCGATTTTACTTGATGCGCGTACCGCCGATTTGTGACGGCGGGCGGACGGCAACTACCATCAGCACAAAGGGCAGAAGGGAAGCGATGCAATCAAATTGGCAGATACGTCCGGTCGCAGGCGAGAACGATCTCGCCGCCGTTCGTGTGCTTCTCGAAGAGTATTGGAACTCGTTCGGCTTTACGCCCTGCTTTCAGAACTTTGGCGCCGAACTCGCTGGCCTGCCCGGCGCATACGCTCCTCCCACGGGTCGGCTGGCGCTCGTTCGCATGAATGACGAGCCGGCCGGATGCGTCGCGCTGCGCCGCGTCGACGATCGCCGCGCCGAGCCCAAGCGTCTCTATGTGCGCCCTGCCTGGCGTGGTCACGGACTGGGCCGCGCCCTGCTCAAGTGGGTGATGGACGAGGCCCGCGCCGCCGGCTATTCCGCGCTCGTGGGCGACACCATGCCGCAAATGAGCGAGGCGCTGGCGCTCTATCGCCAAATGGGCTTTGAGTGCATAAGTCCCGCCGCTCCGGCGACGCAAACTTCTGTTTCGCAGTCGGAGAACCAACCAATTCTGATTCGCATCGCATTCTAACCTGCTTCATTCGTCTGGCTGTCTACTCGCGCGGCGCGTTACAGTTGTGGGGTGGATTACCGGATACTGCTCATCACGCTCCTGGTGAAGTTCGGAGTGGTGGCTTCAGTGGCCAGTGTGCTGGCGCGCGCCAGCACCTTCCGCCGCTTGCTGTTTGCCGAGCACCGTCGGCGTCGCCAGACCCTCGCCCTGCTGGCGTTTTTCCTGGTTCCACTCACTCTCGGGGTTTATTTCCGGTTCATCGTTCCCAACTTCAAGGCAGCCGACATTTCGTTTGAGGCCGTTATTCTTCTCGGCCTGCTGGTCGGTCCAAGCTGGGCCATGTTCTCGGGCGCAGTGCTTTCAACGCCGGCAGTCTTGCATCATGAGTACCTCGCCCTGCCATTCGATGTTGTGCTCGGGCTGGCGGCGGGCGTGATGGGCCGCTTTGTTGGAGCCGAGAACATCTGGTCGTTCACGCCGCTCATCGATCTCAGCATTTACCGATGGATTCGCCGCAACCTGCGCAAGCCGGGCGTCGACCCCCAGATTCTGCTGCTGGTGCTCATCGTGGTAATGGAGATGGCGCGCGACTGGGTCGCTCATGAATTTCCGCACCGGCTCTTTGCCTTGCTGGCCAACCGGATCTGGCTGCAGCCGCTGGTGTGGATCAGCGCGCCCATCGTGGTGGGCATTGCGCTCAAAGTGTGGAATGCGCTGCGCGTCGAGCTCTCCCTTGAAGAGCAAAAGCGCCTGGTGCTCGAGGCGCGTCTCGACGCTTTGCAGCGGCAGATCAACCCTCATTTCCTGTTCAACACGCTCAATTCAATTGCCTCGCTGGTGCGCAGCCAGCCTGAGCTGGCGCGCGAGATGACGGTAAAACTCGCCAACATTCTGCGCGCCCTCCTCAAAGATCACGACAGCTATGTTCCGCTAAGCGAGGAACTGAGTTTTACCGACGACTATATCGATATCGAAGTCGTCCGTTTCGGCGCAGAGAAATTGAAGGTCAAAAAGGAGATCGACCCGCGCACGCTGTCGGTGCTGGTGCCCAGCATCCTGCTGCAGCCGCTCATTGAGAACAGCATCAAGCACGGGCTTGAGCCGCGCATCAACGGCGGCACGGTCACGCTGCGCAGCCAGCTCAACGGCGACCGCGTTCTGATTGAGGTGGCCGACGACGGCGTAGGCATGGGCAATCGCCCCGCAGGCGCGCTGCACCGCGCCGGCGCAGGCATCGGGATGAAGAATGTGCAGGAGCGCCTCGACGTGCTCTATGGCGATCAGGCGCGCTTTCACGTGGTCAGCAACCCCGGCCGCGGCACCATGGTCTCAATCGAAATCCCGGCCGTATTGCCCGGCTCGGGATAGAGGTAATTCTGCGGCACAGCAAGAAGGCAGCATGAGCGAAGTTCAATCCATCGAAGCAGGCGCGAAACTCGAGGGCATCGGCCAGATTGCCATCTATGTCACCGATCTGGCGCGATCGAAAGAGTTCTATGGCCAGGCGCTGGGTCTTGCGCACCTCTTCGATGCGGGAACCATGTCGTTTTTCAAATGCGGCAACGTCCGGCTCTTGATCGGCGCAAGCGACAAGCCGGTTGCCACGGGCGGCGTCATCCTCTACTTTCGCGTGGCGGATATCGATCAGGCCTGCGCCGCGTTGAGCGCCCGCGGGGTTGTGATCGCCCAGCAGCCGCAACTCGTCGCCAGAATGCCCGATCACGATCTCTGGCTGGCAGGAGTCAACGACCCTGACGGTCATCCCATCCAGCTGATGTGCGAGAAGCCGCACCCGGCCGCGTGATAAACGCATCTGCCGCGACCAGCAATGCAGGACTGATTTTCGCCGCGGATCTCCGCGATCGATGCTTCTACGGGGCTTGTGCCTCGCCGGCCGCGGTGTTGCCCCGGCCCTGATTGGCCGGCCGTTTCTTGTTCCGTTCCGCCAGCCAGAAGGCATACTCCTCCTGCACCGGCCTCCCCGCCTTGGCGAACTGGCGACTCGGCTGTTTCAGATAATTCAGAAAATCGCTGTAATCGCTCTGGCTCGCAGAGTAGGGCAGACCCGGGACTGTCTCGACCTCGTGCTGCTTCCTTTGCTTTCCGAAGATCCATTCCACTTCAAGAAAGCCGATCAACGGCGCAAAGGCGGCAACCAGGCCGAACGCGGGAATATAAGCACGGCCGGCGATAAAGACGAGGAGGAAGGCCAGTATTCCCGCATGCACGGTCGCGGCGCGCTGTACGGGTATCTTGAGTCCACCGCTCCAGTCCATGTAGCCCAGGAGGAATGCAAGGAAAAAGTGGTACGCGAACAGGACAGAAACATAGGCGCCGATTGCGCCATCCAGCAGAAACTGACTGATAACCCAGCCCGATAGTATGGCGACGATCAGGGCAATGTACTTCATGCGCTCACACTTCCTTTCCTCGACAGCCTCATGGACACACGATGGGCGGTGCGAGGATTCGATTCTTTACGGGGTATCGATGGTCTCGATCGCGAGATTCGATTGCGAGACTTGCTGGCGAGATCCGGGGAAGACGTGCCGCGGAGTCGTCGTCAGAATCGATTGGGGGAACCCGATTGGTTAACTAGTACCCAATATAACTTAGGCGAGCGTTCCTCAACTCAGTTTTTGTGGGCAGTTGTATGCTCAAGAGATGGTCCGTTTCACGGTGCTGGCCTCGGGGTCGAAGGGAAACAGCGCGATCGTTTCAGGAGGACGCACGCGAATCCTCGTCGACGCCGGCCTGAGCTGCCGAGAGCTCTTTCGCCGCATGAAACTGGCTGGTGAGGATATTGAAAACCTCAACGCGATCGTCGTTACCCACGAACACCAGGACCACATCAACGGCCTTGCCGTGACCGCCCGCAAACTAGGCATTCCGGTCTACTTTACTGAGGCTACCCACCGTGCCTGGATGCGCTTGCTGACCCCGCGCCGCCAAATGACTTATGCGCAGTGGCTGGCGGAGTGCAAGCGCCAGCACGCCGAGCGCCAGGCCGAGATCGACGCTGCGCCGTCGCCCGGGGATGGTGAATGTTCTGGGCTGGAAGATCCGGCATGTGAGGCCGAATCCGCCAATCCTGAAGTTAATTTACCGACAAATTCAGCAGCCGCAGCGGCCATGCCGGCTGAACAACCGCCTGAGGCTCAAACGAAAACCCTTCGCGCCGACCCAACCTGGCTGCCGGCAGTCGAGTATTTTGAAGCCGGCCAGCCTTTCTCCATTGGTGACATCGACTTGAGCCCCTTCACCATTCCCCACGACGCCGCCGACCCGGTTGGATTTGTCTTTTCAGCGGAGGGAATTCGACTGGGACTGGCCACCGATCTTGGCTATGTAACCCCCAACGTGAGGGCTCAGCTCAAGCGGCTCGATTTACTGCTTCTCGAATCGAATCATGATCTTGAGATGCTTCGCGACGGGCCGTATCCCTGGCAGGTCAAGCAGCGGGTGCTTTCGCGCGTAGGCCATCTTTCCAACGACGCCGCGGCCGGGTTTCTGGCCAACGACTACGACGGCCAGGCGGCATACATCATCCTCGGGCATCTCTCTGAGAGCAATAATCTACCTGATTTGGCTAGGCTTGCAGCTGAACACGCCCTGGCGCCGCGGGCCAGCCTTCTGGCCAATCGGCTTATGCTCGCCTCGCAGCAAGAACCCCTTTCTCCTATTGACTTTTAATGAGAAAGGTTACAATAGTAAGAGACAAGAATCCCTCCCCAAAGTGCGACTTTGGCATAATGAACGGCCGAATTGGAACCTTTGCAGGCGACGGAGAATCAAAAACAAAGCGTCATGGTCTCAGGACACAAGGCGCATCGGAGTCGAGCGGGCGTTGTAGTATCAGCTACCCCTCCGAAATTCATTGAGCCAATTTGTTAGCAAAGTGAGTCTTAATGGCTATGGCAACAACGCAGTGCACCGACCGGGTTGTAGGCGCTATTCTGGCAAGCTGGCGCTATGACATTTCAGGCATTTCACCTGAGATGCGCCGGGACTATGAGAGCCACTTTGACGAGTGCGCTCACTGCCGGTCACGCCAAAAATTCCATCGCAGTCTCGATGCCACCCTGGCGGTTCTAACCTCGCTCGCTGCAATCTTCTTCCTCTTCGCGCTGGCCGTGCTCAAGCACATCAAGCCGTTAGAGCATGTCGCCTTCAAGATCCTCGGCCTCGACATCTTCGACATGTACCACATGCTCATTTCGGCAGGAATTGCAGGGCTGATCTTCTCGGTCATTGCCCTGGCCATGGTGCTGATGGCCACGCCTGCGCCTTCCTACCTGGGCGGAATCGCCGCCGAGAGCGCCAAGTCGATCGAGGAGCATCTGCCCGAGGCGATCAAATCGCTGCGCATTCGGTAAAGATTCTTTCCAAATCTCCATAAAAATCAAGCGATGTGCGGGCGACGACGCCCGCACCACAACCGGGCTGGAGCCCGGCGCCACTCCGCTTGGGCCGCGGCAAGAAATGTGGCCTAAACAAAGCGGGGCGCGAAAATCGCGCCCCGCTGTGTTTTCGATGTACCGCTCAAACCGCGCAACTACTCGCCGTAGTTCAAGCTCTCAAGCCCAAGATAAACCGCGCCTGAGCCCAGCTCTTCTTCAATCCTCAGCAGCTGATTGTACTTGGCGATGCGATCGGTGCGGCTGCACGAACCGGTCTTGATCTGGCCCACGCCGGTGGCCACCGCAAGATCGGCGATGAACGTGTCTTCGCTCTCCCCCGAGCGGTGAGAAATAACCGATGTGTAACCGTAGCGGCGCGCCAGGTCGATCGCCTCCAGCGTCTCGGTGACGGTGCCAATCTGGTTGAGCTTGATCAGGATCGAATTGGCCACGCCCTCTTCGATTCCGCGCTGCAACAGCTTCACGTTGGTGACGAAGTTGTCGTCGCCCACAAGCTGAATCTTGCTGCCCAGCTTGTCGGTGAGGATGCGCCAGCCTTCCCAGTCGTTCTCGGCCAGACCGTCTTCGAGAGAGACGATGGGATACTGGCGAATCCAGTTGTCGTAAAACGATACCATCTCCGCGCTGGTCAGCTCGCTCTTGTCGCCCTTCTTGAAGACGTACTTGTTTTTGTCAGGGTCGTAGAACTCGCTGGACGCCGGATCGAGCGCGATGGCGATCTGTTCGCCGGGCTTGTAGCCGGCGGTTTCAATGGCCTCGAGAATCAGCTCAATGGCTTCGGCATTCGACTTGAGCGACGGAGCAAATCCACCTTCATCGCCCACGGCCGTGTTGTAGCCCTTCTTCTTCAGCACCCCCTTCAGCGTGTGGAATGTCTCTGCCGACCAGCGCAGAGCCTCGCTGAAGCGCTCCGCGCCAACCGGCATGATCATGAACTCCTGAAAGTCCACGTTTGAGTCGGCATGCGCGCCGCCGTTCAGCACATTCAACATGGGCGTCGGCAGAATGCTCGCGTTGATGCCGCCCAGATAACGGTAGAGTGGAATTTCGAGCGTCTGCGCCACGGCGCGCGTGCAGGCCATTGAAACCGCGAGAATGGCATTCGCTCCCAGCTTGCTTTTGTTGGTGGTTCCGTCCAGCGCAATCATCGTCTGGTCGATCAGCCGCTGGTTGGCTGCGTCCATGCCTTCCAGTTCGGGCGCAATCACTGTCTCAACGTTATCAACGGCTTGCAGTACGCCCTTGCCGCCGTAGTGGGTCTTGTCGCCATCGCGCAGTTCCACGGCCTCATGCTCGCCGGTGGAGGCGCCCGAAGGCACAATGGCGCGGCCCAGTGCGCCGCTTTCCAAAATTACGTCTGCTTCCACGGTAGGGTTTCCGCGGGAATCAAGTACTTCGCGGGCACGAATGGCAACAATCTCAGTCATATCACTCCTCATGATGCGGTGCTGCAGCCGGTCATTTAATTTGGGACGGCGATCCACGGCAAGTACTTCTCCGGCAGCGCTTTGAATAGTGTTTAGAAGCCCCTGCACGCGTGGAAATCTCCTGGAAAATCAAAGCTCCGAAAATGTTTCGGTTCCGTTCGGATTCTAGCAAACCTACCGTCACGGTCCGGTGTGGCAGCGGTCACAGCACGGCGATATCCTCGGCGCGAGACGTGGATCAACGATCATGGATTAACTATCTCGATTCGTGCCCACTCTGACGCCCACCTGCCTTTCGCAAGTACCGTGGAATCTTCAAGCCATTTAGCCTGAGAATGGGCGAGTTGTCTGAGGGGTGCGCGGCAAAGTCGCGCATTGCAACCTTTTCCTTCAAACCGGGTCTGAATAGGGAAGGGAAGGTTGCGTCCCGCAGACACCTGGCGTCCGCAACAGGAGTCATACATGAACCGGCCAATTCTCGTGTTCGCCATGCTCGTTGCCGCTGCGGCCACGCTTGCAGCGCAAAGCTCACAGCAAGACCAGCAACAGCAGCAGAATCCCTACGCGGGAACTTCAGCTCCCCCTCCGGACTCGACCATCCAGGACTACCAGCCACCGCCGCCCACACCTTTGCCCAAGCCGTCGCCGGCACAGTACCCGCAACAGGCCGCGCCCCCGCAACCGGCTCAAGCTGCTCCCGCACAACTTCCTCCCCCAGTAAACTCGTACGCGCCTGCATACCGCGCGCAGGGAACTGACGGCGGCACCGTTGAGGTAGCGCCCGCAAGCCCGCAGCCCATGCTGAACCAGCGCGCAGCCGCGGACGATCCGGACGGCGACATTGTGCATCCCGCGTTGACACCGCCGGGAACGCTGGGCTACGGAACCACCATTCGTGCACGCCTCCTCGATCGCCTCTCCACCGCTGAGAGCCGTGACGGCGATCTCTTCCATACCCGCGTGCTCTACGACGTTTACCAGAACGACCAGGTGCTGATTCCCGTCGGGTCTGAGATCGACGGTCAGGTGATGCAAGTTTCAGAAGGTCACGCCGGCGGCCATGGTTCGATGATCCTGCGCCCTGAAACCGTGATCCTGCCCAACGGCGCGCAGTTCAAAATGTACGCGCAGCTCACCGGCACTCCTGACTCGAACACCCGCGTTGGCGGTGAGGGCACGGTCGCTCCGGGCTCGCGCATGAAGAGGGATGGAATTGAATACGGTGCCGCAACCGGCGCAGGCCTTATTACCGGCGCGGTGGTCGCCGGCCCTGCCGGAGCGCTTGCCGGCGGCCTCATCGGCGCAGGCGCGGTCACGGTGCATCTGCTCGTTAATCATCCCCAGGCTACGCTCAACGATGGCTCTTCGCTCGTCTTCACGCTGACCGAGCCGTTGAACCTGGTTTCCGCCTTGCAGCCGCAACCCCAGATGCAGCCGCAGCAACCGCAAATGCAACCGCAGCCACAAGCCCAGCCTCAGGCTCAGGAGCAAGACCAGCCCGACGATCGGCCCGCCCCAGCACCCGCGCCCACGCAGAATCAGTAAGCCAGCACCGCGCGCAGTAAGTAGCGCCGCGCTCCAGCGCGGTTGTAGCGCCAGGCTCCAGCCTGGTTGTCGTACGGGCGTCCACGCCCGTACACGGCTACAAGCCATGCTCCGCTTAATTCTCTTTCGCGTGATGCATCCGCGCCAAGACCGTTAATTGCGGAGATTCCCGCGCGACCTTACTCCCATTAACGCCATTTAAACTTGAACCACAGAACAACCGAGAATTCATGCCGAGTCTCTTCGGCCCGCCTCGATCTTGTTCACCTTTTCTTATGGACACATTCGTAGTTCAAGGCGGCAATCCGCTGGTTGGAACCATTCGCGTGTCGGGCGCCAAGAACTCGGCGTTGCCCTGCATGGCCGCCGCCATTCTCACTGAAGAGCCAATCACGCTCGAAAACATTCCCCAGGTGCGCGACATTGCAACCGAGCGCAGGCTGCTTCAATCCATGGGTGCTGAAATCGAGATTGGTTCCGGCGAAAAAGCGAATAGCACCACCATCAGTTGCCGCACCCTTTCCGACCCCGTCGCGAAATACGAGATTGTGAAAACCATGCGCGCCAGCTCGCTGGTGCTGGGGCCCCTGATTGCGCGCACCGGCATGGCGCGCGTAGCCATGCCCGGCGGCTGCGCTATCGGCGGCCGGCCCATCGACCTGCATATCAAGGGCCTGGAGCAGATGGGCGCCACCATCACGCAGGAGCACGGATACATCGAGGCCCGCGCCCAGCGCCTGCACGGCGCACAGCTGGTCTTCGACAAGATCACGGTCACGGGCACTGAAGATCTGCTGATGGCCGCCGTGCTTGCCGACGGCGATACCCTGATGGAAAACTGCGCGCGCGAGCCTGAGGTCGTCGATCTTGCCGCGCTGCTGGTGACCATGGGCGCAGACATTGAGGGCGCGGGAACAGCCACCATCCGCGTGCGCGGCGTAAATAAACTGCGCGGCGCGCGTTACCGCATCAATCCCGATCGCATTGAGGCGGGCACGTTTTTGATTGCAGGCGCAATTACCGGCGGCGACCTGATGGTTGCCAACTGCAACGCTTCGCATCTTGGCGCGGTGATTGCCAAGCTGCGCCAGGCCGGCGCGCGCGTTGAAGTTCTGGGGCCCGATACCGTGCGCGTGCGCAGCCATGGCAAGTTGCTCGCAGCCGACATCTCAACCGAGGAGTATCCGGGCTTTCCCACCGACATGCAGGCACAGTATATGGCGCTGGCCACGCAGGCCGAAGGCACCAGCCTGGTGCGCGAAAACATCTTCGAGAACCGCTTTATGCACGTGCAGGAGCTGGTGCGCATGGGCGCAGGCATCAAGGTGGATGGCAAAACGGCCACGGTGCTCGGCCCCGCCCGTCTCTCGGCCGCAGCCGTCATGTGCAGCGATCTGCGCGCCTCTGCTTCGCTGGTGCTGGCCGCGCTGGTGGCCGAGGGTGAAACCATCATCGACCGCGTTTACCACATGGATCGCGGATACGAGCAGATCGATGAGAAACTTCGTGGCGTGGGTGCGCAGATTCAACGGCTCGGCAATCTGTTTCCGCCGAAGCCGGCGTAACAATTCACGGCATACATTGGCGTACCAGCGGGAATTGCAGATCTACAGTACGAAAACCAGAAGGCGGAGCCCAGCGCTCCGCCTTTTCTTGTTCCCTCGTTCCCTTTTTCCCTTGTTCCCTGCATTAACTGATTTCGATCACGTCTTTTGCCTTGGCCGCGGCTTCTTCGGCGCGCTCCATCAACTTCTGCGCCGCGGAATAGAATTCCGCAGCCTGCGGGCTCTTGGGGCCGGCCAAAGCGACCGGCAATCCCCGGTCGCCGCCTTCGCGAATCGCGGGCACCAGCTCAATCGACCCCAGAAAGGGAACATTGAACTGCTTCGCCGTGCGCTCGGCTCCCCCGCGCGAGAAGATGTCGATCTCGGTGTGGCAGTGCGGACAGGTAAAGTGGCTCATGTTCTCCACGATGCCGAGTACTTCCACATTCACCTGGCCGAACATCTCGAGAGCCTTGCGCGCATCCTCGAGGCTCACGTCACTGGGCGTCGAGACCACCACTGCGCCCGTCAACGGCACGGTCTGCACCAGCGAGATGACCACGTCTCCCGTTCCCGGAGGCAGATCGACGATCAGATAATCGAGCTCGCCCCAGTTCACCTGCTGCAAAAACTGCCTTATGATCTGGTGCAGCATCGGCCCGCGCATCACCAGCGGCTTGTCGCCCGGCGAAATATAGCCGATAGAAATCGTCTTGATGCCGTGCGTGACGTTGGGCTCAATCATGTTGCCGGGGCCCACCGCCGGCTGCTTGGTCGAGCCCATCATCAGCGGGACGTTCGGCCCGTAAATGTCGGCGTCAATCAAACCTACGCGGTGGCCCAGCTTGCTGAGCGCAATCGCCAGGTTTACGGCCACGGTGGTTTTTCCTACGCCGCCCTTGCCCGATCCAATTGCGATAATTTTCGATACGCCGGGTAATGCTACCGGCGTGGGCATGGCATGTCCATGTGCCATCAAATGCTCCTTCTTTCTCCACCTAAATTTTACAGGAGCGCGACTGCATCTTCCGGCCTCAGCTACGGCGCGATCTCAACTCCTGCCACGTGGGCCAGCACCTGGTGTATCTGCCGCACCCCTTCAGTAAGCGATGCGGGGCCGGGCTGGAGGATGCAGGTGGAGGGAATCTCGTACACATGGCCGTTGCGCACCGCGCTGGTTTGGTCCCAACCGGCGCGCGATCTAATCTCTTCTGTTTTCACGCGCTTGCCGCACCAGGATGCAAGTATCACTTCAGGATCGCGTGCCATCACTTCCGCGACATTCACCACTCGATCCTGCGCTTTGCCGCACTTGCGGAGTTCCGGAAAGACCAGCTCGCCCCCGGCAATCTCAATCAGCTCCTCAACCCACTCAATGCCACTGATGAGCGGATCGTTCCACTCCTCGAAGTAAACGCGCGGCCGCCGCTTGAATCTCTTTGCCGACTCCGCGACCACGTCGAGCCCGCGGCGCAACTCATCCACAAGCGTCTCGCCCTCCCTGGGCTTTCCAACGATCCGCGAGAGCATTGCGATCATTTCGAAGATTCCGGCAATGCTGCGCTGGTTGAAGGCCAGCACGGTCACGCCACGCCTGATCAGTTCGCTGGCGATATCCGCCTGCACATCGCTAAAGGTAAGAACAAGATCCGGCTTCAAAGCTAGAATCTTCTCGAAGTTTGCATTCTTGAACGCGGAGACCCGCGGCTTGGTGCACGCCTCTGGCGGCCGCACTGCGTACGCCGAAACTCCCACGATCCGATCCTGCTCGCCCAGCAGATAAAGAACTTCAGTGGTCTCGTCGGTCAGGCAGATTGTGCGCTCGGGGAATCCCGCTGCCCGAGGGGCGGATTCGGCCCCCGCGGACAAACCTTTAGTTTCGATTCTGTTCGGAGATGCCGTCATGTTTGTCCCGGGGAACCAGTCAGGAAAAATTCTCGGTAAAGCGGCCTCACCCCTGTCAGGACACCGCACTCTTTGACGATTCAAAAGCCTTCAGGGCTTTTCTTTCTTCCTCGCGCCTCGTCCCCTCGGCCTCCCGATGCTCGCGGCGGAGCAGGGCATCATCGTAACGCCTCATCTCATTCGGTGTCTCAGGTTTGAGCGCGGGAACCTTCACGCGCCGCCCATGTTCGTCAACGGCCACAAACACCAGGTACGCGCTTGCCACGTGCGCCACCGCGCCGGTCCGCGTGTTCTCAGCCCACACCTTCACCCCAACTTCCATTGAAGTTGAGAAGGCGCGATTCACGCTCGACTTGAGCGTCAGCAGATCGCCCAGGTGCACGGGCCGGATAAAATCGATGTGGTCCATTGCCGCCGTCACCACGTAGGTGCGCGAATGCCTGAAGGCCGCCATGGCGCCCGTCAGATCGATAAAGTGCATCAGCCGCCCGCCCAGCAGGTTGCCCAGCGTGTTGGTGTCGTTGGGCAGAATGATCTCGGTCATTTCCGACTGCGTGCTGGCTACGGTTCGCTCTGTGGGACTACTTACTGAATCAGTCATTTTCGGCTTGCTCCGTTCCTGGGGCGCGTTTATTCCGCTCCGGCTACAATGAAAGTCGGGCAGCCTGGTGAGTGAGGCGGCTTGGTTTGCCGCGCAGAACCGGGTCAGGCGCCTGTCTCAGTTTCGGCAATCCAGCCGGTTTTCGCAAATCCCCCGCTGACTTATTCGCCAGCCATACGAGAGACTCAAAAGATAACCATGGACAAGCTTGAAGGACTTAAAGAGATTCTGGCACTGGATCCGAAGAACAGTTTTGCCCGTTACGGCATTGCCATGGAACTGGCAGGCCGCGGAGAAACCGATGCCGCAATGGCTGAATTCAACATCCTGATTGCAAACGATGCAGATTACACGGCCGGCTACTTTATGTCGGCGCAGACGCTTGCAAACGCAGGCCGCACCGCCGAGGCCGTTGAGCGGCTCAAAGCCGGAATCTCATGCGCTGCCCGGGTAGGTAATCGTCATGCTCTGAGCGAGATGCAGGCAATGCTCGACGAGCTTGAGCCGTAGAAATAGTTGATCGAGGATCTCCGTTGCGACTTAAGCTGCGGTATTCTTGAATCTGCTGTTAAGATAATGAGCGCTATCCTGAAGTCCCGGCGCATCCGATTCGCATCAAACATAGTATGGCAAAATACTCGATTGTTGTGCCATTTCACAACGAAGAAGAGAACGTAACGGTTCTCTACGCCCGCCTCAAGCAAGTCATGGAGCAGGTAGGGGAGAGCTTTGAGCTGGTGCTGGTCGACGACGGCTCCAACGACCGCACCTACAAGCTCCTCGAAGAGATTGCGGCAGTCGACAGCCGGGTTCTCGTGGTGAAACTGCGGCGCAACTTCGGCCAGACCTCTGCCCTTGCCGCCGGCTTCGATCATGCCTCGGGCGAATTCATCCTGGCCATGGATGGCGACTTGCAGCACGACCCCAACGATATTCCCGCCTTCCTTGAAAAGCTCGACGAGGGCTACGACGTGGTCTCGGGCTGGCGCAAAGAGCGCATTGACAACTTCATCATGCGCCGCATTCCTTCGCGCTGCGCCAACTGGCTCATGGCCAAACTATCGGGCGTCGACATTCACGACTTCGGCACCACATTCAAGGCCTATCGCCGCGAAGTGATTCAGAACATCCCGCTCTACGGCCAGATGCACCGCTTCATTCCCGCATTGGCCAGCTGGTACGGCGCATCGATTTGCGAGATACCCATCAGGAACGTGAACCGCGAACGCGGCAAGAGCCATTACGGCATCGGCCGCACCATGGGCGTGTTTTTCGATCTCATGACCATCCGCTTCCTGCTCAAGTACCTCAACCGCCCGCTGCATTTCTTCGGCGGTCTCGGGTTGCTGGGTATGGTCAGCGGAAGCGCAATTGCCGTTTACCTGCTGATGTTCAAGATATTCAACCCGCACATCAACGTGATCGACCATCACGGTCCGTGGTTCGTTGTCGGATCGGTCTTGCTCGTAGCGGGAGTGCAGTTGCTTGCTCTGGGCCTGCTGGGCGAGTTGCAGGTGCGACAGTATTACACCGGCCAGCAGCCTGCGTCCTACATTGTCGATCGTGTAGTGCGGCTGGCAGCAGCCGACGAGCAGAACCTGATGTCCGAGCGCCGCGAAGACAGCTTCTAAAGACAGCCAGTAGCCAGTAGCCAGTAGCACGCTGGCAGGTTTTTCCTATTGGCTATTGGCTAATCACTACTGGCTCGTCCATTGGCTATTCACTATTGGCTTGCCGTTTCCCACCCTCAAGGTTCATTCTTTACCTTGTCATGAAGGCAATCCAGATATGTGAACCGGGCGGGCCTGAGGTTCTCAAGCTCGTCGAATTGCCAATTCCTGAGCCGGGTCCCGGACAGGCGCTCATCCGCGTTGAAGCCACCGGAGTGAACTTTGTTGAAGTCTACTTTCGCAAGGGCATCTACAAAGCTTCGTTCCCGCTGATTCCGGGCAGCGAGGCCGCAGGCACCATTGAAGAGCTCGGTCCCGGCGTTAGCGGCTTTGCGGCCGGCGATGCCGTGGCCTCAGCCAGCGTCATGGGCAGCTATGCCGAGTACGCGCTGGTTCCGGCCGCGCAACTGGTCAAAGTGCCTGCCGGCCTCAGTATGGAAAGTGCCGCGGCAGTTTTGCTGCAGGGAATGACCGCGCACTATCTCGCCTACTCAACATTTCCTCTCAAGTCCGGTGATACGGCCCTGGTTCATGCCGGCGCGGGCGGCGTTGGGCTGCTGCTTACGCAAATCGCCACTCACATCGGCGCCCGCGTCATCACCACCGTTTCAACCCAGGCCAAGGCTGAGCTCTCGCGTCAGGCCGGCGCTTCCGACGTAATTCTCTATACCGAGCAGGACTTCGAAACCGAGGTCAAGCGACTCACCGGCGGCAAAGGCGTGGATGTCGTATACGACTCGGTGGGCAAAACCACATTCGAGAAGAGCCTCAGCTGCCTGCGGCCGCGCGGTATGATGGCGCTCTTCGGCGCATCCAGCGGTCCCGTTCCGCCCTTCGATCTTCAGCAGCTCAATCATAAGGGCTCGCTTTTTGTTACGCGCCCCTCCATGTGGCATTACCTGGCCACGCGTGCCGAACTCGACTGGCGCTCCGGCGATGTGCTCAACTGGGCCGCCAAGGGCGAGCTCAAGCTGCGCATGGAGCACACTTACCAACTCGCTGAGGCTGCCCAGGCACAGATCGACCTTGAAGCCCGCAAGACGACAGGGAAAGTATTGCTCGTGCCGTAAAGACAGGGACTAGGGACTAGGCACTAGGGACTAGGGTAAGCGCGCCGTAGGCGCAGAGGATGTTAGCCCCGCGTTTCAACGCGGGGTAAGCTGGCCAATTCTAATTGGCTAGTCCCGTAGGGACGGCGCAAAGAATTTTCTTTCCACGGACCAATTACCCGTTGCCGATAATTACTGGCCACACGCCACCGGCTACTGGCTGGCAACTGATCACTGACAACTGACCACCTTTATGTCCATCATCATCACCCCCACCGACCGCATCTTCGTCCTCACTGGCGCAGGCATCAGCGCCGAGAGCGGCTTGCCCACCTTTCGCGCATCAGACGGTTTGTGGGCCGGATATAACGTTGAAGAGATTTGCACTCCCGAGGCATTGCGCCGCAATCCCGCGCTGGTGTGGGAGTTTTACTCCAAGCGCCGCGCCGACTGCGAAAAGGCCGTGCCCAATCCCGCCCACATCGCGCTGGCCGAGCTTGAAGAGAAGATTCCCGGCCGCTTTTTTCTGTGCACGCAAAATGTCGACGATCTTCATGAGCGCGCAGGTTCACACAATCTCGTCCACATGCACGGCGAACTGGCCAAGTCCCGCTGCGGAGACGAATGCGGTGAGCCGCCCGTTGAAGACCATCATGTCTACGCCTCAATAAGCGACGTGGGCCGATGCAACTGCGGCGCACGCCTGCGCCCGCACATCGTCTTCTTCGGCGAGATTCCACTCGAGATGGATCGCATCCAGCGCGAAATCTCCCGCTGCACGCTGATGGTCGTTATCGGCACGTCGGGGAACGTCTACCCCGCAGCCAACTTTGTACACTGGGCGCGCCAGGCCGACGCACGCACGGTTTACATAGGCCCCGAGCCCCCGCTCAACGCCTCAGCCTTCACACAGGTTGTGGATGGCAAAGCCGGCGAAGTGCTGCCGGGATTATTCGGCGTGGAGGCGTAAGGCCGTGTCGCTCCCTCCAAGCCCGTTTCAGCTGGTAGAAACTTCCGGATTACAGGTGATTCTCCTGGAGCCCTCAAAAGCAGTTGTCATCCCGAACGCAGTGAGGGATCTGCGGTTGCTTTTCCCAAACTTCCGCATAGGCGGTGATCCAACCGCGACGGACACATGTGCCTCAATTCGCATTTACGGTGCATTCAGATTAGATTATTCTTCACTCATGAAAATCGGACGAATCGGGCATGTTGCCGCGTGGTCTGTATTAGTTCTATTGATTCCTGTGGCGGCGCTCGATGCTTTTATCGTGCTGGGCGGGTTCTTCACGATGAGCAATGCAGAAGCTGCGATAGCGGACAATTGGAGCTGGTTTAATGCTGGCCCTTTTTCGTTTTTGCCAGCATTGGTAATGGGCATTATCTCCGTTGTGATTTTTCGAGGTTCGACTTCCAAAACATTCCCGACCTTAGAGAGTGTCAACAAATGGGGCCGCAACGCTGTTTGGTTGCCGATTCTTTGGCTTGCTTACGGAGCATGTCGATTCACCTGGGTAAACCTCTGGGGCAACGGCTTTGCCCGCGAGATGAACCACGCACTGTATATCTCACTGGTCTCTGTTCCTATGTTGATTGCCGCGCTTTGCTTGTGGCTTGTCCGAATCCCGCGAGTGGACGGCGGCGGCGTCCCTCCCCGCGATGAAACATAGGCATGTTTGGTTGTGCCCGGATGGTCGCCGATTCGTCAGTTCTCTACAGA
>JBEKCW010000019.1:0-24006 GCA_050014675.1 Occallatibacter sp. | reverse complement strand
GCCTGCTCTTTTTCCTCGGGCTCTCGCTGGCCGGGCAGTTTGAGATTGGATTGACGCTCACCAGTACAGGCGGGTCGCTGATTAGCAAGCAGGGCTATGCGGGCAGCTTTTTTACCGGTGTGCTGGCCGTGATTGTGGCCACGCCGTGCACCGCGCCGTTTATGGGGGCGGCGCTGGGTTACGCGATTGGCGCGCCGGTTGCCGTCACGTTCGCCGTGTTTACCGCGCTGGCGCTGGGACTGGCCGCACCGTATGTGGCGCTCACCTTGCAGCCGGCGTGGACGCGCATTTTGCCGCGGCCCGGCGCGTGGATGGAGGTTCTGAAACAGGCGGTCTCAGTGCCGATCTTCATCACCGTAATCTGGCTGGCGTGGGTGGTCACCTCGGGATACGGGCCGGAGTTGCTGGCCGCGCTGCTTGGAAGTCTTCTTCTGCTGGCGATTGCGGGGTGGTTCCTGGGCCGCTGGCCGGCCACGCGATGGGCGACTGTGGTTGCGGTGCTGATTGTGGGTGGGGTGGTGGCGCTGGCGGCGTATGGACAGAAACTGGCTGCCGAACAGCAGATGGATAAGGCGAACATCACGTCCGGCTCCTTGGCGGGTAATGCGTGGCAGCCCTGGTCGGCCGACGCAGTGCAGAAATCGCTTGCCGGCGGCCAGCCCGTCTTTGTGGACTTTACCGCGAGTTGGTGCCTGAGCTGCCAGGTGAACGAGCGCGTGGCACTTAGCCGGCCTGAAGTCCAGCAGGCCTTCACCGCTAAGAATGTTGCACTCTTCCGCGCCGACTGGACTCGCGAAGACCCAGCCATTACCGAAGCGCTTACCGATCTCGGTCGCAGCGGCGTGCCCGTCTACGCGCTCTACACGCCGGGCCAGAGCGATCCGGTACTGTTGCCGCAGGTGCTTACGCCGGGGATAGTTACGGATGCGGTGAAAAAACTAGCCAGTAGCCAATAGCCAATATCCAGTAGCCAATAGCCAATAGCCAGTAGGGAGTAGAAATGACGGCGGGTCGACCTTCCTGCTATCCGAGGTCTCAGAAGCGAGATCCTTCGATATCGCTCAGGACAGGCTCTGGGCGCCCGGCAGATATTTGATCTCTCGCGTCTGCTGAACTCCCGCCATTGTCAGGCCGATAGTGTTGCAAGATGGCGATTCTACAGATACGCAAAATCGAGCCTGAAGTTATTCGCATACGGGAGAACAGCGCCCAGCGGAATGGCCGCAGCCTTGATGACGAAGTGTGCGAAATTCTCCGCATTGCACTCGATCGAGAGGACGAGGAAAACGCGAAGCGCGCGAATCGATGATCGCGGAATTGTCATCGCCTCTCGCGCACGCCCACCACGCGGAACCTGAAGCACTTTGAGGACACTCCGGCTTCTGTAGTGAGTCCGTGGGAAGCCCAGGGACCAGCGGGCTCCGGGCTAGTGGACGTTGGGGTTCTTTTGCCGCCAGTCCTGGTACTCTTTCTGCTCTGCCTGTGGACGCTGAGCAAGATCCTTGTGGGGGCGGTTGGTTGCGACCTCCCACTTGTTGTAAATCACGGTTTCATTCGGCGCCGGCTGGGCGCTAGTCTGCCCAGAATTGCTCTGGGGCTGGCAGCCGGTGGTCAACACGCAGGTCGCCAACGCGGCGCCCAACAAGCACGAACAGAGTTTCCTCAAGGGCATTGAATTTCCTTTCGTCCGGGACTTGAAGGGACTGTGCGGGTTAGATGCGGAATTGATGTGCACTGTTGCCACGCGTAACGTCAAGCACTTCGAGGAATTGCCAAATCAATCGTGAGTCCGTCAGGATAAGACAGGGAACAGAAAGGCCTCTCGGATGGGTGGGATTTGTACTTGCCCAGATCCTGGAATCGGGACCAGGACCAACCGGCCTGCCAGGACTCCATCGTGTTGTCCGGCTCGCTCGCGCGGTGGCGTTTCTTGAAGCTTGCCCAAACGCAAAACATACCGACAAGAAACATCCCTGCTTGCTGAAAAGTCCTGGTGCTGTTGAGGACGCCTTCCTGCTTTCCATCCGGCGAGTAGAACGTTGCGTTTATTAGTTCTCCGGTATCGCCTCGATATCGAACCTTGATTTTCTCGCCTGCTCGCATCCATGAACTCCAGTCGGAGTAATGCACTCTGATATCACCGCCTTCAGTCGTATGAATCTGGACATAGGCGCTGTAATGCTTGCTATACGAATCCAGAGCCAGCACGGATTCAATGGCTCCCTGGAATTCGAAGACGGGCAAGCTTTGGTCGTAGCAGTACCAGAGCAAAGAAGCGAGACAAAACCAGCTGCTGAAAAGCAATGAGGCGATGAGCCTCGCGTTGCATTTCCGGGCACCTTCGCTCTCGGTTGCGGCAATATATCCGAATCGGATTGCGATGAGAACAGCAGCCAACGTATAAACCGCAAAGGTTTTGGAGAGAAGCGCGTACACGCGGCGAGTATACACCGAAGAATCACGTGCCTTGACGTTCTTGCGACCTGGTACTTCGGGTCTTCTCTAACCGCGCCGCCAACTGCTTTTCGCGGCCTTCCTGGCTGCGGTGTCGGTAGGTTCAGCCGTCAGCTTGCCGCGCGCAACTCTTCGCGCACGACGCGGCGCAGTGTCTCTTCGAGTTTCGGCGCTTTGCCTTCTACATGCTGGCGGAGGGCTTCGTTGATCAGCGTCTGATAACCTGTTCCTCCGCCCGATGCGCCAGCCTCTTTGAGAAAGTAGTCAACAACGTCTTCATCAAGGCGAATGGTAATGCGCGTCTTGCCGAGCGGCTCCGGTGTCGGTGGGACAATCCGTCCGCGCTTGCCTCGGCTGAAATCGTATCTCTCCTTCATCGATGCTCCTCGTATTCCGCGCGCTCATGCAATTCTGCAGGCCGCGATGAGATAATGCGAATGTTCGTTTTGCGATAGCAGTAAACCACCGCCAGAATGTTCCCTTTCAGGCCGACTCCGATCGACACAAATCGCTGCTCGTTTGGGTCCGACTCATCGTCGGTGATTGTGATGGCGTGATCATCGACAAAGACGGACTCTGCCTCGGCGAAGCGAATCCCATGCTTTTCGAAGTTTGTCTCATCTTTCTTGGGGTCCCACTCGAAGCTCATTCTTGCCTCTTCGTATGTACATATTGTACACCAGTTCTTTTTGCCGGGAAAGTTTCTTTGCTCGAGACCAGCAGGCGATCATTGTTCGCTTCGCTTATGCGTTCTGATCCTGCGAATCTCTTCCAACCGCGCGGCCAGCTGCTTTTCGCGCCCCTCTTGCGTGGGGTGGTAGTAGCTGCGGCCGCGGAGGGAGTCGGGCAGGCAGTCCATGTCGGACACTTTGTCTTCTTCGTCATGGGCGTAGCGGTAGCCTTTGGCGTAGCCCAGTTCTTTCATCAGGCGGGTTGGGGCGTTGCGCAGGTGGAGGGGCACGGGCTCCTGGCGGGTCTGCTCGATGTCGTGCTGTACTGCGCCGTAGGCGGTATAAACGGCGTTGGACTTGGGCGCGAGGCACAGGTAGACGACCGCCTGGGCGAGGGCGAGATCGCCTTCGGGTGAGCCCAGGAACTGATAGGTGTCGCGGGCCGAGAGGCAGAGGTTCATGGCCTCGGGCGCGGCCAGGCCGATATCTTCAATGGCCATGCGGACGATGCGGCGGGCGAGGTAGAGCGGGTCTTCCCCGCCCGCGAACATGCGACCCAGCCAGTAGAGCGCGGCGTCGGGGTCGGAGTTGCGGACGCTTTTGTGCAGTGCCGAGATGAGGTTGTAATGCTCCTCGCCGGTCTTGTCGTACATAAGCACGCGCTGTTGCAGGGCCTCGGTGGCGATGGCTTTCGTGATATTTTTCTCGTCCTCGACGAGCTGCGCGGCGACTTCGAGGGCGTTGTAGGCTGAGCGGCAATCGCCGCTGGAGTAGGCGGCGATCAGCTGGAGCGCGTCTTCGTCCGCGGTCAGTTCCAAAGCACCAAGACCACGGTCCTTATCTTCAAGTGCGCGGGTGAGGAGGGTGACGATCTGCTCTTCTTTCAGCGGTTGGAGCACGTAAACGCGGCAGCGCGAGAGCAGCGCGGAGATGACTTCGAAGGACGGATTCTCAGTAGTTGCGCCGATGAGGCGGATGGTTCCGCGCTCGACGTAGGGCAGAAACGCGTCCTGCTGTGCCTTGTTGAAGCGGTGAATCTCATCGATGAAGAGGATGGTGCGGGAGTGCAGCTCGGCGGCTTTGGCTGCGTCGGCCATCACCTGCTTGATCTCCTTGATGCCGGCGAGGACCGCGGAGAATTCAATAAAGCTGGCCTGCGTGGTTTCGGCAATGATCTTCGCCAGCGTGGTTTTGCCCACGCCCGGGGGACCCCAGAAAATCATCGAACTGGGGTCGTCGTGGTCGATCTGAACGCGCAGCGGCTTGCCGGGACCAACCAGATGCTCCTGCCCCACAAGCTCCTGAAGCGAACGCGGCCGCATTCGCTCCGCCAGCGGCACCGCTCCGCGATTGAGCGCGTGGGAGGAGCGTTGCGGCAGAGATGTCGGCGAATCGGGCTGGTTGTCGAAGAGGCTCATGGGGTGACCTCTTTTCGGGGCTCGCGACGCAAGGCAGCGATTGTAAGGAACAGCGGAGCCCAGAAAACCGTCGACCGCAGTTCTTCGCGAAAAACCCAGCCAGCATTTATCTTCCAACTGACCAGTGAATACGATAAGACAACCAGCCAGATCGCGATAGCTGCGGCTTTCGTCTCCTTAATAGAGAGAAGACAGCAAAGAGTTACGATCGCCGCGAAGATCCTAAGGGTTAGGTACTGGAGCGGAAGAGGACCATTAATCTCCGGGCCCGCAAACCATTGTCCAAGGCACTCGATCCAGACGTAGGCGGAACTGAGAAATGCAAGGACGATCATGAAGACTCTCATCGCGCGGCCCTGACTGCTCGTTGCGTTGACGGCTGCGCTGCTCTTTGCCGCGCGGCCTCATATAGCAGCACGCTTGCTGCCACCGCCGCGTTCAGACTTTCCACCGGGCCGGGGCAGGGAATGGTGATAGTGGAGTCGGCCCGGGCGACAAGCTCTCCAGGCACTCCGTTGCCCTCGTTGCCGATGATCATCGCCACGGGCTTTGCCAGGTTGGCCTGGTGCGCTTCCTGGGCGGCGCGAGAAAGCGTGGCGAATATTGTCGCTTCAACTCGATGCAGGCGCGGGATGCAGTCTTCGACATTCGACGTTAAATATGGCACGCGAAAAACGCTCCCTGCCGATGCCCGAACCGCCTTCGGATTCCAGGCCGATACGGTGCCGCTCAGCGCCACAATCCCTGTCGCTCCAAATGCCTCAGCGGAGCGCAGAATCGTGCCCAGGTTGCCGGGATCCTGCAGCCCGGCCAGAACCAGGATCAACGGCGTAGCATCTCGCTTGAGATCCAGCAAATGTTCCCAGGTCCACAGCGGCGGCCGCACCAGCGCGGCAATCGGTTGCGGCGTCTCGGTAACCAGGGCCGAAGTAAGAATCTCCTGCGGAAACACAAGAATTTCGACCCCATCCGGAATACCCAGTCCGTCAAGAAGCCGCTCGGAACCCTGGGCCACAAAGACGGTGTCAATGGCCAGGCCAGACCGCACAGCTTCGGCAACCAGGCGGGGTCCCTCAATACCGGCGACACCGCTATCAGGTGAACCAGGGCGGGCAAGGGCCGCGCGCAGTTCCTTCAGACGGGAATTCTGTTTACTCTGTACAATCCTTAGAGGCATCCGATCAGATTCTACGGCGTTTGGGCTTGTCGTGGACGGCCTGTGAGATGCTTCCACTTCCGTTTTCGCTCATTACATGTGCGCCGGCGAAGGGGTCGCACTCAGCTGATGGTGTCGAAGATGGTGCTCATTGCATCGCCAAACTTGCCCGCCAAGGCGCGCTGTGTTAGTTTCCGTCTTTACGGCACTTTATAACGCACAACGAAGTCGCATTGCTTCGTAACCGTACAGAGCCATGAGACTTTGCCGCAGTAAATTCGGGGAACTGAGGTAGATTTTCTTGTCCGCGGAGATCTTGCGCGTCCATCCCGATGAACCCCAGCCGGACCGGATCGATTACATCGTCTCGTGCCTGCGCAAGGGCGACGTGGTGGCTCTGCCCACCGACACCTTCTACGGCCTGGCTGTGGACCCGGTGAACCTGCATGCGGTGGAGCGGATTTACCAGATCAAAACCAGGCAGAAGCACAAGCCGCTTTCGCTGCTGATCTCGGGCCTGTCTCAGGCTTATACATTGGCGCGCGACTCCGACGGCTTGCTCGACAAGCTGGCTGACAAATTCTGGCCGGGGCCGCTGACGATTATTGTGCGCGCCGGCTCCAAACTGCCGCTGCGCTCGACGGCCAACACCGGGAACGTGGCGATTCGCGTGCCCGATGCGGCGATTGCGCGGGCGGTGGTGGAGAAGTTCGGGTTGCCGATCACCGCAACCTCGGCGAATTTGCAGGGGGCGAGCGAATGTACGCACGCGGCGTGCGTGCGCGACCAGATCGGCGACCGGATACCGCTGATTGTGGATGGCGGACCGACCGGACGATCGCTGCCGACGACCATTGTGGATCTTTCTCTGGGGCCGGGTCGCTGGGAGATTCTGCGCGAGGGCGCGATTCCCACCCATGAAGTTGTGATGGCTCTGCAACGATAATTAAAGAAGAAGAAATGAAAGCCCGTGCCAAATCGAAAGGGCGGCGCACGACTGCGGTCGTACTTGCGTTGGTGGTTCTGGCTGTTGCGGCGGGCGCGTTTTTCTGGTGCCGCTACGTTTACGGGCAGATTGAGATTTATGCGAATCAGGACCAGGCTGCGCCGGCTGATGCGATTGGGGTGTTTGGCGCAGCCGAATACGACGGACGGCCTTCGCCGGTGTTCAGGGCGCGGCTCGATCATGTTGTCGATTTGTACCGGCATGGAATTGCGCCGCTGATCATCACGCTGGGCGGCGCCGGCGGCGACGAGTACTCAGAGGGCTCGGTGGGCCGCGAGTACCTGATGAGCCAGGATGTGCCCGAGACGGCAATTATTGCGGAAACGGAGAGCCGCAACACCGAGGAGTCGGCACGGCGCATCGCGGTGATTGCGCGGACCAATGGGCTCAAGCGGCTGGTGATTGTGAGCGATGGAACGCATCTGTTCCGCATTCACGCAATTTGCGCGGCATACGGGCTAAACGTGTTGACCTCACCGAGGCCGAAGCCGGCCGTTGAAGATGAAGAACTGGAGCGCGAGCGGATCGGGCACGAGATTCTGAGCTATACGCTGTGGCGGGTTGGGCTGCATTGAGAGAAGCAGCGGAGTTGGCGGAGTTAGCGGGGTTAGCGGGGTTGGAAAAGCGAGTCAGCGAGTCGGCGAGTCGGCGCAAATCAGGGCTAAATTGCGATCACGATGAGCGCGAAGGCTGCAGCAGAGACGGTTGACAGAAAGTTCACTGCGTCGTTGTTGAGCCAACGCTTGCGCTCGAGCGTTGCGCCGAGAAGGCTGTCGAAAAAGAGGCCAAAGACGGATCCGGCGGTGGCGATTAGGAAGAAGCGCACGTCGGCGTGAACGGCAAAACTTCCCAGCGCGGCTACGATGGCTGCTGCGGCGACTCCGGCGAGTGAGCCGGCAAAGGTGATGCCGCCGTCTGTGCCGGGATCGACCTGGCGCAGCGTTGTAATCATCCGCGGCCGGCCGCCGAGCACCTGACCAATTTCGCTTGAGACCGTGTCGGCAGCGGCCTCCGCCATGGCGGCAAGGCTGGCGGCCAGCAGAGCCGTTGCCGAGTGAGGCAGCCAGGAGCTGTTCACGGCCCAACTCTCAAAGAGGCCGGTTGAGACTAGCGCGGCCGCGCCGAGGTTGGCTGCCACTTGCGCGGATGAACGGCCGTGGCGGGCTTCGGCAGTGCCAAGCTGTTCTTTCTTCGTCCTGCCCGCACGCGTTGCGGCAAACGCCAGCAGCGAAACGGCCAGCACGGGGATCAGGTAGGTGCGCCAGGCATGGTAGGGCGTGGCCGCGGTTGCATACATCAGCTGGGCGGTAATGGCTGCGCCGGTTAGCGCCGCAAACGGCGTGGCGGCGCGGAGCGCGAGTGTAACGATGCCCAGCGCGGCGCCCAGGCTGAGGGTCCAATAGACGACCGCGGGCGCGCCGGCGAACCAATCGTAGGATTCGAGCACCAGCCCGCAGCCCACAACGGGCAGCACCAGCAGCAGGATCAGCTTTGATTGCCAGGGCTGAGAGTTGGGCTTCACGCTTCAATCGTACCGTTACCGCGGAGGGCGGTGAAAGCGACACTCGATTTGGTATGAAGTGGCGAGTTAGCATCCGTACCCAGAGGGTCCCCAGCGGATATGGCGAGTTAGCGGGTTGGCGACTTCGAGCGGTCCTGGGTGGCCCGGGCATTTACACTCATTCACGCAGCGAATTGTTGCTGCGTTTACGAGGCTAAATTGAAAAGGCTTTCGACTGTTTTTGCTGTTTTGGTTTGTGCTTGCTTTGCAGGTCAACCTTTGAAGCCGTTCGTGGCAATGGCTCAGGATTCGGCTACGCCGCCGCCGGGTGTGACCGCGAATGGCGGGCAAATTCAGATTGAGAGTAACGGCGCGACCATCGTGCTCGAACCATACGCCGAGAACATTCTGCGCGTTACGCTCAGCCTGCAACATGAGCCTGCTGTCGCGGGTCCGGGATACGGGGTTATCGCGCATGCATCGGGCAGTGGCTGGAGCGCCAAATACAGCGCAGACAGCGTCGTCTACAGTTCCTCGCGCATGGTTGTGACGTCGCGGATTCCCGGACCATGGAACTCAGACAAATCGACGATTGCGCAGGCCGGCTATTTTGTGGGCACGACTCCGTATACGCCGATCACGTTTCGCACGCCGGATGGAACCACGCTGCTGGATATGCGCGATTGGTCGCAGTCTGAGCTGAACCAGAAAGATGCAACCGCCCAGATTGCCAACGACCGTCGGCCGGGTGACGACCAGTTCTTCACAGTGGGCGCTACGTTCGCCTCGCCTGACGATGAACACTATTACGGCCTGGGGCAGAATCAGGAGGGGTATCTGGATCATCGCGGGCACCCGATCCATTGCTGGTCCGATTACGAGGCGCCGGCTGCGCCGACTTTCTGCGTGCCGTTTGTGGTGACCAACAAGGGCTACGGGCTGCTGTGGGATAACCCTTCGAAGACGACATTCGAAGGTGGGTTCAACGGGCAGACCAAGTGGACCTCAGAGGTGGGCGATCGGGTTTCATTCTTCGTGATTGCGGGCAAGAACGCCGACGAGATCTACGAGGGATACAGGCTGCTGACGGGGCCAACGCCCATGATGCCGAAGGCCGCGTATGGGTATATCCAGTGCAAGCAGCGGTATTCGAGTCAGGCAGAACTGCTTGCCGTGGCGAAGGGCTATCGCGAGCGGCATCTGCCCGCCGATGTGCTGGTGGTGGACTGGTTCTACTACACGAACATGGGGCAGATGGACTTTGATCCGAAGTACTGGCCTGACCCCAAGAAAATGAACGACGAACTACACGCAATGGGATTCGAAACCATGATCAGCGTGTGGCCGCGGTTTGTGCCGAGCGACCGTTTTTATGATGAGGTGCTGAGGAATAAATGGTTCATCGCCTACGCGGACGGGAAGCCGATTGACGGCCTGCCTTACGACCGCGCGGGTTCGGACATCGATACGACCAATCCTGAGGCGGCAAAGTGGTATTGGAACACCGTGCGCGACAACATTATCGACAAGGGATTCGACTCGCTGTGGGCCGATGAAACCGAGCCCGACCTGCCTCCGAACGGCGCTTATTTGAAGATCGGACCCGGGACGGAGTACTTCAACGTCTATCCGCTCTTTCACACTGCGGCGCTTTATGACGGAATTCGCAAGGACGAGCCGGGACGGCGCGCTTTGATTCTCTCTCGCGACGCGTATCTTGGCTCGCAGCGCAACGGCACCATCACCTGGTCATCGGATATCTTCCCGACCTGGGACACGCTGAAACGGCAGATCCCAACCGGCCTGGATGTAACGGCGTCGGGGATTGCTTACTGGTCAAACGACACGGGCGGATGGCAATACCTGCCGCCGGTGCATCATCCTGCGCATAAGCCGTTGCTCGACCCCTCGGACGCGCGGGCGAACGTGGGCGGATACGACGACTATCCCGAGCTATATACGCGCTGGTTTGAGTACGCCACGTTTTTGCCGGTGATGCGCACGCACGGCAGCCGCAAATTTAATGAAGTGTGGTCTTACGGGCACGAAGCTGAACCGATTCTTGAAAAATATCTGCGCCTGCGTTATGACCTGATGCCGTACATTTACTCGCTGGGCTACCAGACATGGCTTACCGGTGCGCCGTTTATGCGGGCGCTGGCGCTCGATTTTCCAGCCGATCCCAAGGTTGCCGAGATCGGCGATGAGTACATGTTCGGGCCGGCGTTTCTGGTGGCTCCGGTCACGGACCAGGGCGAGACGAGCAAGCGGGTTTATCTGCCCGCGGGAACCGACTGGTACAACTACTGGACGGGCGAGCGGACGAAGGGCGGGCAGACGGTGGAGGTGGCTGCGCCCATTGAGACGATTCCGCTGTTTGTGAGGGCGGGATCGATCATCCCGATGGGTTCTGCCGTTGAAAACACCCACCAGACGCAGTCGATTGTGAAGGTGAAGGTGTATCCGGGCGCGGACGCGAGCTTTACGCTTTTCGCGGACGATGGAACAACCTACGCGTATGAGAATGGCGGCGGGCAGGTGACGAAGCTGCATTGGGACGATGCCGGCCAGAAAATGACCAGCGAAGGCCCGGCTGCCTGGAGCGCGCCCGATAGCGCGATTGTGGAAATCGAGGGACGGTGAGCGGGAAGACTTGCAGGTTGGATAGCGAGTAGCAGGCCGGTGCGGGCGAGGACGCCCGCACTACAGCCGGTCGGGAGACCGGCGGTACTCAGCGCGGTCTGTCCAGCGTCAGGCCTGCCGAAACAGCGGTAACGGCCGGTGCCATTTTTGCGTGCTGAGCGTCTCTATCAGAGAGTCAAACTTTTGCGTCATTTCACTTATGGTTCGGGCGGCGGCGCGCAGCCGGGCGTCCCGGTTGGCTGATTTACAATCACCCTAGTACAGGGAAAGATTCTTAATGAGTTTTCTTGATATGAAGAAGGGCCGGTTGCGCACGCTGCTGGCACAAGCGGGCGCGGCCATGGCGGTCTCAGCCCTGATTGCCGGGTGCGGCAACAACTACCGGCCGGTGGTTACGCCGATTGTGCCTACCGGACCGGCGGCGCAGCCGTCAGCGTACGCGGTTGTGGTATCCACCACCGGTCCAAGCACGCCGGGCGTGGCTACCATCATCGATTACTCCGGCGATACGGTGATGGCCATAGCACCCATCGGGGTGGGGCCGCTGGCGTTCACCATCGATGAGGTGGGTGCGAACGGTTACACCGTCAACACTGACGGAACGCTGACCAATTTCCCCATTACCACCAACCTGCAGGCGAAAAATGTTACCGTGTCCACCCTGCCCTCGACGGCTGTGCCGGTGAACCTGACAGCCCCGTCTACGGGACTTTGGACGGCGGATTTAAATGGAAGCCTGGTGGACGTGTTCACCGGATTTCCTGAGACCTTCAAGCTGGCAGTTCCCGTGGCCACCATGCCGGTCTACATTGCCGGCGCGCCAACCGCGACGGGGCAGCGCAATTTTGTGCTGAGCCAGAATCCCCAGGTTCAGCCGGGGTTCACGAATACGACCTGTAACAGCTCGCCCACGACGGTCGGCGAAAACGGCGTGGCGACACCGATCGAGCCATCTCTTGTTGCCGACTCGCCGATTGTGCTTGACCCTACCGCCGGTTCAGGAACGACCAACGCCCAATGCCCGGTGTTTGGTGTGGAGTCGCTCGACCAGAAGCGGCTGTTTGTGCTGAATCGGGGCAGTGACACGGTTTCGGTGATCAATGTTCAGGACAACACGCTGGACCAGTGCACTCCGTTTGTTGACCAGACCGGCCAGACGGTGAATTGCCACCCCATTCTGCCCCTTTCGACAACCGCGGTAGCTAATACAGGCGTTACACCGCCCAATGGAACTGCGGGAATGACTGCGATCGCCGGACCCGTGGACGCCGAGTACAGCCCTGGAACATCGGAGTTGGTCGTGGCGAACTACGACGGCGGAACGATCAGCGTGATCGACGTGAGCCTTGACGAGTACGGCAACGACAGCGCCACGTTTGGAACAACCTGGACGATTGCGGTTGGCAATACGGCCACGCCATTCCCGGCCAGCGTGACGGTGCTGATTGACGGCTCGAAGGCCTACACGGCGAACCAGGGCGACTGCACGCCAAACTGCACTGCTTCGACCAACGGCACGGTGTCGGTGGTGAATTTGACCACACACACGCTTGAAAAGACGCTGACGGTGGTGGGCAATCCGCGGACGGTGCTGAATGTGCAGAACTCAGAGTACGCGAAGGTGTACGCGGCAGCGCCGAACAGCCCGTATATCACGGTGATTGAAACCACGCCGACACAGATCGACGTGATCGATACCACCATACTGGTGGAGGGAACCGTGGTGGACCTGCGGACGACGAACCAGACGGGCACGAGCGGCAACAACAATTACTCCAGCCGCGTGCCGGGATACGGGCAGCCATGCAATCTGCCTGGCGCATCGCAAACGGACACGCTGAGCGATTGCAGGGCGATCGTGTATTAGTAACGGCCTGCGCGTTGCGCGGTCGCGAGAGAACGAGGGAGGGCCATTCCGCTAGCTGGAATGGCCTTTTCATTTTTGGGGCGAAGCGATTCTGCTGACGGGAGTACGATGGCGGACGGCGGCAAAACGCGTCTTGACGTGTTGCTTGTGGAGCGGGGCCTTGCGGCGAGCCGCGAGCGGGCGCGGGCGCTGATCCTGGCCGGCCGCGTGCTGGTGCGCGAGCAAAAGGTAGACAAGGCGGGCGTGACGGTGGCCGGGGATGCGGCCATCCGGCTGCTGGGCGACGACATGCCCTATGTGAGCAGGGGCGGACTGAAGCTGGCGGCGGCGCTGGAACACTGGAAGATTTCGGTGGAGGGGCGGGCCTGCGTGGATGTGGGCACGTCAACCGGGGGGTTCACCGACTGCCTGCTGCAGCATGGGGCTGCGCAGGCGACGGACATCGATACGGGCTTTGGGCAGATTGCGGCGAAACTGCGCACCGACCCGCGGGTGCGGCTGATGGAGCGGACTAATGCGCGGTTGCTGGGGCCTGGGTCGTTGAAGGGCGAGCCGAAGCTGACGTTGCTGGTGATGGATGTTTCGTTTATCTCAGCCACGCTGGTGCTGCCGGCCGTTGTGGCGGCCGCGGAGACGCTGGAAGAGGCGGTGGTGCTGGTGAAGCCGCAGTTTGAGGCTGGGCGGGAGCATGTGGGCAAGGGCGGGATTGTGCGCGATCCCGCAGCGCACCAGTTGGCGATCGACAAGGTAGCGGATTGCGTGCGCGGGCTGGGCTGGGTGGTGGTGGGGACGATTCCTTCGCCGATTACCGGCATGGAGGGGAACAAGGAATTTCTGCTGTATGCGAAGCGGGGCTAGCAAGTCAGCGACTTGCTCATACCTCTAACTCCGCTGGTTTACACTGAGACCGCATGACACGCGTTGCGATTGTCTCAAAGCCGAACAAGCCGGAACTGGCGCGGCTATTGCCTGAGCTGATTGCCTGGCTGCGCGAGCACGATTACGATCCGCTGCTTGACGATGAGAGCGGAAAGTATACCGACGCTGCGCCCTGGGTGAATCGCCCCGATCTGCCAGCGCATGGCCCTGGCCTGGTGATCGTGCTGGGAGGCGACGGAACGCTGCTCTCAGTGGCGCGGATTTTTGCTTCGTATGGAACGCCGATCTTGAGCGCAAATGTGGGTTTCCTTGGTTTCCTGACCGAGGTGAAGCTGGCCGACTTGTATGCAACGCTGGAGAGCTGGTGCGATGGTTGCCACAACCTCGACGAGCGCGCCATGCTGCATGCGGAGCTGTGGCGCGGCGGCGAAAAGCACTCGAGCTACACGGCGCTGAATGAGATTGTGGTTTCGAAGGGCGAGATTGCCCGTATGGGCGAGTTTGCAGTGGAGCTGGATGGCAGGCCGGTGGCGAGGTTCAGAGCCGACGGGGTGATTGTTTCCACGCCGACCGGGTCAACCGCCTATACGCTGGCCGCGAACGGGCCAATTTTGACGCCAGATGTCGATGCGATGGTTGTAACCCCGATTTGTCCTCACCTGCTCACCTTGCGGCCTATTGTGGTGCGCGGGGACGCGGCGCTGAACGTGCGCGTGGAAGGCGTGCCGGAAGTGGCGCTGCTGACCGTGGACGGGCAGGTGGCGGTGGAACTCAGGCGCGGCGACGAAGTGCGCTGTCACCGGTCGAATTTCACGGTGAAACTTGTGCGGCTTGGAGAGACGGGATTCTTTGAGGCGCTGAGGATCAAGCTGAGCTGGGGCGAACTGTAGGTACGCCCCGTGCGGTGAGATTTGTGCTTTCCCACCCTTTAGCATAAGGCGCCGAAGGATGGGGCACCCATTTTTGAGTGTGATCGGCTTTGCGACGCAACGTTCTACTTGCCGGTCAGTTCGTCGAGCAGCACTCGGGCTTTGCCGGCCAGGGTGTGCGCTCCATCCACATCGCCTGACGCAAGGGCTGCCTTGGCTTCCTTGATGAACTCGCGGATGTGGTCGGCGGTCTTCTGCTCCGACTCGTCGAGCGGGCGGTTGATATTTCTAAGGCCCTGCTCGACTGAAGCGATGGAACCCTCGGTCTGATGGCGTAGGTCGGCTGGATCTCCCGACGAGAGCTGGCCGATGGCGCTCACCTCAGGGTTCGGAGCCGGAGTGGCAGCCTGCTCGGTGGTATCGGCCGGTTTGGTGGGCTTCTTTTTCTTCACCACCGGCTTCTGGACCGGCTGCGGCGGGGTTGGAGCCTGCTGCGTGGGCTTGGTGGGTATGGTCTCGTTGGGGGGCGGCGGCGCGTTGGACGGAGGTGGGATATTTGCCGTTTCCGCAGGCGCAAGCGGCGGAAGCTGCGCCTTTGGCTGGTTGCGATGGCACCCAGCCAGCAGTAAAGGCAACGTCAAGACAACGCACTTAAGAGGAAATCTCATTCCCCAGATTCCTCATGGTTTACACTGCTTACCGCTCTCAAGTGGCGGCGTCCCCAGTCAATGGGGGCAAGAGGAATACGCAGACGGAAGTCGGAACCTTGCCCTGTAACTGATTGTACTTCCACGCTTCCGTGGTGCAACTGGAGAATGCGGTAGGTCATGGCCAATCCAATGCCGCTTCCGCCGGTCTTGGTTGTGAAGTAGAGATCGAAGATCTTTTCGCGAATGTCATCGGGAATGCCCGGCCCCTCATCGCGAATGCTGATAATGGCTTCCTTTGATAACTGGATGGTAAAGCGGTCGTCGTTGGGGGGTGACAAGCGGTCGCCCTGGATGCTGACCTGAAGCCGGCCACCGTTGGGCATGGCCTGAGCGCCGTTCTGGATGACGTTGAGCACAGCCTGCTTGAGCAGATCGCCGTCGACATTGGCAATGAGCGGCTCGCTGGGCATTTTGCTGACCACGATAACGTCGCGCGTGGAAAGCTCGGCGCTGGCCAGGGCCACAACTTCATTTACGATCTCGCGCAGGTCCTGCTCGCGGAGCTGTAGCTCGACCGGCCGCGAGAAGTCGACCAGGGTCTGCACGACGCGATCGAGACGGTGGATTTCAGCGTCGATGACCTCGAGGTGGCGCGTGGCGGGTGAGGCGGAATCGCCGAGTTTGGATTTGAGCAGCTCGAGATGAACCACGATGGCGTTGATGGGGTTTTTTACCTCGTGGCCCACGCCGGAGGTGAGCCGTCCAATGGCCGCCATGCGTCGCGAGACCTCGAGCTCCGATTCGATGACTTCAGCCGATTCGATGTCGTGGAGCGTGACCAGCGCACCTAGGCCCTGGCCATTTTCGTCGTCGTGGATGAAGTCGACCGAGGCGCGGATGCGGCGGCCATTTTCAGTGCGAACCTCTTCCTGCACCATGGAGACGCCGGCATCGACAGACTCCCATAGCGAGCGGCCAAGCAAGGTATTGCGGTCGAAGATGTCGCGCGCGTGACGCCCCAGAACTGCGTCGCGATCGGTGTGCAGAAATCGGCAAGCCGCCTCTGAGACCATTACAGCGCGACCGTCGCCGGTGAAAAGAAGAATTCCATCCTGCAGGTTGCCGAGGATTTGATCAAGGTTCTCCTTGAGCGCCGAAAACACTTCTTCAACATTACGCATGCGCTGGCCGATCTTCTCAATCTTGCTGGAGACGCGGGAGGCCATGTCCTGCCTAGAACCTGAAGGCTCGTCTTCAGCAGTGTCTCCGGGCGGGGTCCAGTAGTCGAGCTGCTGGCTTATCTGTTCCAAAGGGCGGAGAGCGAAGTTGGAGAGCAGGAATGCGACCAGCAGAGAAAAGCTGAGCGCAAAGCCCATGAGCCAGATGGTTTGCTTGAGCCACGGCTTGTATACCGCGCCCAGCAGCGTGGTGCGCACGCCCACGTGGACCGTGGCGAAGGGCTGGCCATTGCGCTCCAGTGGAACCATGACGTCGAATACCCTGGGAGCGCCAAAGACCGCATCCAGTAGCTGGCCGGGGTTGTCTTCGAGCAGCCGCTCGTAGCTGGGCCGAACCGGCATGGGCTGGTCCTGGCTGCCGGCGTTGGTGCTGAGCAGAATGGTGGACTGGGCGTCGCCGATATTGACGTCGTAGATGGTTGGCGAATAACGGATAGCCGAGTCAATCGCGTACTGGAGCGAGGGGTCGCTGCGAACCGCCTGGGCCTCGAGATATCGAAGCTGGAGAAAATTGTTGGGATCGACCTTCTGGTCTTTCAGTCCGTTTTGAAGGGCATTCTGCAGCACCAGCCGGATCTGCTCAGCCTCCATCCGGTTGGAGTCGTAAGTCTGGCGCACCGCCTCGCTGACCAGCTGGCCTACATAGACGAACGAGATGAGTCCGGCGATGAGAAATACCAGGCTGGTGATGGCCAGCACGAGTTTGGTTTTAAGGCGCATGAATCAGAACCCGTTTTAGATACGAGGCCCAGTCCTCAGCTCAGCGAGCCTTCCCCTGCCCGGTTGTATTCTTTCAGCTTATTGTGAAGAGTCTTGAGGCTCACGCCCAGTATTTCAGCGGCGCGGGTTTTGTTTTGCCCGGTTGCTTCGAGCGTGCGCAGAATGAGCATGCGCTCGGCTTCATCCACGGTAGTGCCCACGTGGACCGGCACAAGGCCGGCATCGGAACATTGGGCCAGGGGAAGCCGCGACTTGCCAAAACCAGGCGGCAGATGGCCGGCATCGAGGGGCGCTCCGTCGGGGCAGAGGATTACTGCGCGCTCAACTGTGTTGCGCAACTCGCGGGCGTTGCCCGGCCAGTCGTAGCTCATCATGCGGTCGAGCATTGAAGAAGCCAGCCCCGACACTTTTCGGCTGTGCTTCTGGTTCATCTCAATCACCATTGCCTCGGCCATCGACGGCAGATCTTCAATGTGCTCGCGCAGGGCCGGCATGTGGATGTTGAAGACGTTAAGGCGATAGAAGAGATCGGCGCGAAGGTGGCCGAGTTCGACTGCGCTGCCAGGATCGCGATTGGTGGCCGCGAGCACGCGCACATCCACATCCAGTTCGGTGCGAGCGCCCAGGCGGCGCAGCTTGCGCTCCTCAAGAACGCGCAACAGCTTAGCCTGGGTGGCGATGGGCATCTCGCCTACTTCGTCGAGCAGCAGCGTTCCGCCCATGGCCAGCTCGAAGCAGCCGGCGCGACGTTCGGCAGCGCCGGTGAACGAGCCTTTCTCGTGGCCGAAGAGTTCACTTTCGATGAGCGATTCAGGAATGGCGGCGCAGTTGACGGCGACAAACGGTCTAGCTTTGCGCGGGCTGAGCGCATGCAGCGTGCGGGCGACCAGTTCCTTGCCTGTGCCGCTTTCTCCGGTAATGAGCACGGAAACATTGGAGGGGGCGATCTGCTCAATGAGGCCGAAGATTTCGCGCATGGCCTTGGAACTGCCCACCATGGCGCCGAGAACGCCGCTCTCGCGCAGGCGGCGGCGCGCCACTTCAAGCTCAATCTCGGTGTCGCGCTGGCGGGTGGCATTGGCCAGGATGGTGCGCAGGCGCGTGGAGTCGACGGGCTTTTGAAGAAAGTCGTACGCGCCCAGCTTCATGGCGTCGACTGCCAGCTGAATGGAGCCCATGGCGGTGAGCATAACCACGGCCACGTTGGAATTGAGCCCCGATGCATCCTCAGCGAGCCTGGTGAGAAGGCCGATGCCGTCGAGCCGCGGCATTTTGAGGTCGGTGACGATGATGGCCGGTTCCCAGGCGAGCGTCTTCTCCCACGCTTCAATGCCATCGCGCGCGGTCTCAGTGCGATACCCCCATCCCGAGATAAGCTCGGCAAGGCCCATCAGGGCGTGGGGCTCGTCTTCGGCAATCAGGACTTTTACGCCGTTCGCCATAGGGAAGTGACTCGGTTCGCCGCCGCGTGTCTATACCACGTAATGATAACAACGCCAGTGGTTTGATGCCGTACCTAAGCAGAGTGTTTGCCGCAACTTTGGTTTCGGAGTGGGTGTGGCTAACCGGCCTGCGGCAGGCGAGCCCGGATACAATATCGGGATGGACCCTGTCACCCCATTCCGGCCTGTGAGTCCGCGGCTATCGCGGCGCCGGGGCCGCGCGGCAACAGGTTGCGCAGATTGCGGGTCCAATACGCGTCTGGCGGCAATGCCGGCATGAAGAACCTCCTGCGCTTATTGCGTTACGGGCTGCCCTACACGCTGGAGTGGATTCCGGGCGTGTTGCTGCTGGCGCTGGTTGGGGCGCTCGATACCTTTCGCGTACTGCTGCTGCAGCCGATCTTCGACCAGGTTCTGAGGCCGGATGCACCCGAAGGCCCTATCAACCTTGGCCTGCCCAAGACTGCATGGCACTTCGATCTGAGGCTTCTGGTTCCGCATTTTCTGCACATGCACAATGCCTGGGTGGTGGTGGCGTTTGCACTTGTGCTCTCTACGCTGGCCAAGGGCCTTTGCGATTATCTCGGCACCTACCTTGTGAATTACGCGGGCTTCGGGCTGATTACCGACCTGCGGAATCATCTTTACGAAGCCACGCTGCGGCGCTCGTCGAGTTTTTTTCACAAGCACGCAACGGGGACGATTCTTTCGACGCTCATCAACGATGTGGACCGCGTTCAGTTTGCGGTCAGTTCGGTTATTGGCGAGTTCCTGCAGCAGTTTTTCACCTTCCTGGTTGGACTGGTCTTTGTCGTCCGGCTCGGCGGGGAACTGAGCTGGGCGCTGCTGTTGTTCATCCCGGTAGTGGTAACGTCTTCGCGCAGGATCGGCAGGGAAGTGCGGACGCGCACCCGCACCGGGCAGGACAAGCTGGCCGAGATCCAGAACATTCTGCACGAGACGGTGACCGGCAATCGCATTGTGAAGGCTTTCAACACCGAGCTGTGGGAGATTCTTCGCTTCAAGACCGCTGCGCGGCGGCTGTTCCGCGCCAACCTGCGCAACGTTCGCATTCAATCCATCAGTTCGCCTTTGATGGATTCGATTGGAGCGGTAGCGATTGCCATGTTTCTTTTCATCGGGCGCAACGAGATTATGCACGGCCGCATGACGATGGGCATGTTTGGCGCGTTTATCATCCTGCTCTTCAAGCTCTACGATCCGGTACGGAAGTTCGCCTACTTCTACAACAGCTTTCAGCAGGCAATGGGCGCTTCATCCTCAATGTTTTCTTTCTTCGATACCGAGGACGACGTGAAGGAGCGGCACCGGGCCATTACGCTTCGAAGCTTCAGCAAATCGGTGCAGTTTGAAAATGTAGGCTTCAGCTACTCGACAGACGAAGGCGAGCACCAGATACTGCACAACGTGGATCTCGATGTGAATGCGGGCGAGATGCTGGCGCTGGTGGGGCCGAGCGGCGCGGGAAAATCGACGCTGGTCAACCTGATACCCCGGTTCTTTGATGTGACTTCGGGGCGCATTGTGATTGACGGCCACGACATTCGCGATCTGACTTTGGCCTCGCTGCGCAGGCAGGTGGCGCAGGTGACGCAGGAGACGATTCTCTTTAACGACACGGTGCGCAACAATATCGCGTACGGCCAGCCCGATGTGAAGCTCGCACTTGTCGAAGAGGCCGCGCGCAATGCGCTGGCGCACGACTTTATCATGCGCATGCCGCAGGGCTACGACACGGTGATCGGCGAAAAGGGGTTCAGGCTTTCGGGCGGCGAGCGGCAGCGTATTGCGATTGCGCGCGCCATCCTGAAGAATTCGCCAATATTGATTCTGGACGAAGCGACATCGGCCCTCGATGCGGAAAGCGAGTCGCTGGTGCAGATTGCCCTGGCCAACCTGATGCAGGGCCGCACCGTGGTGGTCATTGCGCACCGGCTTTCAACCATCCGGCGGGCCAACCGCATCGCCATGCTCGAGGATGGGCGCATTACCGCGATCGCCTGCCACGAGGAGTTGCTGACAACTTCGCCGATGTATCAGAAGCTGTATCAACTGCAATTTATCGACATGCCGGAGATGAATGGCAACGGCACGAGAATGGCCGCGCAGACTATGGTTGTCGCAGCCGAGGAAGAGTAAGAATGCCTTTATATTCCATGACCGGATTTGCGCGAGTGCAGGCGCGGGCCAGTGACCAGTTGGGATACACGCTGAGCCTGAAAAGCGTGAATCACCGTTTTCTCGATCTGCAGTTCAGGTTGCCCAACGGACTGGATGCGCTGGAAATGGAGCTGCGCAAGGTTTTGAAAGAGGCGCTGGTGCGCGGCCACGTGGAGCTGACGCTCTCAATCGATCGCAGCACGCAACAGAAGGCCGGTTACAATCGCGAGCTTGTGGATGGGTACCTTGCGGCGTTCCAAGCGGCGCGTGAGGAACATGGGCTGAGCGGCGAGCCCGATTTGAATGCCGCGCTGCGCATGCCGGGCGCACTGCAGGCCGATAGCCGCGGCGATGAAGATCTGTCGGCACTGGCAGCGAGCGTGCTGGAGCAGATTGGTCCGCTGCTCGAGCAGTTGAAGGCCATGCGCGCGCGCGAGGGTCAGTCGCTGGCAGCAATTCTGAATGGAACGCTGGACCGGCTGGCCGAAGCCACAGCGGGAGTCACGGAGCTGCGCAGCGGGATTGAAGATCGCTACAAGGAGCGGCTTGCGCAGAGGCTGGCTAATGCCGTCGGTCCCGAATTCAACCAGCAGCGCGTGCTCGAAGAAGTTGCCGTGCTGGTGGAGCGCAGCGATGTTTCGGAAGAGCTGGAACGGATGACTACGCACATCGGCCATTTCCGCGAACTGCTTAACGGTGGCGGCGAGACCGGCAAGAAACTGGACTTTCTGCTGCAGGAGATGAATCGCGAAGCCAATACGCTTTTGTCAAAGACCAGCGGGGTAAGCGGCAAGGGAACCCGCGTGACGGAACTGGGCCTGGCCATGAAGTCTGAGATTGAGAAGGCGCGGGAGCAGATACAGAATATCGAGTGAAGCAGTGGATAGGGGCTACGGACTAGGCACTAGGGACCAGGCAATAGGCACTAGCGACTATGGGGAAGCTGCTGGCTATTGGCTGGCAACACGAGGAGAACGTGGCAGGAATTCTATTTATCATTTCGGCGCCTTCGGGCTCGGGCAAGAGCACGCTGGTAAGCGAACTGCGCAAGCAGGTGAGCGGCGTGGACTTTTCGGTTTCGTGGACGACTCGCACGCCGCGCGGTTCAGAAGAGCACGGGCGCGAGTATAACTTCACGACGCGCGAAGAGTTCAAGCGCATGATCGACGAAGACCTTTTTCTGGAGCACGCTGAGGTATTCGGCAATCATCTGTATGGAACGGCGCGCTCATCACTTGACCAGGCGAGGAGCGAAGGGCACGATCTGTTGCTCGATATCGACGTGCAGGGAGCGGCCCAGGTGAGAGACAAAATGCCTGAGGCGGTGAGCATTTTTGTGCTGCCACCCAACCCCAAGGTGCTGCGCACCCGGCTCAGGAACCGGATGCGCGCCGAGGGTATGGTGAACGAGTCGGAGCTGTACCGCCGGCTGAGCGAGGCCAGCAAGGAGATTGAGAATTACAGGCAATACAGCTATATTTTGATCAACGACATCCTTGACAGGGCAGTAGCGCAACTGGAGGCAATTGTCCTGGCAGAACGTTTTTACCGGAACGGCGAGGCCATTGCTTATCGGCAGCGCCGCGTGTTGGAGGTCGCCGCGGCTTGCCTGCAGTTGAATTCGCAGGAGCGGCTCAAACCTGTGCTGGAAGCCTTTGGGATCGACGGCGAATCCGGCCAGCAGCAACTTCCCTTTGGAGACGAACCCGATGACGATTGAGACCAGATTTGATTCCAATTATCGCAAGGTGCTGGTTGCTGCGCGGCGCGCCCGCCAGCTGCAAAGCGGCTCGCGCGCTTTAGTCCCCAGCCAGTCAACCAAGGCCTGCCGCATTGCGCAGGAGGAGATTGAAGCCGGCAAGATTTCATACGTGAAGGCGGATGTCGCGGTCACCAAGCCGTTGGTCGAAGGGCCCGCCATTCCGATTCTGCTGAGCTGAAAACAGCAGGGATCAGGGAACAGGGATCAGGGATCAGTTGTTGGAGGTCGGCGGTCATCGTTCAGCCGGCTTACTGACTGGCTCTCCGCCCAACTCTGCTAACATCGCCAACTCCGCTAACACCGCTCTCTGTTCTAAAATCAACTCATGAGGGTCACGGTCGCTGTCACCGGTGGAATTGCCGCCTACAAGGCGGCCGAGCTGGTGCGGGCATTGCAGCGCTCGGGCGCCGAAGTTCATGTGGTCATGACGGCATCGGCACAGCGTTTCGTGCAGCCGCTCACCTTTGCTGCGCTCACCGGCCATCGTGTCATCTCCAGCCTGTGGGATGAACTCGGCCCGGAAGACGCTGACCCCGAACAGAACGGAATCGATCACATTGCCGAGGCGCAGTGGACCGAAGCCCTGGTTGTTGCGCCGGCAACGGCAAACATCCTGGCCAAGTTTGCCAATGGCATTGCCGACGATTTTCTTACCACCATGTACCTGGCCACCGAGGCGCCGGTGCTGGTGGCTCCCGCGATGAACGTGAACATGTGGAATCATGTAGCCACGCAGGCTAATCTTGAAACCCTGCGGCAGCGCGGGGTGCGCGTGGTTGAGCCCGGCAGCGGCGACCTGGCGTGCGGCATGGTGGGCGCCGGCCGCATGGCTGAGCCTGAGGCCATTGCCGAGATGGTGATGAAGACACTGAACCGGCGTCGCGACCTGGCCGGCGAAGTTGTGCTGATAACCGCGGGAGGCACGCGCGAGGCGATCGATCCGGTGCGGTTCGTGGGTAATCGCTCCAGCGGCAAGATGGGATACGCGCTGGCTGAGGCGGCGCAGAACCGCGGAGCGAGGGTGGTGCTGGTGAGCGGTCCAACTGCGTTGCGCACCCCGGCGCGCTGCGAGCTTGTTTCAGTCATTACGGCCGATGAGATGAGAGACGCGGTGCTGTCGCGGCTCAATGAGGCAACCCTGGTGATCAAGGCCGCAGCCGTTGCCGATTACCGGCCCGTGGCTGTAAGCGAGCAGAAGCTCAAGCGCAGCGGTCCGCTCACGCTGGAACTTTCTCCCACCGAGGATATATTGGCCGAAGTGGTGCGGAGGCGCCGTCCCAGCCAGATCATTGTGGGTTTTGCCGCCGAGACGCACGACGAGCTTGAGAACGGCCGCGCCAAGCTGCGCAACAAGGGCGCAGACGCCATTGTGGTAAACAACGTTGCGGGTCACGGAAGTGGAATCGATGCGGATGAGAATGCGGCCACGTTTTTGACGGCCACCAAAGCTATCGAGTTGCCGCAGATGGCGAAGCGTGAACTCGCCGACCGAATTCTGGACGAGATTTCAGCACTGCGCGCACCCCGGACGATGATGCTGGAACTCGAT